>CAYMCV010000007.1:0-38234 GCA_964389005.1 uncultured Lachnospiraceae bacterium | reverse complement strand
GACGCATCCACTTAAAAATCAACTGTAAAATAATTGCTGACTATGAACGCCTACCGACCTTTGCCGTAGGGTGAGAGTGGATACTCTGCTTGTTTGTATTGGTTATAAAACCACCGAAAATTAATATAACATATGCATCAACGCACGTCAAGTCTTTTTATAAAAATAGTATGTGCCATTTCATCTAGAAGCTGTGACCGCCGCCACCGCCGCCACCACCGCCGCCGCCACCGCCGCCGGAGCTGCCTCCTCCTCCACCGCTGCTGCTCGACGGAGGATTATACTTTCGTGTTTGCGAAATCATATCCTCATGGCAATTTTGTATCTGACATTGTGAAACACTTGCCTGAATACACTCTTTTTTGGTCGGACGTTTTGTGGAAGAAACCATTATTACAACAACAAAATTAATCAGTAAAGCGAGTATGATTGCCAATAAGCCATTGCTTATATATTTCATCGGGCGGGCAATTCTTCCTCCTGCCAGCAACACATAAGCTTCCCGATATGCCTCGGCCGCACACTCGTAGTACTCCTCGTCAGAAGCATATGTATAAATATTGTCTGTAATGATATCCGCATAATCTTCCGTGATAACATCATAGATTGCTCCGTTACAATGAATTTGGATTCTACGATTATCCATATCTATCAGAAACAGGAATCCGCTGGCGGAGCCAAAACATTTGTTATAATACTCCTTGGCAAGCGCGGGTGCTGAATCAAAATTCTGATCGACAGACAGAAAAGCAACATATCCATATTCTGTAATCGGTTCCATAATTGCATAGAGTTGCTCCTCTTCCTCCTCAGATAAGAGGTCGGCACCATCGCTCATGTAAACGGAATACTGTGAACCATCGCCTTTTGCATCAGCGACCATCAACGCAGAATAAAACATTGTTATAACGAGTAACATGAAAACAGCAATTCTTTCAAAGCATTTTCTGATTCTATTCATAATTTTTACCTCCTCTGTCATGAAAATGAGGAATCTTTCGTGTGGAAAGTAAATTATACTTTCGAATAATCTCAAAAAATGTCAATAATACGGTTGCCGCTGTGAATACTGCCGACCCATAATACCAGAAGTCATTAACCGGGGATATAAACAATACCATCCAATTGATGAATATAGCCAACAACGGCAAGAAAAATCCCCATACGCTCGACATCGTTACTTCCGGTTTCTCCTTATGATCCTTCATGGTATCAATATGTACAGACATGTCTTTCAGTTTTTTTAGCTTTCTGATACTGCCAATTGTAAAGCCAAGTCCTACAGCAAATGCTACAAACGACACAACAACAATGAATCCGCAAAAAATATATGTAACCAGTCCGATTGCAATTGCCACCGGAATTCCGATTGCCAATACAACAATCTCGCCCGCTGAGAGTTCATTCTTCTTATTATAGTCGCTGTCGTTCGAATGATTACGCAATCGCCACATAAAACCTCGATCATTCAGCCGATTTTCTTTAATAAATATTTTTTTCAGTTCCGACGCATAGTAGATAATCCCCGCCAATGCAAAATACATGGTCAGGCAAAGCACGGTTGAAGGCTTTAGTACAAAGAAGGTATTTAAGATCAAAAATATGGGAATTGCCAGTAATACAGATCCCGCAATATACTTCTTGGGATCTATCGGAATATCGGCAAATACCTTTCCTGTTTGACCGTTGACCGCAGTATAAATAATCCTGTTTCGATTTCGATATGTAAAGAACCAAATCGGAAACATGGTATGATCCGCACTTTCAAGTTTCGTATGTAACAATTGATCATAATCCGTCGTTTCTTTCGGAGTTTCTATCTGATACTCGGAAAAAATATCCAAACGAAGTTTTTCGAAGGTTGCTTCATCTGCCTGTCTGATGTTTTCCTCCGCATAAATACTGCTGACAACATCGGCCGTATCCGCGTAAAATCCGCTTAAGTACGTCGGCGTAAAAGTATTCATCTCGTGCACGTCAAACGGCGCGATTCGCTCCGTCAAATCATCCGGCACACCGGAAGAAGCATCATGCGAAAAACCTCTGTAAAATGCATCAACGTCGGCAGATAAATTGTACTTCTCGGTTATCGTGTAATTACCCTCTTGATAGACTTTCTTCCCCTGCAGTAAGGTACGACCCTGTTGATTAATTCTGTAACTACAAAAAGGAACATAAATCCCTTTAAAGTTCTCAAGATTCTTGGGATCTTTCAGTGCGCTTGGTGCAAAAATAGCTTTTTTCATCTGCTTTCGATACAAATCGATACAATCTTCCTTCGTCTTTTTGAACGGAATTAAGTATCCCGGGCGTTTCTGTTTCACAAGGCGACCGGTCAAAATATTGGAACCTCCGCAATAAATGCAGTATTCCACCACCGAGTTCTCAAGTGCTTCCATTTCGCCGCCGCACTGTGGGCAAAGGAACACGGCACTTTCGTAAGTTTCTTCGGCATCCGAATCCTTTTTCACAGAATAAGGATCTAAAAAAGCAGAGCATGAATCACAATGCAGTTGTTGTGAAGCAATATCAAATTTCAAATTACTTCCGCAATTCGGACATTCGTACATTTGTAGACCTCTCTTTTGTTATTTCATTTGCCATATCTTTTGTTATTTCTTTTGTTATTTCTCTTGTTATTTCCTTTGTGATAATATCACAAGTTGAAGTCATTGTAAACTAAAATAAGTAATTATGTATCTCCATTTTTACTTTTTAGATCGGATAGAGAATTCCCTACCCGATCCAAAGGTTCCTTCTATCTTTCCGTAAACGTTCCGCAAGCTGTTCCTTCACTGTTTTTTGCACCGTTACCGAGAATATCCACCTTTTTAGCCTTGCATCTGTAATTTGAATTGTAAATGCACCTGATTGCCTCACAGTCGATACCTATCACATCGCTTGCATGAGAAATTGAACTCGTAAAGGCATCATTCTTCCGATTGGAAAAGCTTTCACAACAGGTTTTTCCTTTCTCATCCGCATGTACCCCGGCGACACAGATGTCACCCTTACAGCAACAGTTACTGTCATTGTAGGTACAATTATTCACCTCACATCGTAATTCGGTCATAGCAACACCTCCTGATTCTTGTTTGCAAAGAGTCTTAATCCATAGGTTTCTTTGTAATAGGAGTATTTCCCGGTTGCCCAAAAATATACCGTGCTATATGAAAGCACGGTATATTGCATGATATTTGTTATCCTTTAACGATTTGTGGTTTCTTCAACTGTAATTTTTCGAATTTCCTTGGTGCGAATCTCCTTGCAAATTTCATTGCAAAATTGTTCCAAGGTCTTTGCACCCTCATCACCTGCAAATCTGCTTCTGACAGAAATGGTCTTACTGTCCTGTTCATTCTGTCCGACTACCAACATATAAGGCACTCTCGCAAGTCTGGCCTCGCGAATCTTATATCCAATTTTTTCGGAACGGTTGTCAACAGTTACCAAAATACCGTTCTCTTTCAGATAATTCTCCACTTCCTTGGCATAATCTTCAAATTTCTCGGAAATCGGAAGAATTCTGACTTGCTCCGGGCACAACCATGTCGGGAACTTGCCCTCGTACTTCTCAATCAACCATGCAAGTGTTCTTTCATAGCAACCCATACTGGTTCTGTGGATAATGTAAGGACGCTTCTTCTCGCCGTCTTTATCAATATAACTCATGTCGAAGCGTTCCGCCAAGAACATATCCAACTGGATGGTAATCATTGTATCTTCTTTGCCATAGACATTTTTGGCCTGAATATCCAACTTCGGTCCGTAAAAAGCAGCTTCGCCCTCTTCCTCGGTGTAATCGATACCAATATGACCGAGAATCTGCCGCATCATATCCTGTACCTGATTCCATGTTTCCTCATTACCCAAGTACTTATCGGCATTCTTGGGATCCCAGAGCGACAGACGGTAAGAAACATCCTCCTGCAATCCAAGGGTGGTCAGACAATACTTTGCCAAATCCACGCAGCCACGGAATTCATCCTCAATCTGGTCCGGTCTGACAATCAAATGTCCTTCTGTAATGGTAAACTGACGCACACGGGTTAAGCCGTGCATTTCTCCGGAATCTTCATTACGAAACAGTGTTGATGTCTCACCGTAACGTAGCGGTAAATCACGATAGGATTTTTGGCTTGCTTTATATACATAATACTGAAAAGGACAGGTCATCGGACGCAACGCATATACATCCGCTTTCTCATCATCGGCATCGCCCAATACAAACATTCCCTCTTTGTAGTGATACCAATGGTCGGAAATAATGTACAAATCTCTTTTTGCCATCAACGGTGTTCTGGTTCTCACATAGCCGCGTTTTTCTTCTTCATCTTCAATCCAGCGCTGCAATGTCTGAATCATCTTGGTTCCCTTCGGCATAAACAGGGGCAACCCCTGGCCAATTACATCTACGGTTGTAAACAATTCCATTTCTCGACCGATACGATTGTGATCGCGATTCTTGATATTTTCAAGATAGGCCAAGTATTCTTCCAATTCTTCCTTTTTGCCAAATGCGGTTCCATAAATTCTCTGAAGAATCGCATTGTCGGAATTGCCTCTCCAATAAGCACCGGAAGAAGAAATCAACTTGAATGCTTTGATATTCTTGGTACTTAAAAGATGCGGTCCGGCACAAAGGTCGGTAAAATCGCCTTGACTGTAAAAAGAAATCTCCGCGTCTTCCGGCAAATCACGAATCAATTCCACCTTGTAGGGCTCGTTTCGCTTCTCCATGAAAGCAATGGCTTCTTCTCTCGGCAAAGTAAAACGTTCCAACTTTGCTCCCTCTTTGATGATTTTCTTCATCTCGACTTCAATTGCATCCAAATCCTCTCTGGAAAATGCCGGATAGTCAAAATCATAATAAAAGCCATTCTCTATGGAAGGACCGATGGTTAACTTTGCTTCCGGAAACAAACGCTTCACCGCCTCCGCCATGACATGTGATGTGGTATGACGATATGCCGCAAGTCCCTTCGGATCCGAAACTGTCAATAAATTTAACTCACAATCCTTTGAAATCACGGTTCTTAAGTCAACCACTTCCCCGTCAACCTCTGCAGCACATGCCGATCTTAATAATCCCTCACTTATATCTCTTGCAATGTCATAAATCGGCATCGCTTCATTGTATTCTTTGATACTTCCGTCTTTTAATGTAATTTTCATATTGCATCTCCATTTCTGCACAAGTGCACTAGTCGCAAAACTCCAACAGTAATTGTTCCTCAATCTGTTTTGCCGCGCATGCAACCGCTTTGCTGCATGGCCGCGTCATATAGTACTCCTGCGTTCGTTCTGCCGGCTTGGCGCCTGTCTCCCTTTTCATAAGTCCAAGTAATTCTTTGCAGATGATGCTCCCCTGCTCTTTGGCGAAACCATCACTCAGAGTTCGAACCATCTGATAAGTCTTCGCCTGCGCATCTTTATCCTCCGGGTCGATATTGCCTTCCTTCAGTCCAACCAATAAGGCCATAGCCGATACCGCACCGCATACCTCGCGCATTCTTCCCATTCCTGCGCCCAACGGGCTTGAAATGCGAAGTGCTTCTTCCTTGCTCATTCCAAACAAATCTGCATATGTCGCAAAAACAGCCTGTGCGCAATTATATCCATCTTCAAATTTACGAACCGCTTCACCCACTCTGCTCTGCATACTGCCTCTTTTCTGCGTTTACATTCCTTTTCCGCAACATTTCTTGTATTTTTTGCCGCTACCGCAAGGACACGGATCATTCGGATAAATCCTCTCGTCCTTAACTACGGTTGTCGATTCTTTTTGTTCGCGATACAATCTCTTTCGCGTTTCCTCATCGTAAATAGCTTCCCACTGCGGTAACTGATATAACCAATCCGCACCTGCCATAACCATGTTTTTGTATAACTTCTCTTTATCATATGCGAGGCTGACAACTGTATTCTCGTCCATCGTCTCAATGGGATTTGACTCCGCCAGACTGTCATTGATTCCGTCTAAAAAGCCTGCCATGGTAACCACATCCAGTCCAAACCGATCGGCAAGTTCCTGAACCGTACCCGTTACGACTTCATCGGGTGTCGAAAGAAGTTGTTCATAAACACCCTTTTCCTTTTCAAAATACGTATTCCATAACTGCTGGAGTTTCTGCTTGTCCTCCGTCTCGTTATAGGCCATTTTTCTCCATGCCTTTAAAATTTCCATTTCAACATCCTAACCTTTCTTTCCTTTTCGCATGTATTTCATACAACAGGTAAAAATTATGAATAACAGTATAAACCTTTTTTCCTTTTATGAAAAGTATTTTTTCATCAACATATAATGAATACAATCAATCGCTTCCGTCCATACTGTTAACATCAAGGAACCCCCTCCTTTGATTTTTCAACTTTCCTCCCCTTTATTTCGGAGCAACGATGCATCATCGTTGCTCCTTGCACTTTATACAAAATGTGATATAATTGTGAAAGTTACTGAAAAATCGGAACCAATCAAGGAGGAACCTTATGAACAACAAACTCAAACGTATCGCTGCAATGCTCGGAATCATTCTCCTTGTCGGTCTGTCCGTTGCAAGCCTCATCATTGCATTTCTGGATTTTGAAGGAAAATCGCAAGTACTTTTTTCCTGTCTTGCCGCTGCGGTACTTTTACCGATTTTTATCTGGATAATGATCTGGATGTTCGGCATTATGTCAAAGCGCAAAACGATTGCTTCGTTCCGCTCCGAAGAAATGGACAAAACCATGGAAATGGCTGACCGGATACGCGATTCTCAACTATCTGATGACGATTCTCTTGCTTCTGAAGAATCCGATACTTCTCCTAATTCATAAATCATCCCGAGCAATCTCTTGGCCGCCACCGATTGCATTTGATTTCGGTCGGTAACCACGCAGAAACTTCGTTTCGGTATCATTTTGTTGAATCTGAGTTCGAACAACCGTCCGGACTCTATTTCTTTTTGGGCGAATTCTTTCACGACACAACCAACGCCCAAACTTCTGAGACAGAATTGAACAATCATATCACTGGTCGCAAGTTCAAACTCCGGGTTGAGAGATACCCCGTTTTCTGCAAGAAATTCATCCATATATCGGCGTGTACTCGTATTTTTTTCCAAAAAAATCATCGGAAGATTTTCCAAATCCTGAAAGTTTAACATACGATTCTTATACGGCAGGAATCTTCTGCCGGCAATAAATACATCTTCCGTTTCGTGAACAGAAACCGCATTTACGGACTTCGCCGGTGTAAAAGGTCTGCTCACCACGCCGAAATCAATCTTTCCCTCAGATAAAAGTCGCAATGTTTCCGGTGTCGGTGCATTCGTCACGGAAATCTTGATGTCCGGACACTCCTCGTGAAAACGCTCCAAGTATGGCAAAAGAAAGAAGCGCAATGTCATGTCGCTTGCGCCGATTTTTATCTCGCCCAGTTGAAGATTCAACATCTGCGATAGTTTTCGCTCGCCAAGTTCAATCTGCTCATAGCCTTTCTCGACATAAGAAAACAGCAGTTCGCCCGTCTGCGTCAGTTTCACACCCTTGGGTGTCCTGACAAAAAGCACGGTTTGAAGAATGCTTTCTAACTGCTTCATCGCCTGGCTCACCGCCGGCTGCGAAATCGACAACTCCTGCGCCGCTTTCGTCACCGAAGATAACTTCGCCACATAATAAAAAACCTTGTAATACTCCAGATTGGACGTCATATGCTTTCTCCAAGTTTCTGCAGTTGAATACGGTAACCGGACTATTCCTGCAATACAAGTGTCGCATATTGTATCGACACAACCGCATCGTTTTCAAAAATGAACCGCAATTCCATATTACCCATTGGATAACAGTATGCACCCAGTTTCTCCGTATAATTCTCACCGTACATCTTTAATACGTCATTTTTTGCCATAAAGAGATAAGCACCCTCTTCGGTGGTTACCGTATCGTCACGAAAATCAATATAGGAGATAAAATCATCTTCGCCCTGCGGATACGTCGAGATATCCACGCTACCGTAGGAATATACCTTGTCCTTGCCCTCAAACGCGCAACTTTTTGCCTCATAATAATTCGCAGGCTCTCCCAACTGTGCAAGCAGCGGTGCAAAATTGTCATCCGGAGTCATTTTTACTCCCTTAAAAGTGAAATTGTATCCCGCGTTAACCGTAGGCTGCTCCACACCGGGTTCTGCACTCTCGCCCAGTGCCGCGGCACCTTCTTCATCAATTTCCGCACCCGCTTGTTTAAAATCATTGACTGCATCTTCCGCTTTTCCGATATTGGACTGCATATCAAGAACTGTGTCCGCCGGGTCCGGACTGTCCGCACATGCACACATAGTAACAGCTAAAATGAGCGTAATCGCTCCCATCATTTTTTTATTCATCTTTCTCTTCCTCACTTTGCAATTGTTCTTTTTTCTGTTCAAACCGCTCTTTTTTTTCTGACCATATCTGTGAGAGTTCCTCGTCCCCGCGCCGGTCCGCAATTTCATAATCGCGTACCAATATCTCCCCGAAATAGGAGGACATTTTTATCGCTCCGTCCAGATTCAAATGCAGACCTGCATCATACGTGTCTGTGGCAAAATCCAGTCCAATAGTTTCTGTCTCGTCCAAAAAATTATAGTAATTAAGACCTCGTTCCTTGGCAAAAGCACAGATTTGTGCATCCCACTCCTCATACCAGTGCGGATACAGACTCGGCGCTTTGATTAAAACCAGTTCCACGTCGTTTTCTGCACATAAATCGGCCATTTGATTCAGATACGACCATGCGTTATCGCCAAATGAATAATCACCGAGTACATTTGCTTTGGGAATGTACTCTACCGGCACTGTGCCGATTTGCATCTCATATCCGTTTTGTGCCACAATATCACGTTTTAGAAAATATTGCAAATCTTCTTCTTTTAACTGATTCCATCTTGTATGATACCTTAAAATCGGAAATACATACTCAATAAAAGATTCCTCCTCGGTCATAGAGGCACAAATTGCCTTGACTTTGGACGGTGACCACCGCATACCCTCCAATGTCATTCGATTGTAAGCTTCTTTCTGCGGCTCGTTATACTTCATGGATAGCACGTTAAAAACAAGTACGTCGGGCTTGTCGTAAGTAAAGGAATCCTCCGCCAAGTAATATGACTGCCATATCAACTGCTGTGCGCTCCCGCGAATGTAGGAATGAATACCGTATTCTTCCCAAAGTGTGAGCGGTACGAAATTCTCGTAAACCTCACAATCACCGACAAAGAGAACGTCAAAATCCTTATTTTCTTCCAAATAGTATTCCGCAATCAATGCCCCTTCCTCCTGTTCCGACATATACTTTGGAACCAAAAGGCGCTCAAGGGACATAAGAATGATTGTCGCAAGCAGTATGGGGATTGTTATTTTCAAGATTTTTTTAACCATAGGAACCTTCTTCCAAAGTAATAATTAGAACCGGTTGTAAATAAACTGACTCGCATCATATCCGATTCCGTAATTTCCGAATATCAAGATAGACAGAAACACACCGAAAATCAGCGTACACCGCACGGCATAAGGCCATTGATATATTTTCTCGCGCACGCTTCCGCCGCGCTGAACTAAGCTTACCGTCAAAAGTATGATAAAACCGAGCAAAAGAATCACATAATCGGATACGGTAAGCCCCAGCGTCATAATTCCGCCACGCATTGCCTCAACAATATTGAAATCTGTAAACATCGTCCCAAACATGCGAAACGTTAGCAAAACATCCCGATAGCAGTCAAACATACGCAGACAACTCATCAATAAAAATGTACGCAACACTTGGAACAGACGCCATCCGAACTTGCCCTGCAAGTGAGTCTTTTCGTGGAATTTATCATATAGCGGCTCGAGTTCCTGCGAAAGCAGGATAAAGAAACAGTTGCCAAGTCCCCAAACGATGAAATTCCATGCGGCACCATGCCACAAACCGGTCACAAACCACACCGCTATTGTGGACAGATAGACAGGGATACGCTTTCCAATCTGTTCTCCGAAGTGTTTTCGGGAAAACTTCGACAGTTTCAACATCGGCTTGCAAACCGAAATCGGATAAAACAAGTATTCCGTAAACCATGCGCCAAGCGAAATGTGCCATCTGCGCCAGTACTCTTTAATTCCTTTTGAAAAGAACGGACGATTGAAGTTCTCCTTCACGCGAATACCCAACACCTGCGCAATTCCGATGGTAATATCGATACCGCCGGTAAAATCGGCATAAAGCTGCAATGCATAGAAAAGCATTCCCAAGAAAACATAGAAACCGCGATAGTGATCCGTATCGCGAATAATCGCCAGAACGGCAATCAACATTCTGTCTGCGATGACCAGTTTCTTAAAGAACCCCCAAAGGATTCTCTGTAAACCGAAACTGACTTCCTTCGAATCAAAGCGATGTTCCATATATAAACTTTTTGCCAAATCATCAAATCTGCTGATGGGGCCTTGAATCAATTGCGGAAAAAAGGATACAAACAAAGCCAGTTTGGCGAGATTCTTCTCCGCCGGATACTTCCCACGATAGACATCTATCATGTAACCCATAGTTTGAAACGTATAAAAGGAAATTCCCATCGGTAAAAGCAAATCAAGAACAGGGAATTGTGCTTCTGCGCCAAAATTACTTACAATTGTCCCGATGCTTTGCAATGCAAAGTCGGCATACTTTACAACCGCAAGAATACCAAAATTCAGAAACAGCGCAACACACAACCAACGAAACCGCCTTTTTTTCTGCGTTTCCTTGTAAAGTTTGCGCTCTTCCTTCTCCATTTGTGTTTTATGATCTTTGATGTATGCTTCCGATACGCGCAACATGGAATCCATTTTTCGTGCAATCAGATAGGATGACAAAGTTGTAATCAAGATATATACGAGACTTTTCCACCCTGCAAAAAAATAGAATACATAACTTGCCGCAAGAAGCAACGACCACTGCCATTTTTTGGGTACGATGTAATAAAGTAAAAACAACACAACCAAGAAAAGCAGGAATCCGTAGGACGTAAACGCCATTGCTGTCCCCTCCGATTATGCCTCATCCAGACGTTCAATCAATTCATAAAGTGCGTTTGCCGAATTAAAGTTCTCCGGAACAATCTCCTCCGCCGATATCACGACATCAAACGCCTCACTGATTTCCGCAATCAAAGAGACGATATCAAAAGAATCCAAAATCCCGTCGTCAATCAACGTATCGCAATGTTCAAAATCAATTTCCGGATGCAATCCGTTCAAAATCGTTAATAATTCTTCCATCATTTTCTCTCCTGTGACAATTTATTCTGTGCAACTGCTAAAAAGTTCCAATAGTGCCCTGCGGTTAATCTTTCCGTTCTCTGTCAGCGGCATTGTGTCAAGTCGCTTCGTAAAATTCGGTATCATATATCGCGGAAGCTTTTTTCGAAGCGCAATAATCACTTCTTCTACATCTGTCTCCCCCACGTAGTACAGCACGATTTTACCGACATTTGCTACATACACACAGGCGGCTGTTCGAATTCCCGTAATCATATTGACATTTGCCTCAATCTCGCCCAATTCAATTCTGTGGCCCATATGCTTGATTTGGTAATCCTTGCGGGAAACAAACAATAATTCATTGTTTGGTCCCAACTTCCCGATATCACCCGTCCGGTAGATAATTTCCGGATATGCCGTATGTAACGGATTCTGTACGAATACTTCGCTCGTCTTGTCCGGATTGTTATAGTATCCCAATGTGACGCATGTCCCGCGGATACAAATTTCTCCCTCGTCTGCTTTCTGATTGTGTTCATCCAAAAGCAATATTTCGGTATTTTTAAACGGTCGTCCGATCGGTATGGTCTCCCCTTCCTCAAAATAGCGGTCGGCGCGGTAATAGCAACACATTCCCGTTCCCTCCGTCGGTCCGTATAAATTCACAAAATCCGCATCGGGTAACGTCTCCTTCCACAAATTGAACTGCTTAATCGGAAAAACTTCACTCCCAAATGCAACCGTTCTCAAATACAGCGGTTTTACCTTTTCAAACGTACCAAATGAAGATATAAAAGTCAAGGCTGATACCACCCAACAGATGGTGTTGACCTTTTTATCATTTAAAAATGCAATCAGTTTCATAGGAAACATAAAATACTGTTTCGGCACCAGATAGGTGGTTGCCCCAAACTTCAGCGTCGGATAGAGTTCTTTTAGACATGCGTCAAAATACAGTGGCGTCTGATTTGCAAAGACAGTTGTCTCGTCAAAATGCAACACTTCCGAAAGTTGCTCAATATAATCGAGTACCGAGCGATGGCATGCCGCCACACCTTTGGGAATGCCGGTAGACCCCGAAGTAAAAACAACATAAATCGGGTCCGTATCGATTGTTTTATCATAGATTTGCGTCAGTGCCTCATCATCAATGGTTGTCTGTATCGCATCATCATACAGAACGCTTCTCATATCAGTTGCAAATTCCTTGGCCTTGATTGCCGTTTTTTCATCACAAATCATTATTTTGGAATGCAAGTTATCAAGTATCAAATCAATTCTCGCACGCGGCATCTCATCATCAATCGGAACATAAAAATTGCCGCCGTATATGACGCCAAAAAAAGCAGTAATTGTTTTGGGATGTTTTTCCATGAATACCACTACCGGTTCGCGATAGATTCCCTCACAATGCAAGTAGGTTCCGATGGCCCTGCTTTGTTCGTAAACCTCACGAAAGGTCAAGCCTTCCTTCTCATTGGCAAACGCAACTTTATCGGGACATTTTTTAACCGTATGATTTAAATAGTCCAACACATGATTCTGCATGATTTTTATCCTCAATCCGTAATCAATTCAAGAAATGCCGGTTTTAATACAGCGCATTGCTCCACTGCGGCTTTTGCGAGTACCTCCAGTGTATCAAGGTATCCGGGGCGCATAATACGTCCCTTTTTTATCATTGATAATTCCGTACAGCCCAAGACAATTGTCTCTGCGCCTCTTTGAAACAGCGGCTCCGCTATGGAATAAAACTCTTCTTCCTCTATGTCAAGACCTGCCTTAACATCACTGTAAATCATCTTCATGACCCCGACCTGCTCATGACCGTTTGGCATCACTGGTATCATGCCCGCTTCCCGCAATGCATCCTGAAACAACTCTGTCTGAACCGTCCCGTCAGTCGCAAGAATTCCGACCTGTCGAATACCGCGTGCATGTAAGTATTCCGTTGTTTCAACAATCGGATGAAGTATCGGAATCCCGACTGCCTGTTGTATTTCTCGATAAAAGTAAAAAGCAGTATTGCACGGAATCGCTAAAAGAGATGCTCCGTTTGCTTCTAATTCCTTTGCGGCCTCAATCATGCGCGGTACGGGACTTTCCTTGCTCTTCCCCAAAATATATGCCGTTCGGTCAGGAATCGATGGGATACATTTGACATCAATTTCCATATGTTCACTGTCACAGGAAGCCTCTGTCATTTGCGTAATCAATTCCAAAAAATATGCGGTTGCCATAGGTCCCATCCCGCCGATGATACCCAGTTTCTTTCGTTCATTCATTGTTCTTCTCCAAACTTCATTCATTACTCGGCTTCCACAGTCGGATACAATGAGCGATCGTAGACGTGACTTCGATTAACTGCCGGATCTGAGGTTAATTGCGTCTCCGACCACATAAAAACTCTTGTTTTATCAATACGCGGTGTCGCATCAAAGTGATACCAACCGTCTCCCACATCGACAAGATTCCAAAAATGTTTGCTGGTCACGGATTTCCTCTTGATATCAACATTGGGAATTCCCGCCCGCGTCAATAGTGCTTTGGCCACACAGGCATAAGTATAACAGTCTCCCTTGTGATAGGTGAAACCGTTATAGGCCGCCTCCACCCAGTCTTCCTTGACGGAATCATCAATAAAAGAAATATTGCCTTTGGTCCAGTTATATATCGCTTCTGCCTTCTGATATTCTGTCATATCATCCGTAATGATTTTTAGAAGTACCGCATCCGCCAACGCGTACATGTCTTCTAAACTGTATGTCATCAAGTGTTCCGGCATAACCGTAACTTTAACTTCCTGCGAAGCAACATTTCCAAATCTGTCGGTTGCCGTATAAATCACAGGATAAGTTCCGATGGCATTCAAATCCACCGCCGAATTGTCAATCGTGACCGCAACCTCACCGTCACAATTATCTGTTGCCGAAATGCCGGTGCGGTAAGAAATCACGCCGCCCACCTGCGTTGAGAGATTGCCAACGCCCAAAATAATGGGTGCCTCGACATCCGGTATAAGTGTCAATGTCGTTTCCTTGGAAACCATGTTGCCGCCTGCATCCGTCACAGATATTTTAACTTGCTGTTCTCCTTCTTTTGACATGTCCGGTTCCGCGATAAACGCATATGTTAATTCTGTCGCATCCTTCGCGGAATCTACAAATTGTTCCGGCATCATATCTGCGCCTAAATACCACTGCTTGGGAGACAGTGTCACCTCCGGCGGCACAGTGTCGGTAACTGAAATCAATATATCACATACTTCGTTATCCACCACGACCTGCATGGGATAGATACCGGGAACTTCGGTATTGACCGACTGACGAGAAGATGCATAATCGATTGTTCCGCTCTCTAACAGTAAATCCTGCGGGTTCGGCAATTCTGCGCCTGCCTCCATGATATACGGATTCTTGATATCAACCTTTGGAATCAACAGTTCCGCCGTCATGTGTGTCGCGTTCTGTCCGTCATCTGTAAGACAAATCTGCACTTGTTGTATTCCCCACTGTGAAAAGTCGGGTTCATTGATATATTCTACTACAACGTTTGTCGCATCCTTGATGTTCCGAACGAATTCGGATGCCGCACACGCTTCTCCATATGGTTGTGTCACACGCTCCACGACTTCGGCCTGCGGCGGAATCGTATCCGTCACGGTCACCGTTACGGTATGCATAAATGGAGACAACTTTACTTTGAGCGTATAGATACCCGGAAGCGCACCGTAAAACTCTGTTGTACCGTCTTCAAAACACAGTTCTCGACTGCTTTCTCGTACAAGCAATTGCTTCACATTAAGCGTATCACCGGCTTCCAAAACGTAATTTCGCTCCACTCTGCTCAATATCAGAAACAGAGCCGTTACCACTCCGGCACCTAACAACAATATGATGACTGCTGCCAACGTTTTCTTTTTCATGATTGTCGTACTTCTCCATACATATACATTCGAAATCCGTCATGAACTTTCATCACGACGGACTTCTTTTTCGGGACTCTCCCGTTTATACGTTAATTTCTGCGTGCTGACCCAATACTTCTTTGTTTTGCGCAAGAATGGGGCGAATAACTTGATCTAAAAACTGTTCCACCTGTATCACGCTTCGACCGATATACAACTCCGGATTCAACGTCGCTTCCAATTCTTCTATCGTTCTGTCAAACGCGGGATCCGCCGCAATTAATTCCAATAAGTTGTTGTCCATACCGTTTTCTTTTACATTGGCACCGGCCTGCATGGACATCGTTCTGATTCTTTCATGCAATTCCTGACGGTCGCCTCCTGCTTTGACGGTATCCATCATAATATTCTCCGTTGCCATAAAGGGAAGCTCACTCATCAGATGTTTCTGAATAACCTTCGGGTAAACCTTCAATCCATCGGAAACATTCATGCACAAATCAAGAATCCCGTCAACCGCAAGGAAGCCCTCGGGGATGGATAGGCGCTTGTTCGCCGAATCATCCAGGGTACGCTCAAACCATTGCGTTGCGGAAGTAATCGCAGGATTTAATGCATCAATCATGACATAACGCGCAAGTGATGCAATTCTCTCGCTTCTCATTGGATTGCGTTTGTAAGCCATTGCCGATGAGCCGATTTGTGTCTTTTCAAAAGGTTCTTCAACCTCTTTTAGATGTTGTAACAGACGAATATCATTGCTCATCTTGTGCGCACTAGCCGCAATTCCGGCAAGGATATTCATGACACGTGTATCAACTTTACGTGAATAGGTTTGCCCCGATACCGGATAGCAACGCTCAAATCCCATTTTCTTGGCAATCATGGGGTCTATTTGATCTATGATTTCCTGATTGTTATCAAATAATTCAAGAAAACTTGCCTGTGTTCCGGTGGTTCCTTTTGACCCAAGCAGTTTCAATGTTGACAACACATAATCCAAATCCTCGAGATCCATAGCAAATTCTTGCATCCATAAGGTTGCCCTCTTGCCTACAGTTGTCGGCTGCGCCGGCTGAAAATGCGTAAAAGCCAACGTCGGTTGTGCTTTGTATTGTTCTGCAAATGTTGCCAAATTCGAAATGACATTGAGTAATTTTTGTCGAACCAATTTCAAGGCTTCGGACATGACAATGATATCCGTATTGTCCCCGACATAACAGGACGTTGCACCCAAGTGAATAATTCCTTTTGCCTTAGGGCATTGCTGACCGTAAGCATATACATGACTCATGACATCATGCCGAACTTCTTTTTCACGTGCGATTGCCACTTCATAATTAATATCATCCTGATGGGCCTTCAACTCGTCAATCTGCTCCTGCGTAATCTGCGAAAGTCCCAATTCCATCTCTGTCTCAGCCAATGCAATCCAAAGTCTGCGCCACGTTCTGAATTTCATGTCCTGTGAAAAAATGTATTGCATCTCTTTGCTTGCATAACGTTCCGAAAGCGGACTGATGTATCTGTCTGTGCTCATATTCGTCTCCTTTAAATGTGTGATTCCCGTAACCGTTTTGACAACACTGAAAAATTATAGCGCACGACGGGCAATAAATCAATCCAAAAGATTTCTCATTTCTTTTGTTCATACTCCGACAGCATCTTTAAAATGGTAACCGAATCGCTCGGATACATCTGCGCGATGTCCTTAATCTCATTCTGTGCCTCAATCGCCATTTGACTGTTAAAATCCATTTGTTTGCGCAATTGCTGCCTTCTTTGAATCAAACCGTGGCGAATTTCAACCATTTCCTTTGAATCTGTGAGTGCCGGAACCTGTCGTAACCAAATTTCAGGATAAGCAATGTGCAATTTACGCAGCACACGCAACAACTCATCACGATAATACTTTAAATCATAGCCCGTCTGCTCCATGCGTTCCCGCTCAATCTTCTCCTGCAAAAAACCTTCCCATGCAACTTTTAGTTCCTCGGCACTGTTGACTGCATACTTCATATAGAGGTAATCCAAAAGATTTGTATTGTTTACATAGCGAATTTTAACCGTATTCTGCATCGTAATCAATTTGGCAATGGCCTGCCTGACTCTGATCAACTCTCGCATTGCATCTTGATTTTTGACAAAAAGAATCGTCAAAACAATGACGCCTGCGGCGATTGTCACAATGGCACCCAATCTGATATCCAATTCCAGCGTCAAAAAAAGAATCAACAACATCACAATACACAGACCCATTGCTATCAGGCATATCAATGACAAACCTCTGTAATTAGCATGTTGTGTTAAAAGTTCTCTTTCCTGATAAAAAAATGCCTGCTTCTCACCTTCCACCCGGTTTAGGTCACTTTTAACCTTTTTGCGATACTCTTCCGCTTTTTGTATCTTCTCATATCCTTGCGGCATTTCATCACAAATCCGTTCCATTGCCCGGAATTGTTCCTCCGAAATCCGATTCTTTCTTCCGTTGTAGCCGGCTCTTTCTTTCTCAAGATTGATAAGTTTGTTGGCATAATCCGTAATTTGTTGCGCATAGTTCTCGGGCAGCCTCTCGATTTCTTCCATGTCTTTGAGATACGCGGTCACTTGATTATACTCGCCATTCAACAAGTCCGTCTCATTCGAAGCCATCTGCATCTGTTCCAGACAGCCGGTAATGTATTTTTTTCGTTGTTCCGGGTCTTTTAGTTCCAGGCTGCGACGTTCAATCACTTCATCCTGTGCTTCTGCCGTCTGCGTGCCTTTATTTTTTCCCGAAAAAAGTTTTTTTAGGAATCCCATATTCATCTCCATGGTGTTTAATGTTGCGTACTGCCTTATTATTCCGATGTAATCAATCGATACTCTTCCACCAAATCAAGTACCTTCTCATCGATTTTTTGATAGTAAGCCGTATCTCCGGCTTCATGTCCCGTTTGTATCTGTGAAAGTTCTGCCTGCGCGGAACTCTCCTGCCAAGCGTGTGTTATCTCCTCGAGGCGTTTCTCCAAACGCAAAGCTTCTCTGCTCATCAAATCATCCTCGCCGACTCTGCGTACAAATTCCATATCCGGAAGCATAAATCGTAACGCCGCAACATATCCCGCATAATGTCGTTCATTTCCGTCAAGTTCATATGCCTTCTTGAAATATGCCGCCGCTTTCTCGAAAAAGAACAAATTCGCATTGGCAACACCCATTCCATGATAAATATCGCCGCAAAGTTCTCGTTCTGTCTCCTCAGATACCTGCGCGAGCAATGCTTCATATTCCGCTGTCGCAAGTGTATATCTTCGATTGTTTAAAAAGTAATCTGCACGTCTTTTACGTTTCTGGTACGGTGTCAGACCACCCGTTTCACTCAATCGCGCCGCAATTTCCTTCAGTTCCTTCGGGGAACAAAACTGTACATAATCAAGTACTGCCGTCACAAACTGTGCCAACGTACCGCCGGTGGTAATCAGTTTATACAATCGATCCGACAACTCCCTGAGTCCGCATTCCGTCTCCAGCCAATTTGCCAACCCGGTGTTGACAATATCTCTTTCCAAAAGATCCGTATTCTCACAGAAATAAAAGCATAATTCCTCTACGGAATAGATGCGATAACATACTTTTTCAAGATAATAAGGATTGGAGGCGTACCGCCCCGTACATTCAATGATTCTGCCCACTGTTTTCCCTCTTTTGCATATCTTCTTTATAGATCGAATTCTTCTGTCCATTCCATTCCCGAAGGAAGCGCAACTTCACCGAATCCCATGTCGCGAATGCTAACCCACACACGGCTCTCCGATAACATTTTGACGGAGAGATGAATTCGACATGCTCTTCGCGGTCGCTCCGGTAAATCCGTCAATAGGAAATTGGCTATTTTTACGCCTCTGCCATTTACGGGTGTAATAACGATTGGCACCGTGTCCGTTTCATCCAGTATTAACTCGGCTTCTTTCTTGGCCTCATACCATCTGCTGCCCGCATCCATCAGTGGCAGATATACCTTCTCTCCGCGCCGATATACCTCAATCCCGAGATTGGATTTCAACTTGTCCTCTCCCAAGAAGAGCATATTCTTTCCGCGGCTCTCTGCAACTTTTTCCTTCGCCGCAAAGCAAGCTCCTTTACTGAATAAGTTATTCCCCTTGAACACTCTGCGATTACGACACAGGAATTTCAATGACTCCTTACACCAATCATCATAAAAGCCCTCTCCGATTAAATATACGCCGGGGAAGATTCGATTCTCGCAAGTCTCTGTCAATATACGTAAAAATTGGCGATCCTTGTCTTCATCTGCAAGTCTGTTTCCACAAACGGGAAACTCCGGATACTCGATGCGTTCCACATAAGCCACATTTGGAGTTGTGTTACGATTTCTTTCCAGTCGGTAAGTTTGAAGATAATCTCTTGTCGCATCGCAAACAAGAATCTGATGATTCTGCAATTCTTCCATCTGGTAGAGCATAAAATAATAAAAACTCTCCTCATAAGTAATGAAACTGATTCTACTTGCAACAATTTTAAGTACTTTCGTTGCCCTTTTGAGGACATCAATCAATTTCGGCCCGGCATCGCGTACCGTGATGATAACAGCCTCAATTCTCTCCGGTGTCGTCATGACCGGCAATAATGCAAAACTCCTTTTGATAAAAAGTGCCAGTAAATCTATTGCGGCATACTCCTGCCCGTCAATCATCGTATTCTTCTCATCAAGCGCCGCATCCAACAGTTGCCGCAGCAACACGCCGTCGCCATTCTCTGAGGCCTTCTGTGCCTCCTTACCGCAGACCCATTGCCCGGAGGATTTCTTCTTACACAGAAGCACGGGAATATTGAACTCTTCAGCCCCTGCCACAACGCTCAACGTCTCCGGCTCTTCACCGTCCATACTGCAATAACTGATTTGCGCATATGTATTGCTCAAATCATAACCGATGACAATCCTGTCTTTATTCTGTTTTCCGAACGTATCTCTAAATTCCGTTAACATATGATGCTTGGTCCTCCGATTCAAACAATCTTCGAACAATGTAATTCTGTTTTGCGTAATCACACAGTAATTGTTCGCAAGTCCCGTAATCCTTGATTTCCCTGCTCAGCATAATGTCGTTCAAAACAGCAAATCTGCTGCTCTCGCCGGTCATTGCGCCCTCGGTTTTCTGTAATGTACTGCTCTGCGTCAATTGCTCACAATTGCCGTTCTCTTCGGTAATATAGTATTGAATGGTCTCACCGTAAAAAAGAACAAAACCTTTCACAAAAATACCGCCGTACAAATTGGTCATTTCTTCTTTGCGGTATTCTTCCTCGCCGTTTTTCTTCTCCAGTACATAATGTAAAATAACGCGGCTGTGCGTGCTTCCCCGATATTCAATATAGGTTCGATCCAACATCAGCGAGATATCCGGCACCACGGAGCCAAATACAGAAAACATCGGAAAACAGTATTGCTTTCTGACTTCACTCGTAACAAGTTGTGCAATCAACTCCAAATCCCAACGCTCCTTCTCGCGCTCTGCATAGAATCGCAATAACGCAAGCCCCGGTATTCTGTTTGTCATCTCCCCTTGTTTGATCAATTGCGCAATCCGTTCAAAAATCAATTCTCCCGTCGGACTTTCTTTTACAAAATAATCATAAGCGCATTTGGATAAAAAAGCCTTCTCCACTTCACAATTTCCGTTATTCTTGATGAATTCGGCATACAGCGTCATCTTGTCCCCGATAAAGGTATCGCAAAAGAGCATCTGTACCAAAATACGCTCCAGCAATGCATAATCTTCAACGCCGAATGATTGCGCCGCCCCCCACAACTCTTTCATTTCTTTGGTTCCTCCGCCGAAATACCGAACGAGATAAGAGAGAATGTTCTGATCGTATTTACCGCATCGAAATACGTACGCCGCCGTTTCAAGCAGTGCCGTATCTTCTTCAAAGTCTCTGCGTTCAAGCAAGCGGCTGCACAAACGCAACAACGTCTTGTCCTGTGCCGTCTCCGGTCCGTAAGTACAAACCCACGAAAATGCTGTATCGTACATTCCGCGCGCCACAAGTATACGAACCAGTTCCCGACGTTCCTCCCGGTTCAATACCTTGGGATTCGTGTCTGTCAACAATTCGTCAAGTTCTCTGACATAATCGCAATCAAAATAGTAACGAACCAGATTTACCAGTATTTCTTTCTGAAACTCCGGTGTAATCCATTCCGAACGCAAAAGTCTCGCATGTCCGTATACGTTTTCTTCATTGATTGTTACAAAATCACGCTTTCCTTCGCATGTATAAATCAGAACACCGATTCGCTCTCCTGCCTGTACCAATACTTCTTCCCTTACCTGTTCGGGAAACTCAACATCCTCCGCCTCCCAATAAGAAGCATCCACGGTTCGATTTCCTGCAGAATCCTCCAGCAAAATCAGATAGTCCTTACTGTAAATCGGGATGTAAGCCACACCGTCATTGATGGGAACCGTCTTTTCCTCGGTAACTTTCTTATGGATGGCAATCACAAATCTGGCTTCCGGTAACGTTACATGAATACGTTTCATAAACATCATCGGCGCCAAATCCGACGTTATCTTCGCATCGAGCATATACGAAGACACCGCCCGTCGATATAAATAAGCCAAATCATCATTGATTCTGCCCTTTCCGAGTTGCTCTCTGATAAAAGAGTCAATGCTCTCCGCATAGGAAAGTGCAATTTCCGGGTAGTGTGTCCGACATGCCAGTACCTTGGCATACAAAAAAGCCATGCGATCATATGGCAGGTTGTTCTGATATGCAAAATACATCATGACAATTTTGGGCAGTTCCCCCTGAAAATGCAAATCAATGGACATCAGATAAAAATCATATAACCTGGTTAGACGCAGTTCTTCTTTGACTCCTGCTTCATACCACGGAAAGTACTGCGGTCCCGTCTTGTTCCCCTTCATCAGATATGCACATATCATCTGAAGCAATTCCTTGTTCGGATATTTCTTATAGCATGCACGTAAGATGTCAAAAATACGTCTTTGGTACTCTCGCTCTCTGGAGCATAGAAATTGAATCCGTTCCGCAATAGAATTCGAAATTTTATCATGTTGAATCATAAAACGTAACAGTTGCATCTCATAAGAGCCCATCTTCATCAGAAACGAAGGGTTCTCTATCAGGAGCGACATTGCTTCCACATACAGAATCGGTGTATTGGCACCTCGATTATACTGTTCTTCCAGGAATTCCCACTTTCGAAGCGGATTCTTCAGCAAATCCTCCTGTAGGTACAGTAGAATCCATGCAATTCGCCAATTGTCGTTCTCTTTGTGGTACATCTTCTTGATTTTACTCGCTACCTTATCGATATACTCCGCATTCTCCTTGTCGCAAAGAGCTGTCAAATACAGATAATAAGCCTCATACTCCGTCGGATAATCGCCGCGCTTCAACAATTCTTCGATACGCTCTGTAATCCACTTTGCTTCTCCAAATCTTTGTGTTACCAACAGGAGCTGAACTTGATACAATCTGGCACCGAGATCTTTGTCATTTTGTCCGTTCATCTTCTCAACCATCCGCAACGATTCTTTCGCCCATGCGGATGTATCTTTACCGCCGACACGGTAACGTAAATAATTTCTCATCAATTGTGCGGTCAATAATTTCCACTCCGCACTTTCCTCCCGTTCTCTTACATGCGGATGATGATGAATGATTAAATCAACTTCACTCTCGGTCTTTTGGTCGGTAATTGTGATACGGCTACTGTTCTTTCCGATATGTAAATCTTCTCGATTCACATAAAAAGGAATCCTCACTACATTCCCAAGAAAATCATTCTCATCAAATGTCTCACGCTCAAACTTGACAAACGATTCGTCTGCGCTTACCGACAATTGTAAATATCCCCATCCGCTTCTTGTAATAACAATCTCCCGGCAGATGGACTCATCCACGTCATCAATCACAATTTCCTTCATGTCCGCACTGTATGTAATCGGAACCTTCTTCTTAACCGCAATCAGGAACGCCTCCACATTCCGTTGGTTTCCGAAATGTCGTGACAACGCACGATATGTATTATGATAAATTGTATCATTGCCTCTTAATATCTTCGCAAAATCATGCGAATAGAAAAGTTTCACCGCTTCCTGCCAATCTGTTTTGGCAAGATTCGCAAAATGAAACAAATTCTTAATCGGTCCCATGGAACTAAACAGAAATTCCTGTTCATAATGTACACTGAAAGGAATCTCATATTCCCCGAAGCAGGATACCACACGGAATTCTCCGCTGATGGTCTCCCCCGGAACCATTCCCGTACTGTCAAAACAATACATCATTTCAACCGAATGCCCCGAAAATTCCTTCGTCAGACACTGCATGCGAAAATGATTGGAATACACATAGCCTTCCGCCCATGCACCGTTCGCGCCGGTAATTTCAAACTTCCCCTCATACTGTTCGTCTCTGTAAAAGGACAGTTCCACGCTCTCACAAGAAAAATGCAAAGAACCGTTATTCTGTTCAAAATCATAGTTTTCCTCTGACATTCCAAGAATTGCCCGTTTCAAACATGTCACCGCCTTTTGCTAAAAATCGGTTGATTTTTCCGCCAAATACTCTATAATGGTGGAAGAATTGCAACCGTTATGAATGAAAATCATCGGTCATAAGTGTTTTACCATATAAATGATTGCTTATGACTTTCGACACCCGTATCATCATTATAGCATTATTTCACATCGGTACGCAACAAAACAAATCAGAAAAAAGAGGGATCTTATGCTGACACCGAAAGAACATTTTCACGGAAGTGACTTGGAGAAAATAGAGGAAATTTACCACATTCGCAAGGAAGAAATCATCAATTTCGGGGCAAATGTCAACCCACTCGGATTATCGAATCGTCTTCGTACGGAGTTGGCACATCATCTGGATGTGATTACGGGTTATCCCGACCGCGATTACACCGCCCTAAGGAACACCATAGCGGATTATTGTCACTGTCGGATGAGCCATATTGTCGTCGGGAACGGCTCAACAGAACTCATTTCTTTAATCATCCGTATCTGTTGCCCGCAAAAAGCGGTTATTGTTTCTCCGGCATATTCCGAATATGAACGAGAGGTATTGCTTAATCAAGGTGAAGTTGCTTACTTCCCCCTACGCGAAGAAAATGACTTTATCCTTGACGAGACATCATTGTTTGAAGAACTGGATGATACAGTCAATCTTCTTATTTTGTGTAACCCAAACAATCCGACATCCGGTGCTCTTCACCACGATAAGTTGCGAAATATCTTGGAGTTCTGTTCACGCAAAGACATTCGCGTCATGATTGATGAAACCTATGTGGAATTTGCACCGTCTTATGCCAATACAACCGCAATTCCGCTGACAAAAGAATATGCCAACGTCATTGTTATGCGCGGAATCTCCAAGTTCTTTGCAGCCCCCGGTTTACGCCTCGGCTATGCAATAACCTCTGACCTCAAATTAATCGATAGAATCAATACCGCCAAGAATCCTTGGAGCATCAATGCATTGGCTGAAGTTGCTGCCAAACTCATGTTTACCGATGAGGAATACATTCACTCCACCATTCGGCTGATTGATGAAGAACGAAAAAAAGCAGTGGAACGTCTTTCTGCCTTGCAACAAATCAAAGTCTATGAACCGCAGGCGAACTTCATTCTACTCAAATTCACGGATGAATCACACACTGCGGCAGAATTGTTTGACTACTGTATTCGCCAAAAACTCATGATTCGAGATTGTTCTGATTTCCACTACCTAGATGAGCGATTCTTCAGATTTTGCTTTATGCTTCCCGAAGATAATGAGCGTTTGTTGCAATGCATCGAATCCTATGTTGCACAGTAAGACATTCCGATACTCTTCCTGTGTAAGCTCTAAACTCCGGCTTGCTTTTTACCGATAAAAGGAATAGAATGTAAGTAAGAATACGTCAAAATCAACAACAAATGAAAGGAGTGAACCGCGATGACAATTTCAACACTCAATAACTTCGATTACGGAACACTGTTTGGTTCATTAAATCGCAAATCCAATGCAGTCTCTTCAGATATGCGTTCATTAACAAACGCAGCACTTGGACTGTCATCCGGTTCTTCTCTTTTGAGCGACTATGCCTCGATTAAGAACGGAAGTTATACGAAACTTTTGAAGGCATATTACAATAAGGTTGAGTCTAAGAATGTGAAGTCTGCCGAACAGACCGATACGAAACAAGCAGAAACAGATACCCGGTTGACGACTGCAGCTACGACGCTTGCCAAGGCATCCAATGTTGCATCGAATGCCGATTTTTCAAATGAAGATCGCACCGAAGCAGCCAAGAGTGTTTCTTCTTTTGTGGACGCATACAATTCTTTTATCAATCATGCCGAAGACAGCACCTCATCCGATGTGTTGCAAAGAACCGTTTGGCTGACCAATATTACAGGTTCGAATGAGAAACTATTGAATCGCGCCGGTATTACCATCAACGACGACAACACCTTAACATTGGATCGGAAATTATTTGATAAAGCAAACAGTACTACACTTCGCACCCTGTTCTCTACGAAAGGTTCATGGAACACCAGAGTTCTTGAGAAAGCGGGACAGGTATTGGCGGCATCTTCTTCAACGATGGCAAGTATTTACGGTACCACCGGGAAGTATACCGCGCCAACCGTATCCTCACTGTATAACAGTTATATCTAGAATTACTTTTTTGCATACGAAGAGCCGCTCATTTGAGCGGCTCTATTTTTACATCTGATCCGGTGATGCAAAACCAAGCAATTCGATACAGGTCAACAGAATCCGTTCCGCAAGCGACAGCAATGCGATATAACTCTCCTTTCGGCTTGTATCCTCCTCTGTAAGTATCTTTGTTTCATGATAAAAGCGATTGAATTCATTCGCCAATTCATAAATATAAGCACAAATTTTGTGTGGTGCTTTTTCTTCGTATGCATTCTCCATCACCGCATGGAAACCGGTAATTTTGAGCATCAAGGCTTTTTCCGCTTCGCTCTTTCCTGCGAGAACGCATAGGCTATCCGGTAAACGTCCTCCTTCACTTAAATACCTAGCCAATATGGATTTCATTCGAACAATGGTGTATAAAATGTACGGCCCCGTATCTCCCTCAAAAGAAGTAAATCGTTCAATATCGAAGATGTAATCCTTGCTTGCCTGATTCGATAAATCACCGTATTTTAAAGCAGATAGCGCTACCATATTGGCGGTCGTACGCGCTTCTTCCGGCGACATCTGTCTTCCTTCCAGTATTTTCTTTAACATTTCCTCACGAATTTCGCCAATCAGATTCTCAAGACGCATTACACCGCCCGCGCGCGTTTTGAATGGTTTCCCATCTTTACCGTTCATCGTTCCGAAACCGATGAAGCAAAGTTTCGTATGTTCATCCGCAAGTCCCGTCTTCTTTGCACATCGAAATACCTGCTCAAAATAAAGATCCTGTCTCTTATCAACCACGTATATAATTTCATCCGGATGCATTTGACGAACACGTACCATAATGGTCGCAAGATCCGTCGTATTATACAATGAAGCACCATCTGACTTCAATATCATGCAGGGCGGTATTTCTTTGGTATCTGTTTCTTCCTTCACATCCACCACAAGTGCGCCTTCGCTTAAATGTGCATACCCGTTATCTTTGAGATATGAAACCATTTCCGGTATCACATCATGAACATCCGATTCTCCGTTCCATAAATCAAAGGTCACATCCAAATCTGCGTAGTTCTTTTTGAGATCCGATACCGAAACATTCAAAATATGCTGCCACAACGCGCGATAGCCGCTGACGCTGTTTTGCAACTTATAAGTTGATTCCATCGCCGCTTCTTTGTATATCGGATCTTCCTTGGATTTGGCACTGGCAAACGGATAGATTTCTTCAAGTTCCGAAATTGTAAACGGTGCCTCTTTGGGATATTCGCCCGTATACGTCTCGTCAAAGTATACCAGTTCCGGTTTCCGCGCCTTTAGCTCCGTAATGACCAATCCCATCTGTAGTCCCCAGTCGCCGAGATGCACATCACCGATAACCTCATGCCCCATGTATCGCGCAATACGTTTGATGCTCTCACCGATGACGGCAGAACGTAAATGCCCCACATGTAACGGTTTTGCAACATTCGGTCCGCCATAATCGATGACGATTTTGCATGGTTGCTCCGGCATATTCAGACCAAACTTATCACCGGTTTTCATTTCGGATAAATATGCGGCAACAAACGTTCCGCGTACCTTCAAGTTCAAAAATCCCGGTGCTGCGGATACCACCTCTTCAAAAACCGTACTGTCCTGCAATCTTACACACACTTCATCGGCAATCTTAATTGGCGCACACTTATATTGTTTCGCCCCCGCCATAGCACCGTTGCACTGATACTCACACAAATCCGGTCTGTTCGAAACGCCGACCTTACCGAGTTCTGCGGCATAACCCGCATCACTAAACGCCTTGGAAACTTCCTTTGTCAATAAATCTAAAAATTTCTCCATATACTCCTCCGTCTGTATTGATTCCTTTATTGCATTTCTGTTTGCGGCTTGGAAAACTCGCAGCCGCAAAAATTCTGTCTGTATAAATCATACTTCTGCGACAATTGTATCGATTGCTTATAGCCATCTCTCTTTTTAAAATCGGAGAATAAGTACGATACTTGATATTCTTCCGACAATTGCCTCCCCAACTCATTCAATACCTGTGCATTCTTGAGCGGGCTAATGGTTAATGTAGTAGTAAAATAGTCAAATTGCAATCTTCGTGCCAAGTCGGCCGTCTCACGCAGACGTAATTCAAAACACTTCTTGCAACGCGCGCCGCCCTCCGGCACACATTCGAGACCTCTTGCCATCGTAAAAAAGCGTTCCGGCTCATACGTTCCCTCAATGAATTTAATCGGATATGCATCCTCAATATTCTCACAATTCAAAACTGTAATCAGCCGTTGTTGTTCTGCCACTCTTTTATGGTACTCGACCGCATCCGTAATATTCGGATTATAGTAAAAAACAGTGATTTCAAAGTTTTGCCGCAACATAAGTAAAACATAACTGCTGCACGGAGCGCAACAACTGTGCAGCAGGAGTTTTTTTCCTTTGGTATTCTCATCAAGGAGAATGCGATCTGTTTCAAGTGCATAATTCATGTTGTTTCTCCGATATTGCTTGTCTGATTCTGTGATTTTGTCTTGTCACAATACTTTGCGATGTACTCATCCATCGGCATCGGCTTGGAATAGTAATATCCCTGCGCCATTGTACATCCGACTCGTTTCAGTATCTCCACCTGTTCCGC
Organism: uncultured Lachnospiraceae bacterium; assembly: GCA_964389005.1. Classification (GTDB taxonomy): domain Bacteria; phylum Bacillota; class Clostridia; order Lachnospirales; family Lachnospiraceae; genus CAYMCV01. The sequence continues at coordinate 9,751 of CAYMCV010000007.1, read as the reverse complement.
CTTTTCCACGCCTTCACAAATAGATGAAATTCCCAAGCCATGCGCCATCTCGATCATCTTCTCCATAATCCAAATACTCGATTCCGATGTTACTGATTCGCTAAAGAACTCTCTGTCAATCTTCATGATATCAAACGGAATGTCCTTCAGAACATTCAACGATGAATAACCGGAGCCGAAATCATCCATAGAGAGGGTGATTCCCATGTCTTTTAGCTGGTTCATGACATCCACCATTTTATTACGCTCGCTAAAAAATACCGTCTCAGTTATCTCAATTTCCAAATAAGGAATCGGTGCGTCATATTTATTGATGATTTTCTCAACATTTTTAACATAATCCGGATTGTTAATCAATATACGTGATTGATTTACAGATACAGGATATTCCCTATAAAGGTCCGGATGGATATGTAATTCATGTAACATGCGGCACAGCGTCTCGAGCATGTAATAATCCAGTTTTTCGATGAAACCGTTCTTCTCAAATACCGGAATGAATTCATTCGGAAGAACAATACTGCCGTCAGGCTTAATCCATCTGACCAGCGCCTCCGCTCCGGCAACTTCGTTTTTCATGATATCCCACTTGGGTTGCAAATACATTTTGAATTCGCCGCTGTTCAACGCGTACTGCATTTCTGTTTCGATTTTATCTATCTTCTTCATATTGGAGATAATGCTGTCTGAGTATGTCGCTTCCAATATCTTCTCCTCACCTGAAAGCGATTTACGGGCAACATTGGCATGGTCTATCATGACAGGAATGTCAGAATCACCCTTCCGCACCTGATAGACGCCTGTTTTGAAGCGAATCGGATATCGAACACCTTCCATACGCGCCGCTTCGCCGACAGCCGCGTAGAAGTTCTTCCAGCGATTGGATACCTCCGCATCATTAATGACCAAAGCCACAAACTGATCGGAGTTGACACGTGCGCACAGTTCTTTTTTGTCAAAACGAGATTCAAACTCCCGTATACACGAAGCAAGTACGGCATCCGCTTTTTCATGACCGTACACCTCGTTAATATAACGAAAATTTAAGATGTCAAAGCGATACAGCAAAAACGGAATTTCTCGATTCTGTGTGATAATTTCCATTGCACGCTGTTGAAAATAGTTCATGTTCTTTCCGCCGGTAATTCTATCCTCGAACGCCAATTCCTCAATCAATTGCTGTGAATTCTGATGGGAGCCCCAAACGAACGAAATCAAACCAATCATCAATAATATCATAAACATACAGGAAATCAAACTCCGAAACAAAAGCGGTCGGATACTTTGTACAATCAAATCGGGGGAATGCGTTACAAACAAGTAGGCATCCTCTGTCCCCTCCAAATGTCCGTACAGAATCTGCTGCTCTCTGCCAACCGCATCGGTGTATTCAACATCCCCGGTTTTGACGTAAGAGAGTTTGCCGCGCATACCGCTTAAAATTCGATTGGTTTTCTCCGTTTGATTACTGTTTTCAGCCAACCATTGAAAGAAATCAAAACTATCCTGTTTGATTTCTTCCGATTGAATGCTGGTTCCGAGAATTGTGCCGTTACGATTCACCAAAGATACATCACCGTAAACAAGCATTTGCTCGTACTTAACATCTAAAAATTCCTCTGAAAATGTTCGAAATCCCATCGCATAAGCGGTCACCTTTTCTGCCTCATATATCGGATACACAGAAACCAAAGCAGATACGTATTCGCCGTTTTCTTTCAACATTTTCTCTTGTGCGAACGTTACTTCATGCTCAGCTCTTCTTTGACTGGACAGTTGTTCCAGAATACCCAATGCAGATTCTTCTCTGTCAGAATAGATAATCAAATATGTTAACTTGTCCACATAAGCAAATCGGTATTGCGGCAGAATCGTCTCATACTTCACAATCAAATCCTGTGCAGCTTCATCCCTGTCTTCTTCCGGTAATTCCATGAAGTTTTGTGCAACCAGTTTCGTTGCTTCGTTCTGTTCTTTCACTTCTTCCTCAAGAACTTCCTTGGCTGTATAAAACTGATTGGTTAAGTATGTTAAATGATCCCTTCTGGCAACCGTCCCGATATCATTGACGTGAATTAAGCAGATAAAAATGCAGACAAATAAAATGGAAAGCCCACTGATCACAATTTTGACAACCGGCCTTCTAACACTGCCTTTTTCCTTCATCGGGCTCCCCCTTTCAAACTTTTTCTTCTGTAATTATACGCATTTTATACGCAATTCATATCTAATGATTATACCATAGGAAGCATTTTGTATTCAACCGTTTTTACATATTTAAAAGATTGCATATTGGCTGAAATCATAGTAAAATATATGGATACAAGTGTCAAAAGACACATATATCATTGAAATTTCTGATTTAAGGAGAATCCCCTATGAGCTCGAAACCCGATATGATTACAGCAAGTATCAAACAAGCAATACACGGAAAAGATGATGTTATCAATATGGTTCTGTGCGCCATCCTCGCAAACGGACATGTTCTCTTAGAGGATATTCCGGGTGTCGGCAAGACAACGCTCGTCACCGCATTGGCGAAAACCATGTCTTTGGATTATAAACGTATTCAATTCACCCCCGATGTTCTCCCGAGTGATTTGACCGGTTTCTCCATGTACGACAAGGCAAACAGTTCTTTTGTGTTTCATGAAGGTGCGGTTTATACCAATTTGTTTTTAGCCGATGAAATCAACAGAACTTCGCCGAAGACACAATCTGCATTGTTGGAAGTTATGGAAGAAGGACATGCCACGGTTGACGGTGTCACACGCGACTTGCCGAAACCTTTTTTTGTCATAGCGACGCAGAATCCCATCGGTGCTTCCGGAACGCAGAAACTTCCCGAATCGCAGTTGGATCGTTTCATGGTGCGTCTATCCATGGGTTATCCCGATCATGAGAGTGCCATTGATATCCTCAAAGGCGACTCCCACACCATCATTCGACATTTGGATGCCATTGTTTCTACAGATGACGTTACTTCTATGCAGGAAGAAGCCGCGGCAGTCTATGTTGATCCGCTGTTGTTGGATTATGTCATCAGCATTGTTGAAGCAACAAGAGACATCAATACCTTTTCCTTGGGACTCAGTCCCCGCGGGAGCATTGCCTTACTCAAAATGGCCAAGGCCTATGCATACTTAAAAGAACGTAACTATCTGATCCCGGAAGATATTCATGATGTGTTTGAAGCCGTAGCCAACCACCGTGTCCTGCTTTCAACCAAAGCCAAAGCCTCCGGGCAGACACTTTCGGAAGCATTGAGAACAACTTTGAGGAGTGTGACCGTTCCGAAATTAACCAAACAGAATCGAAACGCCACAGAGTGAGAATCCTATGAATCGCTTGAAGAAACTTAACCCGTATCTGATATCATACTGTTTTAGTCTTCTCCTGATTTTTTTCTTTTTGTTTACCTACCGTCAGGTCTTTTTTGTTATGCTGCTTTTCATCTTTTTGCTCATGCCGATTCTGACTGTTACCGCAATGCGCTATGCTAGTAGCCGCATTACCCTAAATGCTTATGCGGAATGTGAATCTGTTGAGGAAGGAAATCCTGTTCGTATCCGTATCGAGACGAATCATGCCCGCCTTTTTCCGCTATTGGACTGTGGCATTACCTTCGAAGCCAAAAATCTGTTTTTTGACAATCCCAGAGAATACCACCTTTCCTTTCCGATTCTCCCCAATAAGCGCAACACCGTTTTTATACCGATTGAAACTGCGCATCCGGGATTGATTCAGGTAAGTATTCACTCCTTCGTGATGACGGAATTGTTTCATCTTTATCAAAAGGAAATCCCATTGGAAATTCGTCTTGCCGTTCCCGTTCTCCCCAAAACAGTTACCGTTGCTCCCGTTATCCCGACGGCCGGAGCGGACACACTTGAAGAGTACACGGAGTATGACAATCACGGCACCCCTTCTTCCGATATCAGAGAGATTCGTGAATATCTTCCGGGTGATCGTTTGCAACGCATTCATTGGAAACTGTCTGCCAAGTTGGACGATTTATTTGTAAAAGTGATGGACCAAACAAGTACCGTATCGTTGCTTGTACTTCCAGAACTTACCAAATTGGCGCTTCATGAGACTTTAACCACTTTTTACTCCTTGTCGAGTTATCTCATCGCTCATGAGGAGCGCTTCCAAATATGCCTGTACCAAGATCACACCTGTGAATTTGATTACCATATGATAACAGACGAGACACAATTGTATGACTGCTTCGTACACTTGTGCTACTTGCCCACATATGAGGGTACCGATACCGCACTTTGTAATTTTAAAAATTCAGGGCAGAAATCCGGAATTCTGGTTCACATTGTAGGTATTGAAATCGAATTTGAAGAATACGGCATTCATTAAGGAGAAACCGATTCATGATACATTGGTTTGAGCAAAGACAAAAAGCCAAAGAAATGGCTGCTTATGGTATGGTCGTAGGTGACATCCATGCGCAGTCCAAACACAGTCGCATCCTCATCTGTTTGATGAAGGGACTGCTTGTTTTTATGGCCTGCTACGGCACCATTGACGGGGTTTTGTCGGCTTTTTCAATTGATTACAATCACAGTTTTATCATTCCCTTTTTATTCGGTATCTCCATGTTCGTTTCATTCTTTTACTATAACAAACTCATTTTTTATAGTGGCTATATCCTTATACTTCTTGTATTTACATGGGAATTGATTCGATACTATCTTTATGCCAACAGTGGTTATCAGGCAATTATCAATATCATATACGAAGAATACAGTGATTATTTCAAACTTTTATCCGTCCGAGAGGCGAAGGAATACTATGACAATCGATATTTGACCGTAACCATTGCATTGGTTTTTATCGGTATCTTTTTAGCCTTATTATTGAATGTCACCATCTCCGGTTACATGAATGTCTTTGAAACCATGCTGATTACGGCACCTTTTATCGAGATTGCTCTTTATATCGGTAAAAAGCCTTCAATTCTGTCGCTCGGTCTGCTGATTGCATCTTATGTCGTTGTTGCAATTCTGCAATGCAGTCGTAACTCGCGTATGCAAGTAAAGGGGCCGCACACGAAAGAATTTCTTCGTAAAAGGACCAAAAAGGCAGACCGCTTCAACTATCAGGGAAGCGGAACCGCTATGGTATATATCTTGCTTTTAACAGGTTTGATTCTTCCGCTGATCATTGCAGGATTATATCCGACATATCGCGCCGAGAAGCCTGAGGAAATGAGGCCTTCCGCCATCCGCGAATTGACCGATGAGTATGTCAAAATTTTTGTACAAGTCGGTTTTACCGGTTTTCTGGATCGCTACGATTCCAACGGCGGTCTGAGTGACGGGCGCTTAGGCGGTGTCAGTTCCGTACGTCCCGACTTCGAAACGGATCTTGAAGTAACCTATGCTCCATATAATAACGACACAGTATACCTCAAAGCTTTTACCGGCAATTTGTACACGGGTGACAGTTGGTATTCCAATGCGGTCGATTATGAATCCGTCGAACAGCAATCCTTGATTTTTACAGATAAAGAGCGTGAACAACTGGAAAAAAGTACTGTGTTGCCTTCCGATATGAAAGCCAAGATGGAGGTTACCAATCTGGGTGCGGATACGAGTTTCTACTACTTGCCTTATGTCTCCTATTCCGATGATGTTGTCGTAACGTCTGTCGAAGGGACCGATGGTGACAGCAGTCAGATAGATGGGGCAATCACCGATGCAACTACTTTTCCGCGCAATTCCACGTTTTCGGTTTCCTATGCGCCATACTTTGCAGACAGTATTGATACCGGTTCCTTTGAAATCGATTCGCCTGCATATGAACGTTATATCAATCAAAGTTGTATGTATGTTCCCGATACGCTCTCTGACAGCCTGTTATTGTGGTGTAAACAGGCAGATCTCCCCGGCGTTTTTAGTGACTTCGTCGGTTCTACCGACAGTGTAGATGATACCGACGCTTGGCGACTTCAGGTTGCCGATGCCATTCGCGCGCGCTTTTTAGCAGAATATCCATATACCATGTCCCCCGGGACAACGCCGTACAATACCGACTTCGTTGACTATTTTCTTTTTACACAAAAACGTGGTTACTGTGCACATTTTGCTTCTTCCGGAACACTATTGCTTCGTTCCATGGGTATTCCGGCACGTTATGCGGAAGGTTACTGTATTCCTGTATCCTTGCTTTCACAGGCGACCCCGCTGATGCAGGAAGATCTTGATTCGTGGTATCAAAGCGATAGCGAAGACCGCATGAATATTTATGGCGTTGTTCGCGTGCCGGTGAGCGATGCGTATGCACATGCGTGGGTTGAGATTTATTTAGACGACTATGGCTGGATTCCGTATGAATTTACGCCACCGTCGTTTGAGAGTGATACCGAAGAGAATGCTTTCTTTTTATCTGATTTGTTCTCCGGTATCTTTTCACAACAGATTCCGGACAGTACGATGACCGGTCCCGATACAGATATTTCAATGATTGAAAATGAGGATTTCTTCAGCGGATTTCGTTTTTCAACTACTTCCGTTACGTTCCCCGTTTACATCTTTTTGATGACACTTCTGATGATTGCTTTGTGTATTCTGTTATGGATTCGCGTGCGTGCACGTCTTCGAGTTCGCAGGCTTTATAAGAGTGGAAATTATGCAGCACTCATATCGCTGTATTACTGCGATTTGGCTTCTTATGTGAAGCATAAGTATATGCGTCATGCCAAGAATCCCCTGCCGCGCGATATCGCTGCCTGTATGATTAGACTTCTTCCGGAGAAAGAGGCGGAAATACAAGAATTCACAGAATTGACGGAGCGTGTTTGCTTCTCGGATATCAAGATATCCGATGATGATGTTTTATCCTATAAAAAGACCTGTGAAGCATATCGCAAGATGATAGCAAATGTGAAACGTTAAGTATATTTATTCTTTCAGTGCGTTTCGCTTTGGCTTCGCAACCTTTAAATTGGCATTGATACTTTGTATTATATTTATCCTGAATCAGTTTCCGCAATGCTTCGAGATTTTCATCATTGACTTCTTTATTCAAAATCTTCTTAATCTGTAACAGGCGAAACGGTATCAGTAAAACCATCTTTCTCTGATTCAGTTCTGTGATTTCATGCTCCTGATAAAAGAAATTCTTTACCGTTGAACGTAAACTCTCCCTGACCCTCAAATTCCAGACAAAGTTCACTGGTTACCGGCCGGTTTTCACTTTGATCAAGATAGATAACATTTTGTTAATACTTATAAAAATGGTGCAAAGATATCAATAATCGATATCCCTGCACCATCATTTTTGTTATCTGATTTTGTTACACTTGCCCCGTCCCCATGTATCATTTAAAATATGCAACACCGGATTCAAAAATCTTCAAATCCTGTTCGCCGTAGATGTTGATTGCAACACCGTCACCACGTCTCTCCGCATGTGCCATCTTTCCAAAGCAGCGACCGTCTGCCGAAGTGATTCCTTCGATTGCGGCGTAAGAGCCGTTGATATTCCACTCTTCATCCATACTGATGTTACCGTTCAAATCGCAATACTGCGTAGCTACCTGACCGTTTGCAAACAGTTTGTCAATCCATTCCTTCGGTGCTACGAAACGTCCTTCCCCATGTGACGCGGGATTGGTATATACCTTACCAAGCTGTGCCTGTGTAAACCAAGGTGACTGATTCGAAACCACCTTGATATATGCCATTTTGGAAATGTGTCTGTTAATCGTGTTAAACGTTAATGTCGGAGATGTCTCGCTCTGACCCGTTACCTGACCGAACGGAACCAACCCTAACTTAATCAATGCTTGGAAGCCGTTACAAATTCCAAGTGCAAGGCCGTCTCTTTCATTTAAAAGTTTCTCAACCGCTTCTTTGAGTTTCGCATTCTGGAAGGCTGTAGCAAAGAACTTGGCACTTCCGTCAGGCTCATCACCGGCAGAAAATCCGCCCGGGAACATAATGATTTGCGACTGCGCAATCTCTCGCTCGAATTCTGCAACGGAATCGCGAATATCATCCGCGGTTAAGTTCTTGAAGACTTTGGTAACCGTTTCTGCGCCCGCCCGTTCAAATGCCATTGCACTGTCGAATTCGCAATTGGTTCCGGGGAATACCGGAATGAATACACGCGGTTTGGCAACTTTGTGCTTGCACACATAGACTTCTTTTGCTTCATATAAGCCCGTATTTACCGCGGTATTGTCATAAGTCACGCGACTCGGGAATACTTTCTCCAGTTTCTGCTTCCACGTCTGCAATACTTCATCATACGATAATGTCAAGTCACGATATGAGAAATCACGTTCTGTTACCGTACCGACGGTTATATATGGAACCGCGACGTCTGTAAGTTGTTTCGGAGATACTTCAATAATCATGTTGCTCGTTTCATTGGCAAAAAGTGCTTCCGGCGCAAGTTCCTCATTGATTGCCACACCAAGTCCGTTTCCAAATGCCATCTTGCACAGTGTGGGAATTAGACCATACGCATCCGCAACATATGCGGAACGAACCACACCATCTGCAATCATCTTTCTGACTGCCTCAAAGAGTGATGAGACTTCGCTGTAAATCGGAATATCATACTCATCCTTCGGTATGGATATCTTCAGCAGGAGATTGCCCTTCTCTTTTAATTCCGGTGTAATCATATCTTGTTTATGGGCAACATCAACCGCGAATGAGACAAGCGTGGGCGGCACGTCAATATCCTGGAACGTACCCGACATACTGTCTTTTCCGCCGATGGAAGGAAGACCATAACCAATCTGTGCGTCATATGCACCGAGCAAAGCAGAGAATGGTTGGCTCCAGCGCTTCGGATCTTCGGACATTCTGCGGAAATACTCCTGGAATGTGAAACGAATCTTTGAAGCGTCACCGCCTGCGGCAACAATCTTCGCCATTGATTCCGTAATTGCATATACGGCACCGTGATAAGGACTCCATGATGACAGATAAGGATCGAAGCCGTAACTCATCATCGTTACCGCATCCGTCTCTCCGTCCGCAACCGGTACTTTCGCTACCATTGCCTGTGTCTCTGTCAGCTGATATTTTCCGCCGTACGGCATAAATACACTTCCTGCGCCAATGGATGCATCAAAGATTTCGACCAAGCCTTTCTGGGAACAGGTATTCAAATCCTGCACGGAAGTTAGCCATGCAGTCTTCACATCATCCTTTGCAAGTGCATCTGCCACAGCGGCGGACGCAGTCTTTTTGAAGTAATTGTCTTTCTTCTCCGGTACCTCTACACAGACATTGGTTGTCTGGTGCGCGCCGTTGGTATCAAGGAATGCACGGGATATATTCACGATTTCTTTCCCGCGCCAACTGAGTACGAGACGCTTCTCTTCGGTAACAACGGCTACACATACCGCCTCTAAATTCTCTTCCTTCGCATATGCAAGGAACTGTTCGACATCCTTCGGGTCAACCACAACCGCCATACGCTCCTGTGATTCCGAAATGGACAGTTCGGTTCCGTTTAATCCTTCATACTTCTTCGGTACTTTATCAAGATCCACACGAAGTCCATCTGCCAACTCACCGATGGCAACCGATACACCGCCTGCGCCAAAATCGTTACATTTCTTAATAATCTTGCTCACTTCCGGTCTTCTGCTTTCTGAAGAAGGCCAAGCCTTGCATTGGCAACTATTGTGAAATCGCCATCATTCTCATAAAGGCTGGCCTGGTTGGTTCGCATCCCATCGCTCTGGAAAAGGGGGACTTTCTCCTTTTGCAGG
>CAYMCV010000006.1:15366-39799 GCA_964389005.1 uncultured Lachnospiraceae bacterium | reverse complement strand
TAAAGAAGCTCGTAGGCGGCAACTGCTTTGGATCTCCGACCACAATGGCATTTTCTCCGCGTGCCAATGTACCGACAGCCTCTCCGGTCGGCAATTGTGATGCCTCATCAAAGATGACCAAATCAAACTTCGGAAACGAAGGTGCAATATATTGCGCCACAGAAATCGGGCTCATCAGCATACAGGGACACAGACGTCGAATCAATGTCGGAATCCTGTCAAACAATTTACGTATCGGCATGGAACGTCCGCCGCTCTTGATTGCGCGCTGTAAGATACCGAGTTCCGAAGATTGTGCACATTCCATTCCCATTTGCGGTATTTTTGAAGAAAGACGCGCCACCAATTCACGAATTGACAATACCTCAAATTCACCGAGCACATCCCTGAATTGAGAAATACTCTCTTCAAATCCCGTTCCCGTAAACTGACGCAATGTGTCGCTCTCATGAATCAAACGCATTGCAATGGTTCTTGCTGCATTACATCTAAATGCATCAAGACAATCTTCCGGAGACAATACTCCTTTTTCGTATGCTTCCGCAACCTCCCCCAGTTTCAATTTTCGCAATTCTTCAACACAATTAACATATGCCGCCTGTGCACGCAATCCATCCATGTGGTTCAAACAATTCTGTATAATTTCTTTTATTTTCGCAACGAGCGGTACCTGCCCTGCCACGCATTCCCAACGAAATGCGTAGTCCTTCATAAAATGGCTCTCCGTCGCAAGTGTCGTCGCCCGTGCTTTTTCATAGGCAACGAGTAATTCCCATTGTTCTCCGAAAATTTCTTTTCTTTGATCGCTGTTTTTTGACAATGTTGTAATCACAGCACTTTGAACCGCAGTCGACATTCCGGCATCGGAAATCAAATTTCTAAGCGCCAGATTGTCTTCAAACAGTTGCCCCAATTTCGCATAATCGGTGTCTTCCTGACGATAAAATCCACCAAAATGCGATGCCAAAAATGCCTGTTCACTCGTAATAACCGCATTCGCCGCCTGAAAATCAGCAAGCATCCGATAAGTCATGAGAATGTTCTCATCTGTGACTTCGTAGGGTTTCAATGCGTAAAACTGTAATTCCTTTCGTAGTGCTTTGTGTTCACTTGCCTTCGCAAGCACCCATTTCGCCTCTGCCTGCGCATAACGATTCTGTGCTCCCACCACATCATATCCAAGGACAGCTTCCTGAAATGACTTTAAAAGTTCCTTTTTAATCGCTTGACGCTTGACGCCCGCCATCAATATTCTTCGATAATTATCAGCCTGTATATTTAAGTCGGCATCGTTAAGAAGTCCGCCAATACACACATCCATGCGCTTGCACTGTACCGTCAGGCGGTCAAAGAACGTCAACATGTTTGCGCTTTCCGGTTCATCAATTGCAAATGCGTTTCTTACAGCAGCGATTTGTTGACTCAGTATATCCAATTCTGCCAGATATTGCTTCATGTCAGCGACCAGAGTATCCCGCAGTTGCATGGAATAATCCTTAAGATAAAAGACAGAAAGTGCGCTGTCTCGTCCACGTTCGCCTGCCGCAGCACGAAACATCTTCAGTTTCTCCATGATACATTCCCAACGCTCTGCATTGATATCTGTACAAAAGTCTTCGTCAAAGGACAACTTCCCGCGATAGATATTGAGCCCCTCGTACATACTCAACAATTCATACAGTGAAAAACCGCATTCTCTTTTGCGATGGATTTCCCGAACCACATCATTCAGGTGCTTTCGCAGTTCGTTGATTTTGGCTGCTTTTGCTGCAAATTCCTGCGGTTGTGCATATCTTCCTGTCTCCAGCGTTTTCTCAAATTGACTGAGCACCGCTCTTTTTTGCGATTTGTTGGAGTGCAATTCCAGACAAAAAGGTGACAGTCCGATTCGCTCCAAACGCTTCTGTACCACGTTCAAAGCCGCCATTTTCTCAGCAACAAACAACACCGACTTCCCTTGATACAGTGCATTCGCAATCATATTGGTGATCGTTTGTGACTTTCCTGTACCGGGCGGTCCGTGCAACACAAAACTCTGCCCCTGTGCCGCGGCACAAATTGCCACCATCTGTGAAGAATCCGCCGAAAGCGGAACCACCATTTCACTCGGATTCGTACAATCGTCCAGTTCTTCTGCCGTCAAAATATGCTCATGTGGCGTCCATTCCATCTTCCCTGAAATCAAACTGGCCACGACTTTATTGGTTACAATATCCTGTTGGCGATTCCGGATGTCATTCCACATGATAAAACGGTTAAAAGAAAATGTTCCCAAGAAACACAGCGGCTGCACATCCCAGCGCTTCTTCTCCATCACGCCCTGCCGAATCATATTAAAAATCAAGGGAATGTCAATTCCGTTGTCATCCAACGGCAACGGATCCAAGCCACCGATATCCATTTGAAAATCCTGACGAAGCATCTCAAGCAATGTGATATTCATCTGAGCTTCCTCATCGCGAATCTTGATTTGATATGATTTTTCCTGTATTTTTCGGATAATATCAACCGGCACCAAAATCAACGGCGCAAATCTTTCTTTCTTGCTATTGTCATTTTCAAACCATTTCAAAAACCCCAACGCCAGATAGAGCGTGTTGGAACCGTTTTCTTCCAATGAATTCTTGGAACTCCGATGCAAATGTTTCATCGCCTGTTCCAATTCGGTTTCATCCATAAATGTTCGAATGCGGTGATTGCGAAACTCCGTCGAAACCAACTGCTCCCCGACATTTTTCATATCGCCAACCGCATATATTGAATTCTCTCTCGCCGGAAATTCGAGATCCTCCGGATGCGGGTAAATCGAAAATGCCTCCCCTTTGGATAGTTCATCCTCCAAAACAGATGGGTTATCAACCAATAATTGAACAGCGCTCTTGGTAACTCGAAAAGATAACAATGTATTGCGCAAACTCAAATCCAGCAATTTTCGCTCCCATAATTGCTGTTTCGTCATTTCATTCTTTGTAAGTGTTGCGCCGCTTCCCGCCGTGCTCAAATTCTCCGGCTGACGCGTGATTTCCTCTGCTTTCCTGACTCCGTAATCCACCATGCGATATTGTCCGTTTTCCATAATACGAACAGGAATCGGATGAATTCCACTGACTCTGCATCGACTGACATCAACCGCATATCCAAAGTTTTCTTCGATGATCAGTTTCTCATAACCGGCTGTCACCGCAGCTTCAAAACTGACGCTTTTTCCGGCTGTCGAAGTTGTAGTTTCTACAGAAATCAATTCATTCATTCCTTCTGCCATACGCTTCAACAATGCAGAAACATCATCTTGAATACACTCAGCAAAGGTCTTCTCCTCCAGCCAGCAACCGACAAATGCATGTTCTTTCTCAATCACAATCAAAGGATGCAACCCGATTGCTTCAAGACAGCCTGCATATAACAAGGTCAAATCCAAACAGGTTCCCATTTTTTGCTCTGTGATTGCCTGCGGTAAGCGAATCCTTTGTCCTACGCTTTCATAAGATGCCGGCGGTACGGCGTACGCAATATTTTCCTCCTGCAATGCTGCATAAATCGCACCGATTTGCATTTTGACGCTATTGGGATCTTGTTCCTGATATGCCAAGAAAGAAGGACTCCCCTTCCATTTCTGCATATATGTACCCGCTTTGTTGACAATGCGAATCACATCCGGATGATTCGGTAACACAAAGGCAGAGAGCAATTCCGGCATAAAGAGTGAACCGCTCCACTGATCGTATGCCAATAATTCAATCGGCTTTTTCCAAACCGAAACCGTTTCTTCGCCATTTCGTACCGACACTTCGATGTTCCCGACCATTTTCTCCGTCAATCCCATCAAGTACTCCGTATTCAACACAATCTGTTCCGGTTTGATTTCGACCCTTGCATACGAATCCAATCTACGCACAAGTATATCCATCTCTTCGGCAAACGCAGGTTCAAAGGACAGATGAACCGTTAAGTCCCGCCACGATTTACCTGCACACTCCGTAAGTATGATACTTCGTACAGCAGAAACATAATTCTGTTGCATGGCAAAATTGATTGTACGATTGATCATTCCACCAATCTGAATCGGTAATTCCTTATGGTTTTCCTGCGTCGTCACTTCCTTAACAATGTCATACTGCATTACCAAACCCCCGTTAAATTAATTTATTTCATCTGTTCATTGGTGTTTACTTTTTTGCTTTCGATAAAAAGCATAAATCAATACTCCTGCAATGCCAAGTGTCGAAAGAGCAACCACGATATAGAGCGATAACCCGTCTGCGTCTTTTTCAATACTGTCGGCAACTGCATAACCACTGTATTCCGCAAGATTGGTTACACCCAAGCGCTTGTTTTCCGACTGATATGAGGCATTGCTTAAAAATTCATTTTCATTGACAATTTCATAAACTCCGGTTGTTGCGTTGAATACAACCATGTAGAGTGCGGTGTCTTCCGATTCTGTTAGCATTCCGGCGGTATTTGTCTCCGTCAAACTTTCTTCATTAACGGTATCTTGACCGGTCTGACTCATCACTGTCTCACCCACGCCATCCGTATTGTTGTCGGTTTGACTCGTCGTATCGGTTGTGTCTATTACTTCCGCGGAATTATCATTTGCATTGTTTGTGACACCATTGTCATTTTTGTTTTGTGCTTGCTCGTTGTCCTTTTGTTGTTCTTCCGAAGACTCCTCATTTTCTTTGGGATTCTGATCTTGGCCTTCTCCGTCTGCATCGGAATTACCGTTTACAGAAATAACCTCTGTATTGTTACTCTCTGCACCATTGATGCTTCCGATTCCGATCCCCGCAATGACTCCTTCGCCACCTTCAATCTCGCCGTCATTTCCTTCCTGTGAGGTATCTGTGGATCCAATTTCTTCCGAATTTTCACCAATACGTTTGGGTTCCTCGCCCTGCGATAAAGAAGTACCGTTTGCTACCGAATCTCCATTCTCCGTCGGTATCGCATTCTCACTTGTCTGCTGCCCAGAGGATGATTCTGCTTGATTCCCAACCATAGTATCCAAATCTCTTGACGTTTCAATGGATTCACTCAAATCGCGGTTTGCACGATATGTTCCGTGAATGCCACGCAACATCGGCTCTTCTTCGCCTGTAAAGTATATTCTCGCATAATCCAAAAGCGAATAATTCCGTTGTATTGAATAATCGAACAATACTTCCCCGGTTACATAGTTGTACCCTGCCAAACCACCGTTCGCGTATTCAATCAGCGCATATGTGGCCGTAGTATTCCACGTATTCGTCATATCGGAAATCCCACTGTTATACAACTCTTCCGGGAAAATGGGTTCTTCTTGGAACATATCCACAACCATACCGTCTTCACCCAAAATTGTCTGATAATGATTTCCTTCTGTCCGATAAAGCAATATAGCATCTTTGACATTGGGTATATTTGCATCAACGGTATATAAGGAATCCTTAACCACGAACATCTGCATGGGGCGATTCACAATCTTACTGCCATGTACCGTTGAAAAACCATAGTATGTATCAATATGGTATCCCATATAATCATATTCCTGCAGCGGTTTTACGTCACACATTGCAAAGTTTCCAACAATACGCTCCGGTGTCCTTGTTTTGAGATTGAGAACCTGCCCGGTGTCACTCATGGCGCACCCTTGCATCAGATGAATATAGTTGCTACCGATATGTTCCTGTGTATTCCCAGTTCCGGCATAGAGATCGCCATCCTGAATATAGTAATAGTAATTACCGTCTGTCAGTATACGGTTCGTTACATCTATCGGTTGTATTTCTCGTTCTTCATACGGATAGTACTCATATTTTTGGCTATTAACATCATAATAAGCTTCGCCATACTCCAAAACCAACGGTTTGGCGAAATCATATGTATAAGAATAAACCCTCTGTGAAATCGGTATTCGAACCGGTTCCTCATCTTCGCAATAAATAGCAAAATATCCTGTTACATCTGCCGACTCATTCTTGATGAGTGCCTCATCAAATTCAATGTTTAAAACATCAACATCCGATGCATACACTTCCGCCCCCGGTAAATCACCGGAAGATGCAAACGTAAGCATACGTAATGAATAAGTTGCTTCACTCTTCGGAATCGGCAACCATTGTGTTGCAGCATTTTTCATAAAGCGCTTCTGCAATTTCAAAATATAGTATGCTTCATCTGCTGCCCGTTGTGTGGATGCAGAATTACGCAGTACCGGAAGTGAATTCTCGGTAATTGTATATATGTTATATCCGTACGTTCTTCCGCTTTGATATCCCATAATCATTGTGCGCCAAATGCCGTTGTAATTGCTTGCGCCGCCTATCCAATTCAGATTGTAATACATTCTCCAATTGGCAAGATCGTCACTTGTAACCAATTTCAACGCTTCGACCGTCGTTCCGGAACGATCTGCGGTATTGTTTCCATTCCATGTTGCATATCCGCTTAATACATCATATGCGTCCGTCCCATTTATTTGACTTCCCGCCCAGACACGTGTTCCCTTGGCCGTAAAAGCATCGCTCTCACCCAATACGGCATTGGCATTTGATGAATCTACGGAATATGGGAGTAACAAATTCGCATAGGTATACACTTTTTCTGCGGAGGTTCCTGTACTTCCGGCAATTCGCTGCAAATCATCAAGGAAATTGATTTGTCCCAACCCGGTTGTGCCAATCATTCCGCCGGCATATCTGTGAGCCTTCACCGAACCTGCAAAGTAATTTCTGTACATATATGCAATGGAATATGTCTTGGTTCTGTTGGTATTCACCACATAACCATTATGATAAAAACCGGTCAAGCCACCGGCATCCGATGTAGTATTTGCATCGTTTCCGATGACATTCATATTCGATTCGCAATAGCATAACCGTCCGGAGTACTGATAGCCAATAATGCCGCCTACGTTTGTATATCCTTTGATACAGTACTGTTCCATTGCTTTTGAAGCATCTCTTTTATCTTTTTTATTCGGATCGATTGTCCCGACGCAGAAACAGTACGAACAGTAATTGCCGTTACTGATACCGGAGTTCAGTCTGCCGACAATTCCGCCGACATCCGAATGATTCTCTGCATTGATTACCGAATCAATCACGCCGTCGTAATAAACTGACCCACCGCCATAGATATAACCGACAATTCCGCCAACCTTGGAATAAACACCTTTCTTCTCCTGCGTTGTCAATGCATCTGCAAATATATGACTGTATTCCATCGTTGTATATCTGATATCGTGATAAAGCTGTGAACCGGCAATTCCGCCAATTTCAGAATAATTATACGATTCAACCAAATTGTTACGCGCAGAACAATAAGAAACTCTTCTCTCACTACGCCCAATGATTCCGCCGACCGAAACCGGCTTTTTACCGGAAGCGGCCTTTGCATATACATAACTATCGTTGACGTCTGTCCAATAAGCATAATACACATTGTAACCGAACGCACCGCCGACATAATTCCCGGTTGCTTTTACCATGCATCCCGATACCAACGCGGTATACGCTTTCCCGGAATTGCTTCCGGTGGTTGAATTACTGTACACCCCTGTTGTGATATAGGATTGTCCCGCAATGGAGCCGACATAATCCGTTCCTTCAATCACCGTGGTTCCGTGTGCACCGGAGATGATTTCTTCACCGGGTGTACTCTCAAGTTCCACGTTAAAGATGGTTTTTCCCAATGCCGTACTGTCTCCGGCATTGGTGATTGACCCTACTACTTCAATATCGTTTGCCTTTGCAGATAGACAGTTACCGTCCGTCCCGAGTCTTCCTGCCATACCACCCGTAAATTGATTCGTTCCGGTAACTTTTATATCATGTAACTTAATATCCGTATAATCAACACAATAAGAAGTCCCGACCAATCCACCGGTGTATTTGTATCCATGAACACTGCTGTCTGAAATCTCTACTGCACTGACTTCTCCGATATCCGCAAGATATCCGACCAAAGAACCTGTATAATTCATTTTATCTTTCTGCATCCCATTGATTATTATGTTGCTACATTTTACGTTGTTTATTGAGGAGCCGTTCTGGTAACCGATGATTCCTACATAAAACAATTCTTTGGCGCCTTCCGGAATTGATGACGGTTGTATAACTATATTGTTGAAATTCACATGATTAATGGTTCCGTAACTGGTTCCAATAATTCCGACGCAATCTTTTCCGCCGTTTTGGATTGTTACGTTATCAAAAACTAAATTCGACATCTGACTGTTCAGACGTGCGATAAAATTACTCTCACTTTCCGTAACCGAAATATTGGAAAATATAGGATAAGAGCCGTCTGCAAAAACTCTTCCAACCACACGACCGATTTTTTTATTAACGCTGCCGGATAAGTTTGTAAAATCCAAGTTAGCTACAACTAAATAATTCTCATACTCTGTATTAATGTTCATCCAAGCTTCCGAAGTCGCAATTTCTTTATACATTGTAATCGGAATTCGGCAAGCAATCGGCATCGTAACTTCGCTGCCATTTTTTTCAACCGTGATTGATGAAAGTACATAACTGTCCAAAAAGTGCTCCTGCTCAGCTTCTGATAGATATTTAACATAAATCATCGTGACACCGGGCGTATTCGTCTCTTCAATCTCAACATTCTCTTCGTATTTCAGTTGTTCAATTGTGATTCCGGATACCTTCCAATCATCAGTCGTACGAACTTTAATTCGTACCACGCGCTGGTCCGGATCTGTCTCAACATTCACCACTTCCACACCCAATGATTTTTGCGGATTAATCGGTATCTCTTCATATCCGTCAGTACCTTGATACGGAAGTTCAACTCCGGTGCCTTCATAATAAAGATGAGGTAAATTCCCGTCTTGTACCGGTGTATAGTTATAAACTCCAGAAAACTCCATTTTCTCGGTATACGTATTGGGATTCATGGACTCTTCGTATGAAATCAATCCACGACAAACATCAATATTATACTCACTTTGCGAAGACAAAACCCCATTCATCAACTGTGTCTCACATCCAAAGAACTTAATTTTCTTGGATACAATACTGCCGACTGTATGTGAAACGCCCAATGAGTCCGGATTATATGCGTAAACATCCCCAAATGCAACACCCGAGATATTATTAGTCTCGGATATCATATCCGATGTAATGTTAGCGCACCCCACCAGACCGCCAATCATGTCGGTATAACCAATAATATTAACTCGTGCAATCACATCGCTGATACAAACCAACGCTTCATTGGTACTCTTGTACTGTCCGACAATTCCTCCCGTTTTATTTCCGCGCGACTCAATTGCACCCGTCGCATATGCTCCTTGGATGACACTGTTTCCGGCGTATCCGCAAATACCGCCGATACCGTTACAGGATTTCATATCAGTTGCAACCACATTGATATTCTTTACATAACAATTATTGACACGCGAATCCGCCATGTTTCCGACGATTCCTCCGATGGAGCAATCGGTCTCCAATTTTTTCGGTTCTATATATGTAATAGTTAAGTCATTGACCGTGCAATCGGATATTAAGGCACCGTCTACACTCCTTGCCGTCAGACCGCCAAGACAGTCATAACCGGTCGCCGTTGCATTAATCAAATGAATATTTCGAATATCGCCACGAATGTATCGGAACACACCGCACTGATATGCAGAATATGACTGATACACACCGCCACAAGTATAATTAAGGATGGTCAGATTGCTGACGCTTCCGCTCATTCCGAGTGACGTCGAATGATTAAATAAGTTATTGCTGACTCCCTTTTTGGCCGACCTAAAAGAGGGGGCAAGATCAATATTGGAAATTGTGTGCCCGCAACCATCTAATTTTGCATACCAAGTTCCTTCCACACGAATCAACTTCGGATCGATACCCGCAAAATCAATGTCTCCTCGCAATCGGATATTTTCCTGATATTTTGCTTCTTTTTTGGACTTTTTAACAACATATTCATTCCACTCATCCGCAGTATAGATATTGCGATAAAAATCAACCAACAACTGTGGTTCTTGACCGCTTTGATAGCGTGTATATCCCGTTCTTTGGTTGTATGTATATGCAATCTCTGTTACGGAATAACTCGATTTGAACTCTGTAGGACCACTCACCGTTCCATAAATGACTGTATAACCGTCTTCACTTTCGGCATCGTCCACTTGCAGCGTGATATTCAGCGCATCCAAAGACACCGATTGAATCTGCGTATTGTAGTTATTAGAAAAGCGGAATTTAACATACGCACTTTCCTGACCTTCCGTGTTGTCATATGAAATGACCTCCATCTGGGCAATATCCACAAGATTCTCGGATACACGAAGCGGCAACGGTAAATACTCTTGTTGCGGAAGATTGGAAGACAAATTCACATGCGGATAAAAACCGGTTTCCACATTGGATGCAACAAATTCATCACCCAGTACATCCTTCTGCCATCCGGTATCATATAAACTCTCCAAAGAAGCCTCTTTCATCCATTTCTGTGTATACTTCATCTTTGAGGCGCTATAAAAATATACTTTTTCATATTTGCTGCCGGTAACGGTTCCGACCGTAGAACCGACATTTGCCTTTTTGGAATTGTCCTCGGTTGCATACATACTCCCTGTATAACCGCTACTGTATCCGACCACCGATCCGTATCCGTTACATCCCGTCCATGCATCAATATAGGTCTCCATTTGCAGTCCCAATAGAGAGTAGACATTCGTCACTTGTCCGATTGAGATATTATAACCAACCAAGCCACCGATATAGCGCGGATAGGAAGAAGCCTTCGTAATCGTATTTTCGGCATGTAAAGCACAATAGATGTCCGTTCCGTAAGCATAACCGTTCCGAACGATTCCATAATTGTTATAACAAATCAAACCTCCGTAACGTTTCACCGAAAAACCTGATTTTCCCGGATCCGGTTTGTGACAAATTACAAAGTTCTCAACAATTCCGGTTGCCGCATTGACACGTGTCAATAATGCAACATACGTATTTGCCAGCGGCTCTCCGCCTTTATAATTTACATAAACATCCGATATTTCTCCGTAATTACGATAACTCATACAAGCGTCATCGTTCACGGCACTCTCCGTATCCCAATACACATCATAAACCAAGTTATGAACCCTGCCGCCGGGACCGATATTGGTGAACATCCTCTGTCCCTTTGCCTGATAATGGTGCGAAAGTGTGAAACCTTGGAAATCAATGTCTCCGTTTAAGATACCAACAATATTGTTTCCGACATAACCGGTTCCGCTTGACTCATCACCGTCGATGGGATAATATGTCTTTCCGCTCTCCAACACAATATCGCAAGTGGCGATATACCGCCCCTTGGGGTTATTTTTAAGTAAACTGATATACTCATAGGTGGATGAAAATCCAATCATTTTGCTTTCTGTTGTAAATGTAATCTCATCCAACATGAGTTTTCTGTTGCCAATTTTGACATATAGAGACAGCGTATAGGAAAAAGCACCCTTGGTATAAGAATCACTATAATTCAAGTCATTGATGCCGCTTTCTTTGACAAACCCCTGTTCTTTTGATGAAATAAATTCCCCTGTCTCTGCATTATGCTTTGTAGTTTCGATATAGTAATCATAATCTGCAACGGAAATTTGAGAAATACAGTCCGAAGGATCTGTAAATCGAACCAGAAAATCCCCTTTTAAGGTGTCTGTGACACCCGGTATCTCGGACAAATCCTGCATACGAATAGTTCCCGTATAATTGATGCCGTTGTTGAAATAAACGCGATTCATTTCCTTATTTGCCACAAAGCGTTCGCTGGTATAACCGTCATTATATTCGACGGCTGTAAACGTAACATAGTACATTGATTCCATATCCAGATTATTGAACTTCACTGCAGTAACAATCGGATTGTCTCGGTTTTTGGTCTTTTCGATTCTGATTCTCTTAATGAAAGTAGGAACTTCTTTCTCAACACCATCTTCCCAAACAACGGTGTACTGATACAGCGAAACAATGACTTTGTTCCCTGAATTACCGCAAATTGTTCCGTCTTCATCCAACACCGAAGCATCAAAAAGAATCTGACCGCCGGCAAAAATTTCATCGGTTACAGTAACTTTCGGAATTTCTCGAAGTGTCTTGAAGCCGACAATATCCAAGATTGTATTGACATTATAACTCTTTCCCAAATAGGTGCATTTCACAGATGGCTTCAGAACATACTCCGTCATGCTTTGCAACTGGTCATCAACCACAGCACCGAAATTTTTTCCGTCGCGAAACATTTCATATACATATTGATAAACCGGTGTTCCATCCGGTACAGGTGTATCCTTTGAGAAACCTACCTCTGCCGCAATGGCTTGATCGTCGTCGCCTTCAATTGCAGTGTTTACAATCTGAACTTTAAAGTCAGTCAGCAGATTTTTGAGTTGTGTATTGGTCTTGGTATCGTTCAATGCAAAACTTAGCGATATTCCATGCGCAGTAATTTCGGATATCTCTCCTTTGATGTACACGTTACCAAGCGTTGATAATCCTGCCGCAACAAACGATAGGTTACCGATTTCTTGAAAACGTTGTGCACCTGCTTGATTGTCCAAATCATAATCTACAAAAATGGCAGCACGATACTTCGTGTCAAGTTCTAAATCCTGCATTGTAAATAAAAGATCCGAATTCAGAGAAAACTCGTGTATCCCGCCATTTTCCGCATAAACATAATCCTCAGGAGGAACCTTCTCATAATATGCCGCCAATGCCAAGTCTTCCTCGGAAGCAATCTTAACATTTTCCTTGGTTACCACATAGTAAATATCCAAGTTGCTGGTGCCGTCCTTTGATGTTGCAAATGAATGATCCTCATCGTCGATTGTCGCTTTAACCTGCACATCCGAAATTTCATTCTTTTCCAACGTAAGCGTTGCAGTCGGCGGATTTTTGCAGGTTTGCGCCTCTCCCGTTGCATTGATTAACGGAAGTATGTTTCCGAAGAAGTCCTCAACTACAAATTCATAGGAATACTCTGTTTTGGCTTTTAAGACGGACAGTGTTGATGCAGAAATAGTCCCGCCTTTCTTAAATACACCGATTATTGAACGGTTCATTTGCACTTTGGTTTCGCCGATTCCAACCTTCTCGCGAACCTGTATCGCCATACCGCCGGATGTTGCAATACCATAAACCGTTTCCGCATCACTTGTTTCATCAAACGCAATATTGTCAATCTGAATTTTGTTGTGGTACATGATTCCTTGGTTATGCTTGAGCACGATGGGTTGCAAGCTCTCAAATGTATCCGTTTTCAGCGTTACCGCATCCACATCCTCAATCTTTTCTTCACCGTATTCGTTAAAATAGGTGAAAAAGGTCTTGACATCATACTCCGTATCGGGCTTGATGCTTCCTCCTCCGAGTTCAACCTTACCTCCCGGCGCATTTTTAAACGAACGCATGACAAGCGTCTTCGTATTGCCCTGTACTTCATAAACCTCAACCTGCACCATTTTATTCTTATGTAACCGCTGCGCAGGATCTGTAACCTTTAAATCCATTTCGATTCGATAGACGCCGGTATCATAAGAAGAAACCTGTACTGTCGGTTTCTCATAATTAACAACGGGCTCTTTGCTCTCGCCGCCTGTAGTCTCTTTGTCGGGACGCATAGAATCCGGTCTGACGCCCTTTGGTTCCCTCTGTTCTTCTTCCTTCTTAACCTTTGGCGGTCGAACTTTTGGTTTCTTGGTGTCACTTTGAGGCGGCTCTGTATCAGTTTCTTCTGAAGTCTTTACCGGTACAATCGTTGGCGTCTCACTCGAAGGAACAGACACTTCTCCCGTTGATACATAATCGCCGGGCTCAGTCGGCAATTCCGATGCAATCTCCGATTGCGGTGTATGATTTGTAGTTACCTTGGGTTGTAACACTTCTAAAAGCAACAACAATTCTTCATAAGTATAAGTGATGCCATTGAATTCAACGGTATCTGTAAGTTGTATTCTTGTATTGCTTTTATAGATTGCATTGCCGTTATTGATTTCATAATAGGCAAAATAGTCCTTCTCAAAATGAATGATACTGTTATCATCAATATCATAGTCAACACCCTTGACGCGATAAAGAATCGGTGTCAAATTAATGAAATTCCCATTGGATAATCGCAAGAACAGATAATCTGCGGCATCTGCGCGCTTTCCGTCACGATTGTACGCCGCCTGTTCCATCAAAATCATGCCCTCATAGGTATCTACCTTGGCGAAATCAACATCCAATAACTTCGATGAAGCATTCAGTAATTGAATTGCGGCACCATTATCCAAATAGACCGGATATGAACTCTGTAACTTGTTCTTTCTCTCTTCACCGATAAACAAGTCATTTCCTTGTTGGAAGACGTAGTCAAGTGCCGCAAACAAGGTCAATTGCACATGTTCTTCAATATGCTCATCCTCCGGATACAGCAAAAGCGATTGCGAAATAGAAGCATTTGTAATTGCATATCCATCTCTATCCAATCGGAACAGTTCCTGAAAACCGGTCTGCAACAAAAGAAGAACCGCAGCAATCAAAACCCCGACTCCAATCAGGATATAGATACCATTGTTCGTTTTTTGATTCTTTTCTGTGATACTGCCGTTTTTCTTCATAAACTGCCTCTTTGGTTTTTATTGAATCACTTCCATGCTTTCAATCGCAGAAAACAGAATCCATTCCATACTTTCATCTTTGATGGTATCTGTTCCCAAAAAAATGGTATAACCGCGCGTGGACTCTGCGGTCACTTCTGTCTGCCCGGTAGACAGCCATTTGAATGTATTGTCTGCACTGTTATATAACTCCAAACTGTCTCTGTATCGAACTTTTGCGTACGAGAGCGGTTCTGTTTGGTAGGTCACATCTCCGATTGTAATTGTCATAGGTTCTAAAAAGATATACATATCTTTTCCATCATACAGAAAACCTCTTGCCAGACTTATCTCTTGCCCTTCGCTCATCAATACAACCGCACCTTGGTCACGATTTGAAAGTGTAGCAAAGTGATTCACGCGATAAACACCTGCATCGCTTTTGCCCGCTTGATATGCCATATTGACGGGCAGAATCAGTTTCTTACCGTCTTGTTGTATCAGTGGCACATCACTCAGTGCCATAGAACTGTCCGCCTGTTCTCCTTCAATATAAGCACCGTCCTCGCCATAGATAATCTCCGTGCCGGGCGTATAGGAATAGGTTTCGCCCAAGAAGAAAAGTACCGCTTCTTCTTCCAAACGTAGTGCTGTATAATCTCTTTTGTACCATAGAATGACCAAAACGAGAATCGCTACCAAAATCGCAGCCCCAAGCCATTCAAATACAATCCAATATCTGATTTTTCGCTTACTCTGTCGCTTGCTCATCCGATTTCCTCTTTTTTACTCTGTAATCAATCATACCGTTTACGCACCGGAACATATCGCTGATTGCATAAAGCAACAAAAATACTCCCAACATGACAAGTGTCGCGGTAATGCGCCAGTCCATATAGACATCGCGTAAATATCCGCTAAGCAATCCCATGACAACCATCGTTGCGGTCATCAGCAGCGAATTGAGCAAATTTAACGGAATTAAGCGAAAACTCCTTCCGAGTATCGCTGTTGCCAAAAACAAAATCAACATAAACCAAACAGGCGCAAGTCCGCCGGGAGCACCCGTAAGCAGAAATCCGCAAATCAAAAAAATCCGCAACAGCTGAAGCGATAACAGTATAATTTCGCGATTATTCAACTCGTAGAGAAATCCGATGATCTTGCGACTTCCACGATTCCACTCGAACTTGGAGGTCACAATCAATAACAAGCCCCCTGTCGCCAGAATACTCACGATACAAACCACAATCCATATGCGCAATTCCAATATACTCTCAATGATTCCCTGCAGCATCTGCTTCCTCTTGTTTCTCCACATTGGCTATTTTCGCATTTCCATCACGAATTAACAAATTGAACTCATTCTTTTTATGCATATAAAAGCCACGGATATTGTTGATGGCAACCGCTTTCTCACCAAATACAATTTCCACCATACCGTCAATTTCACCGATGACCGGCATAAAATCTTCCATAATCAACAGTGTGTGACTTTTACTTTTGATTCGTATCATACGAATATTGTCATATTCCTGCAAGCCGTCTGTCATACTGACGATTTTTGCTTTAATTTTGTAATCCATCATATTTACCTATATAGAGAAATCTACTCTCATCCACGTCGTCGAGTTTGCCGGTCAATATGTTCTCAACATCATCCAACACATCATCAATTGAAACAAACTGGCCTTTGATGCCTGTGTAATTTTCGGCCACAAACATAGGCTGTGTGAAATAATTCCTCAGCTTTCTGGTTCTGTAAAAAATACGCGTATCCGATGCCGACAATTCTTCGATACCGAGTACGGCAATAATCTCTTCCAATTCGCGGTATCTCGAATAATATCGAAGTGTCTCCTCAACCAAACGATAGTGTCGTTCTCCGATTTTTTCAATGTCAATCATCTTGCTGCTGGTGTTAAAAACATCGACTGCAGGATACAAACCTTTCTCTGACACCTTTCGATCGAGAACAATCTGTCCGTCAAGATGTGTCTGAATGGTCTGCACCGCTTGATCGGTAATATCATCTGCCGGTATGTAAATCGCCTGAAACGACGTAATCGAACCGCTCGCCGTTGAATTGATACGCTCCTCCACTGTGCTGACCGCCGATGCAATGTTGGCAGGATAGCCGTTCTCAATAGGGACACGCGACAACTCCGCATTCAACTCGGAACTCGCCTGTACATATCGATAAATATTATCGACAAACAACAAAACATCCTGTCCTTTTTCGTCACGAAGATATTCTGCCAATGTCAATCCGCTAAAAATTGCCTTGGATCTTGCCGCGGAATTTTCACCCATCTGTCCGAAGACGATAGACATTTTATCTAAAAGATTGGCATCCTTCATCTCGTCATAAAGTTCCTTACCTTCCCTGGAACGCTCGCCGACTCCGACAAAAACCGAGTTTGAATTCAAGCCTTTATACACATTGTTAATCAATTCTTTGATTAACACAGTTTTGCCGACACCGGCACCTCCTAACAAACCCATTTTATATCCTTTTTGCATAGGTGCAAAAAAGTCCAGAACTTTAATACCGGTCCATAAGGCACCACCGTTTAAGTTGATTTCTTCCAAACTGATATTACGGCTGTAAACGTTGTGTTTCTCGACGTTCTCAATGTGTCCGCCGTCAATTAGGTTCCCATACGAATCAAATACTTTACCGAGGATTTCATCGGAATACTGAATTTCCAATCCATTCTCTTCACGATAGACTTCAATGCCCTTCTTGAGTCCGATGACGCTTTGAAACGGAATCGCACTGACAATATTGCCGTCTTCCTCGGCAACCTCAAAATAAATCCGCTTTCCTTTTTGTTCCGCATATAACACATCATGGAATTTCACTTTTTCTTCGTTAATCAATATCTGAATATTCAATTCCGATATTGCAACAATCTTTCCGATATATACGCCCATGAATTTCCTCCTAATAATTATTCAGTTTGGTATAATTATCCAAAACCTTTGCAAACTGCTTATCCTTCTCCTGTCGCAGTTCTTTTCGTTGCCGAACTTCCTCACGCTCATCAATTTTCTTCAGTGAATCGGTAGTAACGTTCTGACGCAGAATATTCTCTGCCGCATAACTGACATTTGCGGCAATTTCCAATTCGTATTGAAGATACAAAACCACCAGATTGGTCAGCAACGCTTCAATCTCGCCCTCGTATGAGAAATCCTCATTGTATGTTGTCTTACTGCCAAAATGCTTCGGTAACGGGAAAATCTTTTTCTTCACAAATTCCACTTCACTCGCATTGAAATAATGGTTATAAATCAGATTGATTTCCGAATATGACAGGTTTCGAATGGCACTCTCCAAACAATTTTGTATCGCACTGTGATCGTCGTCATATTCCTCACGTGTCATCTGAATCAATATATTGTCGTCCCGATTTCGTTTGATTTTACGCCCGATAATGATCTTATATCCGCTTTCATCTTCCGCAAGCGCCCGATTGACCAATGAATTCAGGTTACTGCAAAAACCCAAATCACTGCCGATATAGATATTCAAAACCGGCCGACTTTTTTTTACACGCAACGCAGTTACATCCAGCACAATATTGCGATTATTCACAATATTGTCAATCATATCCGTAATGACCCCTTCCAACTCCGAGTATTTTTTTGCCAGTTTTCTGGAATTATCTACGCGAAGCAAGGAGTGAAAATTCATAACCTTGACAACATTTTTTAGACTCATCCTTCATCCCCCACAACTTCTGAAAAGATATGCAATATCTCTTCTTTGTTTCTAGGTGAATATTTGTATTGTAACAACCGTTCCTGTAACTTTCGTCCTTCTTCCAGTTTGTCCTGCATTTCCTGGCTCATTTCGTCCGTATTGGCCAGTTCGTATACTTCTTTGATCTCAAGATAACTCAAAAAATCTCTTCGAACCTTGGAACCTAATTTTTTCATTCTCGGTTCCTGTACCGCACCGCCGAGACGTGATACGCTCAGACCATAATCAATCGCAGGTTTTTGTCCCTTCTCAAAATTCTTGCGGGACAATACCAACTGCCCATCGGTAATTGAAATGATATTTGTAGATATATAATCCGTAATATCTCCGCCACGTGTCTCGACAATCGGAAGAATCGTAATGGAACCTTGTTCTTTATGTTGGCATCCCTTCTCCAACAATCGTGAGTGCGTATAGAAAATATCGGGGGGATAAGCATCTCTACCCGGTATTTTGCCGACCAAAAGACTGATTTCACGATGAATATCCGCATGACTCTTCAAATCATCGATGACCACCAGTACGTCTTGACCTTCCCGCATGTATGCTTCTGCAATGGACAGACCCGCATATGGTGTAAAAAAGGATACCGGCGGTTCATCATCATTAAAAGCTGCAAGAATTAACGTATACTCCATTGCACCTTTTTTCATCAGACTGTCATACAATTCCTTGATGTTTTTCTTGGTTTTATTGACCGCAATATAAATACAAATTACGTTTTTATCCTTTTGATTGATGATGGTATCCAATGCAATCTGCGTTTTTCCGGTTTTTTTATCTCCGATAATTAACTGCCTCTGACCAAAGCCGATAGGATAAACCAAGTCAATTCCGGCAATTCCCGTATATAACGGCCGATTTACCGTACCACGCTCCATGATTGGTATCGGCTCTGTTTCAATCGGATACGGTCGGAGATTTTCGAATTTCTCACTCAACAAGCGATCTTCTCCAAAAATATCAACAATATGACCCATGGCCGCCTTAGAATACATGGCACAAAAACTGAATCCTGTGGTCACCACCTCATCGCCGACATAGATAACACCGGCTCTTTGTACCAACGCAACCATGACGGAACTCTTGCCGATGGCCGTCACATAGCCGACCGAGTAATTTGCCACCACGACACGCTCATAAAAGCCGACCGACTCCAAACCCGTCACTTCAATGATATAGTCGCGTACACGAATTACATGTCCAACCTCGTAAACATTACTCATGTTCTTCATATTGCGTAATTTTGCATTTACCAGATTCTCAATAAATGTACTCATTTTAATCTCCGTTCCGAAGTTATTTTTATCTATAAAAACAAAAACTACTTGATTTTCTTCCTTGACTTGTAAATGCTATAATCATAAACCCTATTCTGGTAGATAATCTTGACACCCTCACATACGTTATCATCGTACTGACTAACCACATTTCCATTTACATATGTAAAATCTTCTCCCTGCTCTCCTGTTCTTACATACAAATGTGGATCATGCAGTTTTTTACGAATCTTGACATAAGAAATAAAGTCCAGACAATTGAATTTTTCCGGTTCATCCAATTCGTTCATGATATAGTCAACCAGATACTTCTGCTCCGTCTTGGTAAATGTTTCGTTCAGAATCTTCAATTGTTCCATCGATTGCAGAGAACTCATTTCAAATATCGCATCGAAATTCAATTTTTCAAGAATCTTGCATACCATTTTGTATTCCTTTGCATCACCGCTGTACGGCACTTTTTCAATGATTGTCTTAATGATGCCCGCTTTGTCCATTTTTAGCATGTCCTTCGCGGACTTATATTCTTCAAAGAAATCATCGTCAATGTACCTTGCTACAGGTATATAGATACTTCTCGCCAAAGGGCGGGGTGCATAAAAGGGCGACGTCTTAAATGAAATCATATCGGCCTTCAAGGATTTGACTTCTCTCTCCAGTCTCTCCTTTTCTTCCGTCAACTGTTCCATCTCCGTCACTTTCTCTTCAAAATCTCCATCAAAATCCTTCAATTTGCGTAGAAAGTACCCATTGACTTTGCGATTCGTATTCTCAACCACCGCACGTAGTGTGACTGCCATAAAATACAGCATGACAACCATCACAATCAATACCGCAATAAACATATTCATATCAGAATCAATCCCTTTTCTTTATCATCTGCTATACCAACAACGGGTTGAAGAACAATAAGACCAAGACAAACGCAAAAAGTAACAAAAGTACAAGTGTCTGTACCACTGCAACAATCATTACCGATTGAATTACATCGCTTTTGGTCTCCGGATTACGCCCAATCGCTTCCGCAACCTTCGAACCTAAGATTCCCAATCCGATTCCAGTTCCCAGAAAAGCCAATCCCAAAATCCATCCTACTGCTGTCATAGTTGACGCCATTACTGCTTCCATGTTTTTTCTCCTTTATTGTTCAATCGTATATGTAAATGCTGTCTGTTTTGAAATTGTTATGTCATTGCCGTTGTATTTTGTTGCGTCAAACTTCAGATACAAGCGTTCTCCGGTAACCGCATCTGATGCACCAAATACAATATTGCCGCGATATCCGCCATTTGCAGCATCTCTTATGATACTTTCATTGATATCCAATACACCGATGGCAGTTCCGTCTTCTTTGCACAAAAGAATTCTCCCCTCGGTAATCAAGTATTGCGGATTGAGTGTTATCGTAAAATGAACCTGTTTGTCGGCAACCGAATCCAATGAGATTTCTCCGAGTTCCGTACTGGTCCTTGTCTTGATGGTATCTACTGCGGTATTTTTCAGTTCGGTAATCCCATTTGTATTGTAATAAGCCGAATGATAGAGCGTAACCGTATAATATGTACCGGGAATACAGTCTCGAATCTGATAATTCGTTTGTGTTTTATCGAGGTATATTTGTTGTGTTGTATCATCTGAGAGATTCTTGACAATTAAGTAAACCGAGATAAAATCGTCTGTGATATCCGAAACAACATAACTGACATCCAGTGTTCCGACACCTGCCATTACTCCGGTCAGACGTACCCATTTTAAGGCGCTTAACTCCGCATCACTACCTTCACCGCCGTGACCACCGCTTCCGCCGTCTCCTCCGATGCCACCGGTTCCGCCGATTCCGCCGTCTCCACCGATGCCGCCGTCTCCGGCTATGCCTCCGGTTCCGCCCATACCTCCGGTTCCGCCGTCTCCGGCTATGCCTCCAAGGCCACCGTCTCCGCCGCTGCCACCGCTTCCGCCGCTACCACCTTTTCCACCGGCACCGCCTGCACCGCCTGCTCCGCCGACAATTGTAATAACATCCGGTTGATTGGTTGCTCCCAAAAGTTCTTCATCATCAACCAATCCTTCCGAACAAACCAGAGGGGTTCCGACATACTGGTTGCTACTGCCCAAAACGCTTTTCAAAACAATCAGATTTCCGTCATAAACCGCATATTCACTTGCGATATCAAGATACAACTCCTCTGCTTGAAGCATGACCGGGTAAACCATATTGGTATACTTTGTGTCATTCATTAAAAGCGCATTCCCGCTTTTGGATATCTGTATATATACATATTTTTCGGAAGAAAAGCTTCCGTCCGTTGCAACCAAACTGCTTCCCGTCATCAAATACTTACGATCTTCCAATTTATACAATGCCGTTTCATTCAGGTTGGACAACTCCGTGGCTCCTTCTGTCGTCGTAACCGTTCCATCACGGTAGATTCGATACAGTGTCCCATACACCGTCAGACTCCCCGTATCCTTGTGGTAAATGACTGCATGTTCGCCAAGACAATATGTCTGATTGTCACTTGTTTTGATATAGTATTTTTTATCCCATGCACGAGACATCTTTGCCTCGTCCGTAAGCGGCACATATTCATTGACATCATTGTAAACAACGCTGTCCTGTGATATGGTAACCGTTTCCTCCCTACTTCGCAAAACTGTAAATACGGTAACGGAAAATGCCAATAATGTCAGCACAATCAATGCACCGAATATGTTAAACGAAACTGTATTTTTCTTTTGAAATTTGCGCATAACTTCCTCCGTATCGATTACAAACATTCATTGCGCGGCAATTGACGTTCATTTGTTGCCTGCCAATGTTTTATGGTTTGTGCCGATGCTTAATATATAGTGCTGATGTTAAACTGGCTGTTTAAAACGTTACCGATACATACGCCGCTCTCATCATAGAACTTGATACTGAGATAATGCATTCCCGATGTACTTGCCGCATAGCCGGAAGTATACTGATATCCGCCGGTTGTTGTCGGTATCATTGCACTGATATCAATACTCTCGCTTCCGATTACCGCCGCATTGGACCCGTAAATTGAGTACTCAACGGTTTTTACCGCTGCAAAATTGGACAAGTTCTCCAAAGAAATAATGAAATGATTATCCCCGGCTACAGTATAAGCGGTTGTCGATGCGGTTGTCGTATTCAGGGTAGAACCCGTAAATGTATCTGTATAAAGAGCCTCGTCAACCACTCCGTCGTTATCCAAATCAAGCTTTGCCTCTATCTTAATTTCGCATACCGTTACAGGCGGTAATCCGGTAATTTCTTTGTTTACGATATTACCAAATAAGTTTTCCTCTTTCAAATGTGTGACAGTCTCTCCTGCCTGATTCACATAAGTTACCGTCATGGTATACGGTCCTGCAGTCTGTGTATCCGTCACGTTGTATATCGTGCGGTATTTATCCGTAATTACATAATTGATATTCAATGTGTTTGCTGTGGCAGTCACACTATACTTACTTGTTGGCTTTTTAAAGACTGCCGTGGTAAAGAACAATGATTGTGTTCCGATGTCTGAATCCGAACTTCCTGCATTGTCATATGCCTTAACAATCAATTCGTAATCCACGCCCGGAGCCAAAACAGCGCCACCCGGATTCATGGAAAGATTGATTCTTTCATTATGACCAAATTCATTATCGTAATACTTGTATTGTTCAATGGTTCCCAATCGAGCAAGTTCGGTCTCTCCGACAATCACTGCCTTATCGGACACTCTGATTAAGGAATACTTCAATATATATCCCATTCCGGCTCCGTCAATTCTATAATCGAAGATACCGTACTTCTCTTGGTAGTTTATGTAATTCCAATTTTCTTCTTTTAAATTAATTACCACATTCTCACGTGTTGAGAACTCATATAGCTTTCCGGATTGACGATATTCCGTGTCATACAGGAAATAACGTTTGTCAATGGTAGCACCGCCTATCACTTCCTTGATGACATTTCCGGCATCATCTTTTTTGGTGACATAAAGTTTAACGCCGTATCGTTGCTTCACTTCAGCTGTAGATGCTTGTAATCCGGTTATGGTTACATTGAGTTTTCCATTCTGTTGCGTAGCATCAAATGCCACGCGAAACGGCCCGTCTGCCGTGGAAAGTCCGCTGTGTGTAAGTTCTCCTGCTTTCACCGAGTAATAGTTCTTTCCTTCCACAACATCTTTTTGAATATCAAGCGGAACCATGGTATTGTTATCGGTATCAAACAATTCCATGTAAATTTCGGTATCGGCAGTCACATTTCCTTCCACTATGAATACCATATTGGTTGTCTTTACGCCTGTCGATATGCTTTCCATCTTAACGGTTGGAAGCAATTCTTCCAGATAAAAATCATTGACGGTTCCAACGTTTACAATCTGTAATATTTCCGGTATGAAATACTTCCGCATATTTCCGTCACTTAAATACATACCGTTTTGGTCAAATACAATCGGTGTATCCAGCACTGCGATTCCATCGGTTCCGGCAGTTACAATCGGTCGAAACGCATACTGCATACGCAAAGCAGAATTTCCGTTGTCCTTTACAAAAGCCTGTGTCACAATTTCGTTATAGGTTCCCGTCAATTCGTCATACTGTTGTGTTATTTTCGGTGCATCCGGTGCTACAAATGATGATGCCATTCCTTTCGCACCCTCAATGTTTGCAAACTGAAGGTTCGTCGCTGCCTTCATATACATTTCATCTTTGACATTGTACAGTGTATAAGCTGTTGTTCCGACAGATGTGGATTCTGACAGTTTGGTCGCACTTTGGCACTCGCTATCAAAT
>CAYMCV010000006.1:0-15356 GCA_964389005.1 uncultured Lachnospiraceae bacterium | reverse complement strand
CGTGTTATAATATCCTTCAACCTTGATGTTAACATTTTGCTTTTGCCAAGCAGCAATCGGTTCATAATTTAGATATGCACAAGCATACCTCTTAGCTTCACCGCTAACACTATACAATCCACTCTGTACTTCGAAAAATACCGGATCGTACACAACACTTTCGGCACCATGTGATATCGTAACTTTTAATGCGCTGTAACGCAGCACGCCTTCTCCGATCAATCGAAGTCTGAGTTCTCCTCCGCCATAATCTTCAATCGTATGCAGAGATAATTCCGTACTTCCGGCTGCTCCTTCCGGCTCGGGTAATGCAACTGTGGTCTTTTTCCTGAATTTCCATATGTCCGAAACAGTCTTCTCCACCTCGCCGTCGGAAGATACACGATAAGATACAGCCGTGCGATAACGTTGACCGTCATTCAGACCGGATAATTTTACCGCAGTAAAGTTCGCATCCGGATCCGTTGATACCGCACACTCCACTGACTCAAGGCTTCCGATTGTTATCGGTTTTCTATTGTCTGCCGACTCATCATAATAGATGTTTCCTTCCAAATAGATAATTCCGTCACAGTTCAAATCCTTCTCAACCATTTCATCCGTAATGGTTCCTAAGGTACTGTATTTTACCCATTGAATTTGTTTGGTTTCTCCGCTTTCCGCAATCGCACCGTCCGGATCAAATAGGCGATACTTCCAAGTTACACTGTCGGTATCGGAACTGCCCGGATAGCGTTCCACTGTCGGTATCTGTCTGGATGCGGCATACAACGGTGAACGATAGAACGGTACATCCGATTGCTCATTAATTCCTTCAATATGGGGGGTCGCTGTCAAATAGACACAGTAGGGATAAACATCATTCTCCTCACCTTCATGACAATTGGCTGCATAGCCTTGGTCCGTTGTAACTTCGTAACGGAAAAAATACTGCACACCACGCTTAAATTCAACTTCGTCCTTATAATCATTATCACTGTCTGTATCAAAATCATTTCGTTTTTCGCCAAAAAAGATATCTAAATACTGGTTGGCGCCAATATAGGACTGCCCGGTACTCGCACTATCATGAGAACCAAACGAATACAGAATGCTTCCCATTTCGACTGCTCCTTGGGCTGCATAACTCTTCAATGTTACGTTGTCAGTCTCACTCGGTGCCTTACTCGTATCACTAATTTCGTATGCCGTATATTTGAGATTCAACACGTCACCCAGACCATAAGAAGGAATCAATTTGATTCCAACCACAGTATCTTCACTGAAATTCGGGTTGTAATGCGTCCCTGCCATATCCGGCGTGTTTTTGATTTCAACAATTTGAATCTGCCGATAGGGATCTGATACCATTAAATGTCTCTCCGCAATTTCAACTGTTGTTTCAGAAGTAGAATGCAAATACTCTAATTCATTACCGACATAATCTTTGACAGAAGTCAACTGGATTTTATACTTCTCTCCGGGCTTTAACTGACTCGGTGCCACACCAAAGGTACTCGGTGTCAACGTCAGATTACCCGTTATCCTCGGGCTATCGCTGACTCCATCCCAAAA
Organism: uncultured Lachnospiraceae bacterium; assembly: GCA_964389005.1. Lineage (GTDB taxonomy): Bacteria > Bacillota > Clostridia > Lachnospirales > Lachnospiraceae > CAYMCV01. The sequence continues at coordinate 13,802 of CAYMCV010000006.1, read as the reverse complement.
TACATCATTATAAAACTCACTTTGTGTATTCACCGTGCTCTGTGTACTGTCATACACGGTCGCGGTTCCGAGTTCTGTACCCATCTCATCTCTAAGTACAAAACTCATACTGTTTACCGTTCCCAGTACATGTGCGGTATTCTCTGCTGAATTCTTTTCCGCATTGTATTCCGGATCGCCGCCTTGTTGAAGTGCCGATGTATACATTCTGGTGTTAAGTGCCATCGCAAATGGTTCCGTCGATGATTGGGAAACATCAAAATATGCAGGAACCACCAACGCCGTTTGTGCCGTATCATACTGAATCCCACTGAGATATGTGTTTTTCATAGTGTTGCGCTGTTCTTGGGTCAAGCCTCCGTCACCCATCCATTTGGTATCTGTTGTATTGACAGGACCTGTAACACTGATGGTATACACACAATCTTTACGAAGTCCGCTCTCTTCTATTACAAATGTTGACGTATTTTCAGTAATCGTAATCGCCTTCACTTCCTGTTGCAATGCGTCACCGTAGGTATTGGCAAACGTAACACGAATCGGATAATCGGAAGAGACATTACTAAGAAGCATACCGTTCGGATCCGAAATCGTCATGCTTAATTTCAAACTCTCATGCTGTTGATTCATTAGTTTATAGTCGACAACAGGGAATAATCCGTCCGGTAAATTGGTTACACGTGGGGCAATCGTCGCAAACTCAACCGTCTTTTCGTTGTCGTCAAACAATACAACTACTCTTGCGGTATAGCTCTTTCCATATGTTAAATCAAAACCCTTTATCATCAATGAAGAACTCTCCGCAGTCTGTACCGGTGTCAATAGCGTGCCGGCATCATTGGTCTCATATAGTTCATAGCGATAGCCTATAATACCGTTATCCTCATCTATCAGCGTCGGAATGCAAACGCTTAATGTCTTGTCACGCTGATTCAATGTGGTAGAGGAATATATGGAATTGACAAGCGTTATATTTTTTCCACTCTCATCCGTCACGGAGATGTATGGTGTCTTTTTTAATGTTTTTAACGGTAAGTTGATATTACTTTCCACCATAGATTCCGTTGTACCTTCTGTTGTCTCAACTTCAAGATTACACGCCCATATGGTGTATTCCGTATTGGAATCAAGCCCGTTAATCGTCCGTTCAACGGTTTCTTCTCCCTCAGGTGCCTGTAATATAGTGGTTGTCCATACTGTTTGCTCCACACCGCCTTCATCAATATATTTCGCAATCAGTTGATACGTCTTAATAGAAGACGTTCCATCGAAAATCGTTTTGAAACTAATACTGTCTTCCGTTACCTTTACCTTCTCAAGCGAAAGACCGATAGAATCCGTTTTGAACTTCTTGATGAATAAATCTCCCTCCATGACAGACTCAGGTAATGTTGTCCCATCCTTGCTGTACTTTCCCGATACAATGAGTGCATATTCGGTATCCGGAACAAGTGATGCGCTCTGAATAATTGCCTCAATATTGGATCGGTTAATTTTGCTCAATTCAATGGTCTCTCCCGTTGCCATATTATAGATTTGGCAGGAAAGATCATCCTGTAATAACGCATTGGCATCATTGATTTCAAGATGCATGCTGACACTGTTCGCGCCCACTTTATAGTTTTCGGTCTTCATCGAGATTGTTGGTGCCTGCAATTGATTGACCGCAATAATTCCGCTCGGCTCATAATTATCTGCATTACGCCCGTCTTCTCCGTCTTCGCCGTCATAACCCCACTCACCGCTGTCTCCATCGTTGCCTTCGGTACCGTCTTTTTCCTCTGCACCGTTATTGCCTATCTTTCCGGCATTACCGTCTTCGCCATCCTCACCGTTTTCTCCGTCTTCACCGTCTTCACCTTCTTCACCGATGTCACCGTCTTCTCCCGTTGCGCCGGGTGCACCGTTTGCACCGTTTACCACGTTAAACGTTGGCATTTGTAATTCTTCTTTGTCCTCATCCAATACAATATTTTCTTCCGAACCGATTACCATGGACGAAAGAGAAACACCTTCCTCATCATTCACATAGAATGTCTTTCCGCTCAAATTCAAAGTTATGTCATCAGATAATGACAAAAAGGCCTCCGAAGAGACCGTCTGATAGGTACCGAGTTGATGAATAATACGTACAATTCCTTCGCTGACATATTCAAGTTGAACGTAATCCGGAAATGTCACTTCTTTATCATCGCTTAAGTGCAGAATAATTTCAGGTGCGGCAATAAGATATGTCGTATCGGAAATCTTCCAGATAAAATGAGACATTTCCATTTCCGTATCCAGCGTTGTCATTGTATAGGTATTGCCGTTTCGATATATGGTAGTATTCTTAGAGACACTGTAATAAACAACCTGGTCGTCAACCAACTCAGCGTCCGCCTCCAGCAATACGCCCTTTGTAAGTGCTCCCAGCGAGCCATCCAGATAATGTATAAACTTCTCTGTATCCAACGTAACTTCATTGCCCTGTGTGTCTTTAAATACAACTTTATTTCCGTATGCCTCCAAATACTTGGTTCCGGCACTAAAATAGTATTGATTGTTGACATCGTCGGTTACAAATTGTTCTGTAGATGGCGCCAAGATAAAGCCATCCGCCGCAAAAGTTTCTTTTGAATCGGATAATCTTCCGAAAGTAAAAACGCCCACCAATACAGCAGTCGCAATAACAGAAATAAAGATAACCAACAGGGATTTGTTTTTTAGCATCTTATGTATATCCTTTCTCTATCCTTATCACAAAAGTACTCAAACCGCAATATGCCGATTTACTCTCCTCCGACACCCCTATTATTATACCATAAAAGAGATATCATATCAAATACGGTTTTCGTATTCATATCTTATCTGTGTCTTTTTTGGTCTATTTATTCCTTAATTTGTAAAACACATTCATAACTATATTAAACACTATCTCTTGTATATATTGCAATCTTTTTTTCAAAATATAGTACAAAATGTAAAAATAATCATAGAATAGATTAAACAACTGTGAACGGAGTTTGAAATGTCTGTATGTGATCCTTCCTTCTCTTCTCTCTCGCAATCTGTATTTGATAACCCAATGCCGGAAACAACATATCCAAATGTACTGATTGCATGTCGCAATAACAGCGGACAAAATTATACCAATGCGGCTTATACCTACGGAATGCATAGTGAAACGAGCCTAACCAAAGAGAATCTATCCTCTTTTGACGGTTTGATTCTGCCCGGCGGCGGCGATATTGAACCCGCATTGTACGGTTGTGAAAACACGAGTTCACACAACATAGATTTCGAGGAGGATTTGGCCCAATTAGACCTGATTTCCTATTTTATCTTACATAAAAAACCGATACTCGGAATTTGTAAAGGAATCCAAATTCTCAATGTTTTCTTTGGAGGTACTCTGATTCAACATCTAAAATCAGCCGAAGCACATTCATCCACTCTAAACGGAGATCATACACATCTAATCAGAAATACGAAAAATTCATTTCTGTATCCGCTCTACTCATATGAATTTACAGTAAACAGCGCGCATCATCAAGGTATCAGTCAGCTTGGCAACCATCTCTTGGTTGATGCCTACGCACAAGACGGAGTCGTGGAAGCCCTCCATCATGATACCTTGCCAATTTTCGGTGTTCAATGGCATCCCGAGCGTATGTGCCTTGGTTATGGTTCCTCTCGCTATGCAGACGGCGGCATTCTTTTGTCCTTTTTTAGGAACCTGATGATGCATCACCATACGTAAGCAAAGAGAACGCTTCACGTATTAATTTGGTTGTCTCGCGATCCATTTGACGCAATACCCCCAATGTTGAAAATGCCCGCTGTAATCTTTCTTTTTTCAAATCCTGTACGCGCTCTGTGTCTGACATTTTGAGCAAGGAATATATGGTGTCGACGGTCAAACGCGTTTCCTTGGGCGACATTGCTAAAATATGTGAATTCCACTCTTCGACTGTTTTTTGTGCGGTACCGTGTTTTGCGACTTTCGCAAAGCCGGTGCCATGCACTTTAAACGCATAAGGATAGTGCTGTCGAATACCTTTCTCACAGCTTGCAACCACACTGACTCTTTCACTTGACCATAAAAGATATCCAATGATCGATTCCTGCGTCACATATTTGCGAACTTTTAGCAAGATTTTTTTGTACTCGCGGTTTTGTAAAAAAGTATTCCAAAAACCGGGACCGTCATAATTATATATGCGTTCAATACGCAACGCATGGTGCTTTAGACACTTCGTACCGGCAAACACAGCAAGATTACCGCCTTTTGAATGACCGCATAGAATGATTCTCTCTTGAAACATCTCTGCCACACGGTTCACGTACGCTGCCGCATACTCTTGTGCCGGTACCGGTGTTCTGTAAAGCATGTTAAAATTTTCTTTCCAGCCAATAATGTTCTCGTCCGTACCGCGAAACGCAATGCAAACCGGCGCATTCTTTAAGATAAAAGTAATGGCTGAAAATTGAACTTCTCGCTCAGAATCCATCACATCCGCGTGATAATTCAGGCGCATATTTCCAAAGCGCTTTGATTTGAGCAGCAAACGAAACAATTGTCTGTTATCCTCCGAATAACGGTCATCAGAAAATAAGTTTTTCCAATTTTTATCTACCAAAAGTTTTCGAAGCGGTATTCCTTCCGTCATATCTTTTAATTTCGGTACCAACCCGTCAAACTTGAAATAGGATAATTGCGACAATATCAATCCATCCACCTCGCCGAACTTTAGTTCACTGAATTCTTTATCTCCGTATCGCATCAAGTATCCAAGCATATTTTCTTTACATTGTTCTGACTTTCGCATTTCACACATCTCCCGGCAATTTACTGATTCTATAGTATATGTTACCCGTTTCAAATCCTTTCTATCCGAGAGCAAACCGTAATTATTATGAATCCTTAGATATGCGCTAAAAAGTACTTGACTTTTCATTCTGCTCCGCATTATAATAACATGCGTGAGTAAAACGGGGTGTGGCTCAGTTTGGCTAGAGCGCTGTCTTAGGGAGGCAGAGGTCGCGTGTTCGAATCACGTCACTCCGATGAAAAAAAGGTTGCCGCAGCAACCTTTTTTATTTTATACTTCTTTGAATTCTTTTTCAGATTTTCTCTTAATCTTACCGTAAATATTGATATCGCTTTCACGCAGTCTGCGTTTCCGCTCCGGCTTTTTTCCGACTTGCTTCTTTGCCCCGTACTCTTTCACGCCTTCCGCACGCTTCTCCGTTGTTCTTTCCGCCCACGGATCCACATATCTGACACGCTTTTTCTCCGGTTTGTTTTCGGTTTTTGGGTCGCGCCCTTTTTTGAGTCCATCTTTGCGATAGTCTTGCGAATCACGTTTTGCATATCCGCCGCGCGTTGTATTCTTCATACCGCTGTGTTCGTTTTCACCGTATCTGCGTGTTCGCGGTCTTGCGTTCTCAAATGTCTCAATCGGTAAATCTTCAATTTTCTCGCCCATATGCATCTGCAAAAATGCTGCCGCCAATTCCAGTGCCGTAATATCTTCATCGTTGATTTTATCTTCCACCAATTTTAGCATCGGAGTCATATCATGTTCCTTGAAATTCTTCATTGCCTCATTGAGAATTTTGTCGGACTTCACAGCCGTAATATCAGCCGCAGACGGCACTGTTCTTGCCTTAATTTTGGTATTGCAGGAACGCTCAATTTCACGAATCTTGAAGATTTCGCGCCCGCATACCAGTGTAAAAGAACGTCCGGTTTTGCCTGCACGACCGGTTCTGCCGATACGATGTACATAATATTCGATATCTTGCGGTACGTCATAGTTAAAAACCGCCTCAACGTCGTCAACATCTATTCCTCTTGCGGCTACGTCTGTCGCAATCAGAATTTCTGCCGTTCCCGAACGAAATGCACTCATAACCTTATCACGTTGATTCTGTGACAAATCTCCGTGTAAACCCTCTGCAAAATATCCGCGTCCTTTTAGGTTCTCGGTTAAATCATCCACCATTTTTTTGGTATTGCAAAATATTAAGGAACGTTTGGGATTGTAATAATCCAAGAGTCGGGCTACGACTTCTTCCTTATTGGGACGTTTCACTTCGTAATAATATTGTTTAACCAGCGGAATCGTTAGTTCCTTCTGCGGCATACGAATATGCACCGCGTTCTTCTGATAAGTATCTGTAATCTCCAGAATTGCTTTTGGCATCGTCGCAGAGAAAAGTGCTGTCTGGTGTTCTGCCGGAATCTCTGCAAGAATGGTCTCGATATCCTCACGAAATCCCATGTTCAGCATTTCATCCGCTTCATCCAACACCACCATTTTGATGTTCTCCAACCTTAGTGTGTGACGACGCATATGATCCATTACTCTGCCCGGTGTTCCGACAACAACCGAAACATTACTTTTGAGAGAACGAATCTGTTTCGTTATATCCTGGCCTCCGTAAATAGGAAGTACTTTGATGCCGCTCATGAACTTTCCGAATCTTCTGAGTTCCTCTGCTGCCTGTATCGCAAGTTCTCTTGTTGGGCACAAAACAATTGCCTGCACTCCGGTCGCTTGCATATCAATCATCTGAAGAATCGGAATTCCAAAAGCTGCTGTCTTTCCCGTTCCGGTCTGTGCCTGACCGATGATGTCTTTGCCTTCAGTCAGTAACGGTATTGCCTGTTCCTGAATTGGCGTCATTGACTCAAATCCCATTTCCTTTATCGCACGTAAAATTCGCTCATCGATTCCGGATTCTTCATATCCTTTTGTTACTTGTAAATCTAAACTCATCTTTCACCTCATTTTTCGATACGCCTATGGCGTCTTACCATTGTCTGTCGCATGACAAAAGTCGAAGTTCTGTAACAGAACTTCGACCTCTACCCTGCAAAACTGTCTCAGTATAGTATATTTTTCCGGTTTTGTCAACTATTTATTTCATTAATTATTTCTACCACCGCTAAATAACGCAGTCTATTTTCTCGCATCATGATTCTTCTTGCGCTTATCTGAATAAAGCAATGCATCCGCCATATCCAAATTATCTTCGAGCGATGTATTCTTTCCGCAAATGAATTCATGGATTCCGATACTGACGCAGACATTATATGCTTTTTCGCACTTTTCATTGAACTCTGCCGTGATTCGCTTAATTCTGTTATAAAAGGTCTCGACATTGTTCTCTCCGTTTACAAATGCAAAAACCGCAAACTCATCCCCGCCGATTCTGCCAACCACATCCGTGCTTCTGAATGCTTCTTTTAGTATCGTCGTAGCGCTGACAAGCGCGAAATCACCTTCATCATGGCCAAAGCAGTCATTGATTTGTTTCAGATTATCCAAATCCGCATAAACAAGAATTGCTCGTTTCCCTTCATTTCGCTTGTTTTTTATCATTGATGAGGTTAGGTCAAAAAAGCCACGTCGATTATAGATTCCCGTAAGTTCGTCTGATTTCGACAAAGCCTCCAAAACCATATTGCTTTCTTTGATAAACTGTAGATTATCCTGTAATTTCTGTTGTATCGCATCCCTTTGTTTCAGAAGTAACAATATCTTTAATGCTGCACTCACTTGATTCAGTAAGGCATTTAAGTAGCCAAAGTAGTGCGGCTCCATTTCGCACAAAATGAGACCGTACTGTTCCTCATTGGCATAAAGAACGCTTAAAACGAAAGCATAGGCATCATCTCTTGGTAAAAATTGATTATTCAGAATATCCTCAGGTGCCATCTGTTGCAACTTCGGCTGAACAGATTCTGCCATCTTCCCATCGTGAAACGCTTTGAGATTAATCTTTTTTACACGCTCCTGATAACCGGAACCGTCTCCTTGCAAGAAGCGAATCGGTTCATCAAAAACGTAGAGATAACTTCTCGTGATGTCAAGGCGTTTGAGTTTCTCCATAATTGAGATAAAAGCTCTGTCATCCGTCGTCTCGTAAACCAACATATCGCGGGAAATGGAGTTGGTAATCCAGTTCACCCAATCCGAATGGAAGTAGTAATCCTCCACTCCACTGACTGCATAGGACGCGACTTGTCTGTAAATTGCCATAAAAATTTCTTTGATTTCAGCGGAATCACGTTTCGAATCCTGTAAAAGTAAGGTCTTTAAGAAATCAAGAACATTGATAATCTCTTCCACTTCGATGAACTCCATCAAATAGGAATTCATCATTCGCTCAAAATAAGCCAGAATCATTTTTCGATCCTTTAGGCTGTAATACTCGTCACAAGTAAATTCCGATATTGTCTTGACGAACACATAAAAAGCCTCGCGTGCTTTTTGATATTTCAGATTCTTACTATTTTTGTCAGGAAGATACGTATTCGTCATTTCCCTTGCGATAACTTCGGCATCATATGCCTGCATACGCACCAACGTCTCACTGTTTTCATAGCCTGATACGGAAATGGCATCACATCCGCAGGATGCACGACGTATTAACACCGTATTCACGCGAGTGCAGTTCACTTTCCCATTAAAATATAGATTCGCACTTTCACGAATTGCAGTACGCCCAATCTCAGCAGCATCGGCACGAACCGACGTCATGCTGGGAGATAGTGTGATTGCCACAGGCGAATCATCAAATCCCATGACGGAAACATCCTCTCCTATGGTGATATTATGTTTCTTCAACACATTGTATCCGCCGATTGCCATCTGGTCATTAGCAAACACTATACCATCCAAATCTCGGTTTTCTTCCAGAAGATCCTCTACGATTTTTTCGCTGTACCGCGAAAAATTACCGTAAACCACCTTCTTCTCATCGTATTCCATTCCAAATTCTGCCAAGACATCTTTATATGCCTGTAACCGTTCCCAGGCATCCGTGTTGGTCAACGGACCGCTGACAAAACCAATTTGCTCTCTATGGTGTTCCTTAATGATATGGCGAATCCCCTCTTTGAAACCGGTTTCGTTGTCAAACATAATTGCGGGGTATCCTTCCAATTCGGAGGCTATCAGCAGTATGGGAATCCCTTCAAAATGAGAAAAAAACTCTCTCTTCTCTTCGTCACTCATCATCGTACCGATGGTTCCCAAAACCACAATCAAAACATCAATGTTCTCCTTCGTGGCATAGTAATAAACTGCATTTTTCTGATATTCATATTTCGTGATTTCTTTATCTTCATACTCCGCTTTGATATATTTTCCGTGAAAAATAATCAGATTCACGTCAATATCTTTGGAGCCTTTGATTGCACCGCGTGCAACACTGCAGTCAAATTCATCTTCCAAATTCCCCAAAAACAAACCTACCCGAATTCTCTTTTTTGTCTCCATGAAACCCCTCCTAACCCTCTGACTCCGTTCTGTATTATGCGCGCTCGGCGGCAATACACTTTTTCACTTTTGCACGTATTCTTTGTAAAGCATTGTCGGCAGATTTTTCATCGCGCCCCAAAATTTTTGCAATTTCCGCATATCCGAGTCCCGTCATCGTCAATTCCAGAACTTGACGTTCAAAGGGACTTAAATCCCGTTCAATACTTTTCTCAAGAAGTGCTACGGTCTCTTTCCCAATCAATATTTCCTCAGGATTGCAAATACTCTCATCGGCAATCAACCCGCCGATGATTCCCGCCTCACGATTATCATCTTTGCTTCCTTCACGTCCGTCAATTGAAATATAAGAGTTCAGCGGCATATGCTTCTTTCTGCCGGACTTTTGAACCGCCGTATACATATTCCTTGCCACACACAAATCTGCAAAGGTAAAAAAACTGGCATCTCGTCCAAAATCATAATCCCTGATTGCCTTAAATAAACCAATCATGCCTTCCTGTATTAAATCCTGTGTATCTCCGCCCAAAATAAACATCGACTTGGCCTTACTACGCACAAGATTCTTATATTTCTCCATGATAAAATCGACGATTTCCGTCTCGCCTTCGCGGAATCGAACAATCAATTCCTCGTCCGTCAGACCTTCATATTCCCGATTCATCCAAATCCCCCGTGTGTTTTTTATCTTCTCTGCCTAACAATCTCGTATGCCAGCACCCCTGCGGCTACCGAAGCATTTAAGGAATCAATGTCGCCTTTCATCGGAATCGCCGCCACATAGTCACAAGCTTCCTTCACCAATCGTCCGACACCGGAACCTTCATTTCCGATAATAAGACCGATGGGACCTTTTAAGTCCAAATCATACATTGCTACACCGTCCATATCCGCACAAACAAACCACATACCCTTTTTCTTCAGTTCTTCAATGGTCTTGGTCAAATTGGTGACTTTGGCAACCGGCGTGTAGTTGATGGCACCGGCGGAAGTCCTTGCCACAGTGGCCGTTAATCCGACCGCACGATTCTTCGGAATAATAACACCATGCGCCCCTGCCAAATTGGCGGTACGCAGAATTGCGCCAAAATTATGCGGGTCTTCAATATTATCCAATAAAATCAAGAACGGATCTTCGCCTTTCTCTTGGGCTTTTTTTAGAAGATCTTCTACCTCGGCATACTCATATGCTGCCGCATATGCAATCACACCCTGATGCTTCCCCGTCTCCGAAATCTGATCCAAGCGCTCCTTCTCCACGTAGCGCACCATGATGTCCTGTTTCTTAGCCTCTCGTTTAATAGTCGAAATCGGTCCGTCCTGGCAACCGTCAAGTACATAAATTCTGTCTATACTCTTTCCTGCACGCAACGCCTCTGTTACAGCATTGCGACCTTCAATAACAAATTCGCGATATCCCATAATTTCTCTCTTTCCGCTTAAAAATAACCTTCTTGGTAAAAAATCATTCATGCCTCACACAAATGAGTATTATTCTTATCATACCACCTGTTGACGCCGCCTGCAAGGCACGTAAACAAAAAATAAGTCATACCTTTCGATATGACTTATCACCTGCCTAAAAAATATCGCACAGCCGAATTAATGTAAATAGTCGTTCGGTTTGCCCACATAAGTAAAGGTAGCCAAACAATGCCTCCAATCCGGTGGCTTTGTGGTATTCCTTCAAGCTGGCGTTTTTGGCTGTGGAAACGGTTTTTGCATTTTTTCCGCGCTTATAAACCTCGGCTTCCTCCTCTGACAGATGTTCTTCCAAAAAATCCGCCATTTCTGCTTGCTTACAAGCTCTCACCAGGTTGCTTTTATCCTTATGCAGCGCATTAACCCTGCGATTGCCTTCCCCCACCAGAATGCTTCGAATCACCAGGTCATAAATACTGTCCCCGATAAAAGCCAGTGCCAGCGGAGAATATGTCTTGACATCAACATCGACAATTCCAAAACTATCTTTGATCTCTCCGAAATAATCTATGCCTTTTTCCATTTTACCCCTTCTCTGGTATCTTCCAGAATGATTCCCTTTTCCAAGAGTTCCTCTCTGATTTCATCTGCACGCTTAAAGTCTTTGGCTTTTCTGGCTTCCTGTCTTTGAACAATCAACGCTTCGATGTCCTCATCTAAAAGTTCCTTCGTCTTCTCTGTAATAATTCCGCAGACATCTGTCATCGTTTTTAGCTGCTGATACAATGCTTCCAAATATGCAAGATGATTCTCCTCTCCCGCATTCGTATTCATAAACTTCACCAGTTCAAAAATAGCGGAAATGGCATCTGCCGTGTTGAAATCATCCTCCATCGCACTTTCAAACTTCTTCATATATTCTGCGGCTTCCGTAAGAAGATTTTGCTCATTATCCGAGAGTTCTGTGCCTGTCTCGTCGGCCTTTTTTATATCAATCAAATCCTGCATCCTTTGTGCAGCCGTCAATATCCTGTCGAGACCGTTTTTGGCAGCTTCCATCAAGTCCGCACTGAAATTCAGCTGACTGCGATAGTGTGCGGAAAGCATAAGGAAACGAAGCACCTGTAAGTCGTACTTCTCCGCAATGTCTCTGACCGTAAAAAAGTTACCGAGCGATTTGCTCATCTTTTTATTGTCAATGTTTAAAAATGCATTGTGCATCCAATAGCGTGCAAATGTCTTTCCGTTCGCTGCCTCGCTCTGTGCAATTTCATTCTCATGATGCGGAAATACAAGATCCTCTCCGCCTGCGTGAATGTCGATTTCATCCCCTAAGTATTTTTTGCTCATAACGGAACATTCAATGTGCCATCCCGGACGACCGCAGCACCACTTGGATTCCCAAAACGGCTCGCCCTCTTTCTTGGGTTTCCACAGAACGAAATCCAACGGATCCTCTTTTTGATCTTCTCCGCTCACAAGCAAGGAGCGATTGCCTCCCTGCAAATCATCCAGATTTTTATGTGATAATTTGCCATAATCCCTAAAACTTCTCGTACGGAAATACACCGTCCCGTCAGCCGCTGCGTATGCATGTCCCTTCTCTATCAGAATTTCAATCATTTGAAGCATGCCGTCAATCTCATTAGTCGCCTTCGGATGTGTTGTAGCCGGCTTCACATTCAACGCTTTCATGTCTTTTTTACATTCTTCGATATAACGCTCCGAGATGATTGAGGGTTCTACACCGGCTTCATTTGCCGCCTTAATAATCTTGTCATCCACGTCCGTAAAATTGGAGACATAATTTACCTCATAACCTTTATACTCGAAATATCTGCGCACTGTATCGAAGACAATCATCGGTCTCGCATTACCAATGTGAATCAGATTATAAACAGTCGGTCCGCACACATACATGCGTACCTTCCCTTCCTCCAATGGAATAAAATCTTCTTTTCTTCCGCTCATTGTGTTATAAATTCTCATTTTGATTCTCCGTTTCCTTTTGATTGGTCATTAACCGCACCTGCCGCTCCAATTCCAGTAAGCGATTGGTTAATTCTGTATTTGTTTTTTGTAAATGAACAATATCTTCTTTGACGGGATCCGGCAAATGTATCTGATCCATGTCCGCGCGCGGGAGTGCAACATTGTTACGTTTCACAACGCGTCCCGGCACTCCTACAACCGTAGAGTTCGGTGGAACCTCTGCAAGCACCACACTGCCGGCACCGATTTTGGAGTTTTCACCAACTGTAAAAGAACCAAGGATTTTTGCACCCGCACTAATCATCACATTGTCGCCGATGGTCGGATGACGCTTTCCATGTTCTTTCCCGGTTCCGCCGAGCGTTACGCCCTGATACAGGGTAACATTGTCACCCAGAATTGCAGTCTCCCCGATGATGACACCGTTCCCGTGGTCGATAAACAATCCATCTCCAATGGTTGCACCCGGATGAATCTCGATTCCTGTCTTTCGAACCGCCCTTTGGGAAATCCATCTTGCAAGAAAATAGTGCTTGTGCAGATACAGTTTGTGAGCCATCCTGTAATGCAGCATCACCTTGAAACTCGGATACAGAAATACTTCCATTGAAGAATGAATCGCAGGATCTCGTTCTTTGATAATTCTGATTTCATTTTTTACCAATCGAATCAGTCCCATGCAAATTCCTTTCCAAAAAGCTTGCTTCTATTATTGAGTAAAAATCGCTTATAATGATATAAAAAACCGTCTCTGTTGTATACAGAGACGGTTCTACCGCGGTTCCACTCTTGTTAAGAAGCCTTGCTTCTTCTCTTAAATGCGCTTAACGTGCGCTACTCCGTGTACGGATTTCCCCGAACCGGCTCCCGAATGCACTTGGGATTCATTCTTGCAAAGACGGCTTGCAGCCGATGACCGTCTCTCTCTGTTGCTTCCTTGAATCTTACTCTTTTCGTTCACAGCCTTTATCTTATCTACTATTAAAATATGCAATTAAATCTTTTTTGTCAATAGTTTCTCATCAATGTATCAAATTTACTTTATCGGCATTCTCTTAAAAATCAGTCTTCACCCAGTTTCAACGCCTGTGTGATATTCATCTTCTTAATCAA
>CAYMCV010000005.1:0-40277 GCA_964389005.1 uncultured Lachnospiraceae bacterium | reverse complement strand
GAATGATATATTGAAGGAGGATTTGAAACAGTTTTTTCCGGATGCGTATATTAGATCTACCATTTCTTCTATGCAAATGATAGATACGAGTATGGATTTTCGTGAGCATACGTTAGAAGAGATAGTGGAAAATTCTGTAAGCGAGGGGAGTTATGGTGGACTTCGAACATACATTTATGTCAATAATCAAGTTGATATCTCGAATGATTATCACGAGGAGTACCGATATTTTACAGAAACTGTTAATCAATATATAGAACAAAGAAAACTGATTCCAATAATTGTTACATATATAAAGGTTGACCCAATTGTGCTATCACGTGTACAAGAATATTTTTCTCAAGATGTTGATATTGATGCATATTATGACAATGAGATACTTGGAGTTTCCTCATATGAAAGAGGAGTGGATAATTATGATGTAAATGATGTAGGAAATCCCCCCAATATTGTAACTTGTTTTATTACGACTGTTCCAGGATGGATAGGCAGCGAAGAGGAATACATCAGAAGAAGGGAAATCTTAGAAAATCATTAAAACAGAGAAAAGGGGAAGATATGAGACGTATAAAAATAGCGATTCTGTTATTAATAACAGGCTTGGCTTTCACGATGGTCGGATGCTCGGATTCGCGCTATGATGTAGTTAAAAAAGCATTGGAAGACAAGTATGGGGAGGAAATGCTGGTTTATAGTGTTGAGGCGCTTGGAATCAAGTATGAGGCGAAATGTGCTCCGGCAAATAATCCGGAGGTAGTATTTGAAGCAAGGATGCTTACCGATGGAACTAATGAATGGGATGACTATTACCAAAGATATACAGCGAAATTAATGAACGATATATTGAAAGAGGATTTGAAACAGTTTTTTCCAGATGCGTATTTTAAGTCGATCATTCCTGCTATAAAGATGATTGATACGAGTATGGATTTTCGTGAGCATTCATTGGAAGAAATATTGGAGAACTCGATAAGTGAAGGTTCATATGGGGGAATAATATTGAATGTATTTATTGACAAAGAAATTGGAACGACAAATGATTATGAAGGAGAATATCAATACTTAACAGAGACTGTAAATGAATACATAAAGGACGGTAAGATGTTACCTGTTTCAATAAGATTTTTTTGGTTAACTAGTGAGACACAAGAGCGAGTTAGACAATATTATTTAACTGATTTGGATAATGATGATTATTTCCAGACAGAAATATTAGGTACAATGTCATATAAATATGGGATTGCAACGGAATCAAGTAGTGATGTTGGAGATCCACCTAATGTATCGGCATGCTTTAATGAATTGGCAGAAGAATATGTTAAAAATCAAGAAGAATACGTGAGAAGAAGAGAGTTATTAGAAAATGAGTAATTATTGTAATCGGCAAATGGCATGGGCATCGCATAATATGTACATAAGTATTACAGATAAGGATATTGATTTGTACCATGAATCAGGTGATAGCGAATATCCAACGTACGACGACATTTGACGAAAAATGTTTAAAAAGTAAGAACATAGAAAAGGGGAAGATATGAGACGTATAAAAATAGCGATTCTGTTATTAATAACAGGCTTGGCTTTCACGATGGTCGGATGCTCGGATTCGCGCTATGATGTAGTTAAAAAAGCATTGGAAGACAAGTATGGGGAGGAAATGCTGGTTTATAGTGTTGAGGCACTTGGAATCAAGTATGAGGCGAAATGTGCTCCGGCAAATAATCCGGAGGTAGTGTTTGAAACAAGGATGCTAACGGATGGAACCGAAGAATGGGATGACTACTATCAAAGATATACAGCGAAATTGATGAACGATATATTGAAAGAGGATTTGAAACAGTTTTTTCCGGATGCGTATTTCCATTCATACATTTATTCCATGCAAATGATTGATACGAGTATGGACTTTCGTGAGCATACGCTAGAAGAGATAGTGGAGAATTCTGTAAGTGAGGGGAGTTATGGTGGACTCCAAACACAAATTTATGTCAGTAGTCAAGCTGATACCTCGAGTGATTATCACGAGGAGTATCAGTATTTTACAGAAACTGTTAATCAATATATAGAACAAAAAAAACTGATTCCTATGACTGTTACATATATTAGGGTTGACACAAATGCGTTATCACGTGTACAAGAATACTTTTCTCGGGATGTTGATATAGATAGTTACTATGAAAATGAAATTTTAGGTGTTTCATCATATAAATCGGGAATACGAAGTAACGAGGATAGTGACGTCGGGAGTCCTCCCAATATAGTAGCATGTTTTATTACAACTGTATCAGGATATATAGGCAGCGAAGAGGAATACATCAGAAGAAGGGAAATCTTGGAGAATGGAAGTGGCAGATGAGTGTATTGGCTGCAAAAGGAGAGAAAAAATGACAATTGAAGAAATAACTCAAAAGGACTTTTGCTATCAAGGAACGCAATTCTAAAAGTTTGTTTCCACCTATTTGATAAATCGCCCTCCAATAAAAAAACAAACGATATACATAAAAAAATCAACTCTTTTTTCGGATTAGATAAAAATTTAAACCTTTGTATGATTTATCTGAATGGAATATCTCCGCCATGCGGAATAGGATAAATATATCACAGGTGAAAATCCGAAAAAAGAGGATTTTTTGTTTTAAAACAGGAGGAATGTATATGAAAAAGAAAGTATTGGCAACTGTATTGGCAGCTGTTATGGTATTTGGCCTGACAGCATGCGGCGCATCAACGCAGACACCTGCAAGTGCACCGGCAGACACACCGTCAACGGAAGAATCTGTTGCAACACCGGAAGAATCCGTAGCAGAACCCGTTGAGGAAGCCAGCTCCGAATTAATCAAGGTCGGCATCATCAACAACGACCCGAACGAGTCCGGCTATCGTACAGCAAACGACAAAGATTTACAGGCAACTTTTACAAAGGAAAACGGCTATGATGCATACTTCGCTTACAGTTTGAAGAATGACGAGCAGATTACCGCAGCTCAGAAATTCATCCAGGACGGCGTTGATTACTTACTTTTATCTGCAGCAGATACCGCAGGTTGGGATTCCGTTCTTCAGGATGCTAAGGATGCCGGCGTCAGAGTTATTCTTTTTGACCGTACCATCGACGCAGACGAGAGTCTTTACGAAGCATCTATCGTTTCCGATATGGCCAAAGAAGGCGAGACGGCTGTAAATTGGTTAAAAGGACAGGGACTTGAGAAATGCAACATCATCCACATTCAGGGCGTTATCGGTTCTGCAGCACAAAAAGGACGTTCAGGCGCAATGGATAAGGCAGTTGCAGAAGATGATAACTGGAACATCGTAACACAGCAGACCGCAGAGTGGAATGCAGAGAAAGCACAGCAGATTGTTCAGTCCGTTATCGATTCCGGCGAAGAATTCAACGTTATCTACGCTGAGAACGACGACATGGCAAAAGGCGCTGTTGCAGCACTCGACAAAGCAAACATCTCTCACGGCGTTGGCAAAGACGTCATCATCATGGGATATGACTGCAACAAGTGGGCATTGGAAGAATTGTTGAACCAGAACTGGAACTACGACGGACAGTGCAATCCTTTCCAGTCTTCTTACATCGATGAAATCATCAAGAAGTTGGAAGCAGGCGAGACACTTGAGCAGAAAGTCATCATCATGGACGAAAAAGGTTTTGACGCTACAACCATCACCCAGGAAGATGTTGATAAATACGGCATCTAAAAATGAACAATTCAGCGAATTACGGCTAAGCCCGTAGTTACGAATATGCAGATTCAAGAGGCGCGGCGCAGCAGACAGCAAATGCAATATGTGCTGCGCCTTTTTTGGTAAACAGGCAAAAATTGTTACGGGAGGTGAGTCCACAGGTGAAAGATAACGTCGTTTTGGAAATGAAAAACATCCATAAAAGATTTCAAAAAGTACTGGCACTGCAAGGGGTGGATTTCACGCTTTGTGAAGGTGAGATTCACGCACTGATGGGGGAAAACGGCGCGGGCAAATCCACGTTAATTAAGGTTTTGACGGGAGTCTATTCCAAGGACGAAGGTCAGATATATCTAAAAGGTACAGAAAGAGCGGTCACGATTCACTCGCCGCAGGAAGCACAGAAGTTAGGAATCAGCACGGTATACCAGGAAATCACACTTTGCCCGAATCTGTCCGTGGCGGAAAATATGTTCATCGGACGAAGTCAAAAAGTGTGTCAGAACTGGAGAAAGATGAATGCCGATGCAGATAAAATATTGAAGGCATTGGACATTCCGACCAAGGCAACACAGCAGCTTTCCGGCTGTTCGCTTGCGGTTCAGCAGATGGTGGCAATCGCGCGTGCGATTGACATGGACTGTAAAGTCTTAATCCTTGATGAGCCGACTTCTTCACTCGACGAGCAGGAGGTTGCCAAACTGTTCAAATTGATGCGCGACCTCAAAGCCAGAGGTGTCGGAATCATTTTTGTTACCCACTTTTTAGATCAGGTATACGAAGTATGCGATAAAATTACGGTACTCAGAGACGGTAAATTCGTAGGCGAGTACGAAATCAAAGACTTACCGCGCGTCAAACTGGTGTCCACCATGCTTGGCAAGGATTTGGACGATTTGTCAGACATTCGCGGCGAGCAAGGCGAATATAAGGCAGACCCGAACGAAGCCCCGGTTTTGGAAACCGAAGGGCTGTACAGCAACGTCGGCATCAAACCGTTTGATTTTTATATCAAAAAAGGTGAAGTCAATGGGTTTACAGGACTGCTCGGCTCCGGTCGAAGCGAGTGCGTCCGTGCTATTTTCGGCGCCGACCATGTTATGGGCGGCAAGGTTAAAATGAACGGAAAGAGCGTAAAAATATCCAAACCGATTCATGCGATGAAAAACGGTATTGCGTATCTGCCTGAGGACAGAAAGCGCGACGGTATTGTCGGCGACCTCTCCGTTAGAGATAACATTATCCTCTCATTGCAGGTGCTCAAAGGATTTTTCCGACCTTTTTCCAAGGCGGAAGCCGGCAAAATGGCGGATGAGTACATTAAACTATTGGGAATCAAAACAGCGTCTGCGGACACGCCGATTAAGTCGTTGTCCGGCGGAAATCAGCAGAAGGTTATCCTTGCGAGGTGGCTGCTTGCGAATCCCGAGTATCTGATTCTTGATGAGCCTACGAGAGGTATCGATGTTGGAACGAAGATTGACATTCAAAAACTTGTTCTGAAACTTGCATCCGAAGGCAAGAGTATTACGTTCATTTCATCGGAAACCGACGAAATGCTTCGCACATGTTCGAGACTTGTAGTTATGCGAGACCGTAAGGTTGTCGGTGAATTATCGGGTGAGGATCTGACACAGAATAAGATTATGAGTACCATTGCCGGAGGTGATCAAAAATAATGAAAACAGCGATAAAAAAGTTTAAAATTACGGATTTCTTCTCCAAATTAATGAAAAACAGAATTTTGATTCCGATTGCGGCACTGTCACTTTTGGTAATTTTTAATCTGATTGCTGACCCGTCTTTCTTTAAAATTACACTTGGCGTGAACAGCTTGAATAACCCGGTACTTTCCGGGTATTTGATTACAATCTTGGATTCCGGATCGGAACTTGCCATTCTTGCAATCGGAATGACACTTGTAACGGCAGCAACCGGAGGGCAGGATATTTCTGTCGGCGCAACCATGGCGATTGCGGGAAGCGTGTTGCTTCGTGTTCTCTGCGGTTCGAATTCCAGACCGGATTCATTGCAGGCTCCGATTATTGTGGCATTTTTGATTTCATGTATTGTGGCGATGTTGTGTGGTATGTTTAACGGCGCGCTGGTTTCCATCTTCAAGATACAACCAATGGTGGCGACATTGATTTTGTTTACGGCAGGTCGTTCCATTGCAGCGTGGGTTAACAACAACGAACTTCCGATTATCAGCGACCCTTCGCTTGGCTATTTCGGCGGATTCTTCCCGGGAATTCCGATATCAACGCCATTTATTATTACAGTTGTCTGTATTATTGTGATTCTACTTGTGCTAAAATTCACAAATCTGGGACTTTATACGCAATCTGTCGGCATCAATGAGAACTCATCGAGACTGAACGGTTTGAATCCCGTTTTTATCAAATTTCTCTCATTTGTCATTCTGGGTATTTGTGTAGCGGCTGCTGCGCTCATTAAAGTCAGCCGTTTCTCAACCATGAACTACTCGGTTTTTGCCAAGGACATTGAGATGGATGCAATTCTTGCGGTAGCATTGGGCGGAAACTCCTTAAGCGGCGGCAAATTCAGCATCATGGCATCGGTTATCGGCGCCTATATCATTCAATTTTTAGCAACAACGCTTTACAAATTCAATGTCAAATCCGACGCATTGCCGGCGTACAAAGCAATCGTGGTTATCCTCTTGGTCGTATTGAGTGCACCGGTGGTTCGTAACTATTTGGCTACGCTTTGGCAAAAAATGAAGAGCTCATTCAAAAAAGAAGTAAAGGAGGAGGCGTAGTATGAAAAAAGCGAACGCTGCCGTAAAAGGCATGAAACAGAAGTTCAACAACATTACGGACACCAATCTCCTTCTTGCAATTACAATCATCGTGTTCTTTGCGATGTACATCGGTGCCATTGTTTTTCAGGGCAAGGGTTTTTTGAAACCGCAGACTTTTTTTAACATTTTGAATGCAAATGCGGCATTGATTATCCTTTCCTGCGGCATGAGTCTTGTCATGGTTACCGGAGGAATCGATATTTCCGTGGGCGGTGTTACTGCACTTGTAAGTATGTGTTGCGCGGTACATTTGGATTACAAAAACGGAAATGTCTGGACGGCACTGATTCTGTCATTGGCAATCGGCCTGGCTTTTGGCTTGGTGCAAGGATTTCTGATTTCCTATTTGGAGATTCAGCCGTTTATCGTCACGCTGGCCGGTATGTTCTGTGCCAGGGGGCTGACGACCGTCATTAACAGCAATCCGTTCAACGTCGCGAATCCGGAGTTTATAGCTCTGAAAGAAACGAGAATTGTCATACCGGGTATGGGATCCATCAATAAATTGGGGGCATATGTCGATGCTTACATCGAAATCGGCGTCATTGTTGCGTTGCTCATCGTTTTGATTATGTTTGTACTTCTAAAATGGACCAAACTCGGCAGGCATTTTTATGCGGTCGGCGGAAATGCACAGAGCGCATTGATGTTGGGTATTAATGTTAAAAGGACCAAATTTTTATCTTATGTATTCTGCGGCTTGCTCGCAGGCATCGGCGGATTCGTCTACTTCATGCATGTCGGTTCGGGCTCCGCATCTCATGCGACCGGTGCGGAAATGAATGCGATAGCGTCCTCGATTATCGGCGGAACCATGCTGACGGGCGGCGTTGGAAACATCATCGGAACACTGTTCGGCGTGCTGTCATTAAGTACAATTCAGAACATCGTTTCATCAGCCGGACTCGGTCAGGCGTGGTGGACGGGAATCACCATTGCCGGAATGCTCTGTCTGTTCCTCGTAATTCAGAGTATTGTCGTTGCGCGTAAGAAAAAACTAAAAAGATAAAAACTGATTACAAAAAAAGTATGGATAAAATGAGCGAAATACGTTATGATTGACTTATCTAAAAACGTATTTCGCTCAAACCGTGGAGGGAAAGCACATGCGTACGAAGGCGACAGTTGCTGCTTTGCTGTTTTTTTTGCTTTTAGCCGTAACCGCAGGTTGCGGTGGCTTTCGAACAGAAGAACCGTCAGAGGAATCGACGGCACAGACAGGTAATCGCATTGTCATCGGCTTTTCACAGCTTGGGGCGGAATCCGATTGGAGAAGTGCCAATACGGAGTCGATGAAATCGACATTTACTCCGGAGAACGGGTATGAGTTGATATTCGACGATGGGCAACAGAATCAGGCGAATCAAATTATGGCTATTCGCAGATTCATTCAACAGGAAGTGGATTTCATTGTTTTGGCGCCGGTAACCGAAGAAGGATGGGATACGGTTCTGCAGGAGGCGAAGGATGCCGGAATTCCTGTTGTTATCGTGGATCGCATGGTGAAGGTGGCGGATCAAAGTTTGTTTACCTGTTGGGTGGGCTCCAATTTTGAATTGGAAGGAAAAAAAGCCGCCGAGTGGTTACATCAATTTACCGTTGCGAAGGGAATTGCACCCGAGGAACTTCATATTGTCAACATTCAAGGGACCATCGGAGCATCGGCACAGATTGGGAGAACCAAGGGTCTATCAGACGCAGCTAAGTTGTACGGTTGGGATTTAATGGCAGAAGCATCGGGAGATTTTACGCAGGCCAAGGGACGTGAGGTTATGGAGGCTTTTTTACGGCAGTATGACAATATCAATGTGGTGTACTGTGAGAATGACAATGAAGCGTTCGGGGCCATCGAAGCCATCGAAGCTGCCGGGAAGACTGCAGGGTCCGATATTGCTGCCGGCGAGATTATGGTTATCTCGTTTGACGGTGTGAACAAAGAAGCCATCCAAGATGTTTTGGATGATAAAATAGCATGCATTACCGAGTGCAATCCGTTACACGGACCGCGTGTGGAAGCAATCATAACGACATTGATTGCAGGCGGACAACCGGATAAGTTTGCATATGTGGATGAGGAAATTTTTAGCGCCTGCGATGCGGTATCGAATATTATCGTGGACGGAGTTACATATGAGGTGACAATGATTTCGAAGTAGTGAATGAATCGGACGGGTGGGTCGCGAGCGTATGGGAAAACTTAAGGAATTCATTACAAAAGAGACAACGAACGACAACGAATCTAAGAAGTTGACAGTTTTGATCAGAATCTTAGTTTTGTATTTTATTGCGTTTTTAATTCTGAATGCGGCGTTTAACGCTATATTTTGTCACAGAATTCCGGGTCTTTTTCTCAATGTGCTGATTATACTTTCACTTGTAGGTATATTTATCGGTTCTTACTATTTCTGCAAAGCTGCGACGTTGTGGTTATACATGTCGACAATGGTAGTCTGGATATTCCATACGATTATTTATTACGGCTGGGGCATCGGAGCGCAGAATTATCTGATTCTTTTATTGGTTCTTTATTACTTTTCAAGTTATGGGCATTATACCCACAAAATCATTTTTAGCTTTTCGATTGTCCTGATTCGGATGGCGTTTCATCTCATCAGTAATCATTACGGCGCACGAGTGGTTTTATCCGAGTTCCAGACGAATTTCTCTTTGGATGTGAATATGGCACTTTTTTTCTGGTGTCTTTCCATTGTGGTCTACGAATTCAGTAAGGACAGTCAAGAACTGGAGAACAAACTGATAGCCTACAATCAGAAGCTCAAAGAGCAAGTGAATACGGACACGCTGACGGGATTGTTCAATCGACGTAAGGCCATGGAGTATTTGGAGACGCTGGCTGAGAGCACGACGATGGAGCAGGGGTTCAGTATCTGCATCAGTGATATTGACTTTTTTAAACGCGTTAATGACGAGTACGGACACGATTTCGGTGACGAAGCATTGCGACAGGTATCCGCATGCCTGCGACGGGAAATGAAGAACAAATCATTTGTTGCGCGTTGGGGCGGCGAGGAGTTCCTCATTGTATTTCCGAATTGTAACGGGGATGATGCGTTTGTTCATTTGGTCGGCATTCAGAACGCAATACGTAATCTGCATATTGTCAAAAATGACATTGAAATTCAGATTACGATGACATTTGGCTTGACAGAATACGATGCGAATCAACCGTTGAATATTAGTCTAAAAGAAGCCGACAGTAAGTTGTATCAAGGAAAAGCAAGCGGTAGGGATACCATAATTTATTAGTTTTATGCAAATATTGGAACAATTCATATAGATCAAAATTCACACACAGTATATGGAGGAAATGATGGACGTTTGTAAATTGATTTCGGAAGGAAAATCTGTATTGGGAATCGAGTTTGGTTCCACGAGAATTAAGGCAGTATTGATTGATGAGGCAGGCACACCGCTTGCATCCGGCGGGCATACATGGGAGAATCGATATGAAGATGGTGTCTGGACCTATTCTTTGGAGGATATTCACACAGGATTGCAGGATGCGTATCAAGCATTACGCGAGGATATCATGACGCAATACGGCGTTGTACCGAAGCGTTTTGCGGCTATTGGCATATCGGCAATGATGCACGGTTACTTAGCTTTTGACGCAAAAGGAGAACTTCTGGTTCCGTTTCGAACATGGCGCAATACCATGACCGAAGAAGCGGCGGCGATTCTAACGGATAAATTCAACTACAATATTCCGCAAAGATGGAGTATTTCACATTTGTATCAGGCAATCTTAAACCGCGAAGACCATGTCAGAGAAATTTCATTTTTAACTACACTTTCAGGATATATTCATTGGAAACTGACCGGCGAAAAAGTACTCGGTGTCGGTGATGCATCGGGAATGTTTCCGATTGACACGCAAACAGGAAAATACGATGAGAAGATGTTGTCTGCATTTGACGGCTTGGTTAGCGATGAGGGATTTGCATGGAAATTGCAGGACATCCTTCCGCAGGTGCTGACGGCAGGTGATTCTGCGGGAACGTTGAGCGAAGCAGGCGCAGCATTTTTAGATGTGAGCGGTCAGCTCGAAAGCGGAATTTTATTATGTCCGCCGGAAGGTGATGCGGGAACCGGCATGGCGGCAACGAACAGCGTCGGCGTCAGAACAGGCAATATTTCTGCAGGAACTTCTGTATTTGCAATGGTTGTTTTGGAGAAAGAATTATCCAAAGTTTATCCGCAGATTGATTTGGTAACGACACCGGACGGTGCGCTTGTTGCCATGGTGCATTGTAACAATTGTACGTCGGACATCAATGCGTGGGTTGGATTGTTCGGTGAGTTTGCTAAGAGCATGGGATATCAGATTGATACCAATGAGTTGTTCACCAAACTGTATGAAAAGGCATTGGAGGGCGATGCGGACTGCGGCGGACTTTTATCTTATAACTACGTTTCCGGCGAGACGGTTACCGGATTCGAGGCGGGAGCACCGTTGTTCGTGCGCAAAGCGGAGGATAAGTTTACGCTTGCCAATTTTATGCGAATGAATCTTTATTCTGCGCTGGCGGCGTTGAAGGTCGGCTTGGACTTTTTACTCAAAGAGGAACATGTCAAAGTGGATGAAATGTTCGGGCACGGCGGATATTTCAAGACGCAAGGTGTCGGACAGAGAATTGCTGCGGCGGCAATCAATGCGCCGGTTTCCGTTATGAAGACCGCAGGAGAAGGCGGCGCGTGGGGGATTGCACTTTTGGCAGCATATATGGCATACCGCAAGGAAAATCAGACATTTTCGGAATTCCTGACACAGGAGATTTTTGCGGGGCAAAGCGGAACGAAAGTGTATCCGAATGCCGAGGATGTGAAGGGATTCGAGGATTTCATGTGCAGATATCGTAAGGGACTGCAAGCGGAACGCGCGGCTGTAGATGTGCTGTAATTGGGGTGCACCAAAGTTTTGCCGGCTTAGTTAATTTTGGGAAAGTCACCGCAATCATAAGCTCGCTCCGTCCATGTGCACCAAATTTTTGTCTGCTTAGTTAATTGCATGGGGCAAATGTAGTTGCTACTATGTATTATGTCTTTGCCTTGTAAGGATGAGGACGTGATGACACAGTGATATATCAAACCAATGTGTGGATGCACAGAGGGGCGATATCGGAATCTTCAGTAGATATAGTGAATAAACAAGTATATATTGCGACAAATGTCGCGTCGGAGGTTAACATGCTTGAACAATTAAGAAAAGAAGTATATGAAGCGAATATGATGCTCCCGCGTCTGGGGCTTGTGACATTAACCTGGGGGAACGTCAGCGGGTTTGATGCGGAAAGCGGGCTCTTGGTGATTAAGCCAAGCGGAGTCGATTACAACAAGTTGGACGCAAATGATATGGTGGTTGTAGATTTGTGGGGCGAAGTCGTGGAAGGCAAATGGAAACCGTCCTCGGACACGGCGACGCATATCGAGTTGTACAAAGCATTTCCGGAAATCGGCGGAATCGTGCACACGCACTCGTCTTATGCAACATCATGGGCGCAGGCAGGCAGAGGAATTCCGTGTTACGGGACGACGCATGCAGACTATTTTTATGGGGAAGTACCCTGTCTCAGATGTCTGCGTGATAAAGAAATCGAAGAGGCCTACGAGAAGAATACAGGATTGCTGATTATTGAGGAACTCAAAAGACTTAAGAAAGATCCGAAGGCAGTTCCGGCGGTACTTTGCAAGAATCACGGTCCTTTTACATGGGGCAAAAACGCAGCGGAAGCCGTGCATAATGCGGTGGTACTTGAGGAAGTTGCGAAGATGGCTTTGTTCAGTGAACAAATCAATCGTGAGATTATGCCTGCCCCGCAGGATTTGCAGGATAAGCACTACTATCGCAAACATGGCGCCAATGCATATTATGGGCAGAAATAGTAGAAGTTGTATTTGGTATGCAATTTGTTATTGCAACTACGGGGATAGATGTGAATAGGTATCAGGTTGAGTGATAGTCCTCCAAGGACGTCTCACCGAAGACCACGGAGGATAGACGTGAATAGGTATTGGATTGAGTCGATACACGTCGATTCCAGAACTGCACTGTTTTCCCGGATAGATGTGAATATGTACCGGCATGGGTAATTCCCATGCCGGTTTTTACTTGTTCGCCTGATGGCGCATGTTCTGCTATGACATTGATAGTGAATGGCTCACGTTGGCACCGGGGGACAACGCCTGACGGCGCACGTTCTGCTATGTCATTAAGATGCTACCTTCGGCATTTATATTTCTTTTTCCCACGCGGCGCATGTTCTGCTATGACATTCCGTTTGCTGTTTTATATTTGTAGAGCATTTCCGCGTGATTCTGTTCTTCAATCTGAATATCGGCAAGCAGCTTTCTGACATCCGAGTTACCAAAAGAAAACACGTTGGAGTTATACTCTCCGGAAACCATTTTTTCGGTTCCGATACAATCTGTTGCGAGGAAGCAATCATGTGACTTGTCCTCCGTTTGTGTTGCGGCGGAATATGTTGCCTGCGGATTGTAGTTTTTACCCTGATTATCATTGCAATCGCATTGCGGAACGGTTCCGGAGAGAACCTGCTCCAGTGAGTTGTAGTGTTCCTGCTCGTCCTTTTGGATGGTCTTGAACAATTCTTTTAAAACCGGATCGCGTGCTTCATCACTGCTTTTGGCATACTTTTTTACACAGTTCTCTTCTTGGGTTTGCAGATCACGAATGACTGACATTTCTTTTTCTTTTAAAATCATATATCACACTCCTATCTGTTCGACAGTCATACAAGACACTGCAGAATGCAATGTCTTTGATGCGTCAAAACGGTTATGCGATTAGTATGTCTAAAGTAATGAGAATTATACTTTCTGCTTAATCTGTTGTAACGAGCAGACGCGGCGATATTTGAATGATGAGAATTGCGACTCAGTTTGCCACAACAACCACATAGGGCGATATTGCATTTTAATCAATTGTAACGACCACATGGGGCGATATTGCATCTCAATCTGTTGCAACGATCAGACGCGGCGATATTGCATCTCAATCAATTGTAACGACCACACGGGGAATTAGTTAATGAGAATTGTTCTGTCTGTCCAACTTACCGCAACGACGGATTAAGGCTATATAGCGGTGCAAATTATTTGCAAAAAGAGGAGATTAGATGATAAGGATTGTGCCTAAATCTGTCGCAACAACCATATGGGGAAATTAGTTAATGAGAATTGTGCTGTCTGCCCAATTACAGAAACAAACTACCAACATAAGCGTCGAAAATTTTTTTGCTTACCTGTAAAAATAACAAGTTGGCAATTTTTACAGGTGAAAATTCATGTAAAATACATGAAAACAGGCGATATTAGTCTTATATTCGTTTGTCAGGTTCAGATTTAGGCGAAAATGGGTCGATATATGGATTCTACAAATGTAAAAGTTCAAAAACCAACCTGTAAAATATCAGTTTTCTTATTTTTACCCGTAAAGCCAATAAAATATTCTTCAAAATGCATCCCCGAAGACAGGCATTCGATAAACTCAATCTCGTAATGCCAATAAAATACTCTTCAAAATGCATTCCCGAAGACAGACATTCGATGAATTCAATCTCGAGATGCCAATAAAATATTCTTTAAAATGTATCCCCGAAGACAGACATTAGATGAACTCAATCTCGAAATGCCAATAGAATCTCCGTTCAATGCATCATATTAGTTCATCAATATGAACAAAAGGGCGCGGAAATTTGCTTCTTTGAGAAAGAAGTTCATACATTGACAAATAGGACTGTTATTGCTACGATAAAAGTAGTATTCGATTGCGATAGCGTTTCACCGCACGGTGAAGCGGAAAGTGTAAGAATTTTCGGCGCGCGTGGAATTGGTTTGCACTTAATGTTTCGTCGATTTATGCATATTCGCTGCATCGAAATAATCATAGGCTCGGGAGGCGTGGACATGCACATTCATCACCTAAAAATTACATATATCATATTGATTATCTGCTTCATCATTCCCATGATTTCCTGCGAAAAAGAAGTGATTGAGGAAGAAGCGGCTCCGGTGTATTGGGCAGATGAGATGAAGGTAGAGTTGGGCGGCTTCTTAAATGGCGAGGATCTAAAAGACGATGTGCTTTTGGGAATTTTTATGGATTATGAACGCAATGGTCTGTTTGTTGAGCGTGTCACGATTGACTTTTTGCAAAAAACATGGGAAATGGAAGAGTGTCCGTTGGAAGGTGCGTATTTCAGAACACTTGAGGACAATCAAATAAAGGACGTGAATGTCTATCATGGGTTTCAAATTGTTGACCGCGAGAAAGTATATTTCATACGTTCTCATTCTATGGCCGAGTATGTCGGCGGTGAGCAGATGTATGAAAGTGAACTTACGGGGATTTTTATCGAATGTTATGAGTTGACAGGAAAGCAGATTTCGAGTCTTGATGTCACGGATGTTTTGCCTAGCGAAGCCTCGGAGTTTCGGCTGGAACTTGGGACCAATGGGGATATGTGTGTCGCGGCAAATATTGATGAGAATTGGGAGTTGTATACGTTCAAAAACGATGCGTTTCAAGAGAAAGTTCCGCTTGATAATTATCTTCATGATATGAAGTATATAGACAATTGTCTCTACATAGCGAGCGCTGGGAATTTGTTGCAACTTTGTGAGGGCAAACTTGAGGAGATTCTGTGCGATTTTGGCGTCAGCGCTCTGTTTGACGGAAGTCAGAGCGATGGATTCGATTTGTTGTTTGTTGGATTGAATCAAAATGTCTATGGCATGAATTTGGAGACAAATGTCTGTGAGCCTGTTTTATCGTTGTACCATCTTTTACCGAGTGAACAAAATGTAATGATGACGACATTGGACTATCGGTCCAAGGAAGAGATTTACTGGGCGAATGGGGATATTTATGCGCCGGGAACAATGCATGTTTATCGGGCGCATCCGTATGAGGAAGGCACCGAATCGGAAGGGAAAACGACACTGCGGTGTGCCCAATTAAGTGATAATCCTATTTTTCTTGCAGAGGCAATCGTGGAATTCAATCAGAATAATACAGCGTATTATATTGAAGTTACGGATTTTTCAGAGAAAGACGAACCGATGACAGAGTTTAAAAATCGAATTGCAGCCGGAGAGGTTTACGATTTGGTTGAGTTTACCGGATTTGGCTATGATAGTATGCTCGAAAAAGAACTTCTTAAGGATTTGTATCCGTATCTTACATCGGATGGCACAATGACGAAAGAGGACATTCAGGCATCGCCGTTGCGGGCGCTTTTGGTGGATGGGGCATTATATGAAGTGACCCCTTTATGCTACCTCGATACCTATTGCGTGAATCGAAATCGTCTGCGGGAAGTGACGGGTAAGGAGGACACTTGGACGAGAGAGGATTATGTTACCTATCTACGTGATGTTAATCCGCAGGCACCTGCGGATGAGTTGTTGATGCAAGCAATGAGTTTCTCACTTTCATCGTATGTTGATGTTAAGCAGAGAAGTTGTTCGTTTACGACCGATGAATTTTACAGATTGTTGGAGGCTTGTCAACGAAGCGATGAACAAGAGAAGAATAAAACGATAAGTGACGAGAAAGAAATGAGCGATGCGGAATTTTATGAGAAATATGGTTTTCTGCGATTGTATTTGTATCCGATGAAGTTTTGTGAAGTTTTAAATTACAAAAGACAGGCGGAAGAAATGTTATTGATTGGCTATCCGTCAAGTAACCAAGCGGTTGTAAGACCGGCGATGAGTGTTGGGATGATGTCCTGTTCGCAGTATCAAGATGCTGCGTGGTCATTTTTAGCAGAATTTCTGGATGTGTCCTATCAACAGGACAAAATGCAAAACTATGAAGGTTTTATGACGGGGAAAGGGATGACGGAAGCGGAACTTCAAATGTTGCACGGAGAGGGGTTCGAAGCGCAGTATGCGAAAAACAGAATTCTCGGCGAGCAGTTCGAGGAGGACGTCTTGATGCCGCTGACGGAGGAGGAATTGACGGAAATCCGCGACATGATAGGTGACGCGCAACGCGCAGAGGCAGGCGACCCTGTCATTATGCAGATTATCTCCGAGGAGTCGCAAAGCTATTTTGCGGGGCAGAAGAGCGCGGAGGATGTTGCGGCGTTGATCCAGAATCGTGTCAGTGTATATCTGGCGGAGCGATAGGACGACATACGTATATATCATATGATACAGATTATGAACTCGCTTTTTTTGAAATTGCCGGGGAGCAGGGTATCTTGGTATATCATTTTGGTAAGGGTTAAAAATTAAGACAAATATATCAGAAACAATACTCGGTTGCTTGAAAACTATAATCACAGTTAAAAAACTAAATTAATGTATTAGACACAATACTCAACTGCATGGAAGCGATAATCGCAGTTAAAAAACTAAATTAACTATAATAGAAACAGTACAACACTGCTTGGAAGCGATAAATGCAGTTGATAAGCTAAATATTTTTTAGCATAAAAAATACATGGCAACGCACGCTAATGATGTAAGTCTCGCTGTATTTTTTGCTCCATCATCAATCACAAACGTAGTCCATGCAGGAGCGAAGCGCGGTATAAGGTCTGACCTTGTTGACAGCCACAGCCATATGTTCCGGATGCACACTGTAACCCTTGAGAGCAGCTTCGTCCGTGAAGGAGGAAGCGAGCATAATGTCGACATTGGAGGAAGGAAGCTTATCAAAACGCACTTGGATGTCAAGCAACCCGGGGATTTTTCCGGCAAGACCTTCCAAACCGGATTTGATGTCATTCATAATGACGGTGCGTTCTTCCTCGTTATACTCGTCTTTTAGTTTCCATAGAATAATGTGTTTTACCATGAGTAGTAACTCCTTTGTGTGTGATTTTTAATCGCATTGTAACACATGCCATTTTCTTTTGTCTATTGATATGAGGTCGGATATCATCCAACATAACGCCACAGATTATAGAAATAGGTAACCATTGCCTTACCCCTGAAGTAACAAGACAGAAGATTTAGGCGGTGGAAATCCACGAATAATACCCCCTAGAAGGAAAAAACAGCCAAGTTAGGCGGTGGAAATCCACGAATAATACCCCCTAGAAGGAAGAAACAGCCAAGCTAGGCGGTGGAAATCCACGGATAATACCCCCCTAGAAGGAAAAACAGCCAAGCTAGGCGGTGGAAATCCATGGATATTCCGCATAATTATTGTACAAACCAAGCAATCGACATATGCCGCATCAGAGCATAACAGAAATACTTGCGTTACCGATCCAGCCGTGATGACGCTTCCTGCATAATCTCAATAATCGACAGGTGTTGCGGGCATACGCTTTCGCATTGTCCGCAGGCGATGCAGTCACCGGCCTTACCGGAGTGGTCGGTTAATGATTGATAGAAAAAGTGCGGTCGGTTGTCTTCACCATACATCCGAAGCGTGTTCAGGCTTCCGATGATATCCGGAATTAGGATGCCGGAGGGACAACCGTCGCAGCAGTAACGGCAGGATGTACAAGGGATGTTCGGAAGTTCCGCCATGGCCTGTGTTACCTGTTGCAGGACATCACGGTCCTGTTCGGACAGAGGCTCGAAGTTACTGAACGTATGCAAGTTATCCTGCATTTGTTCCGGTGTCGACATTCCACTTAAAATTGTCATAATACCATCCAACGAGCCGACAAAGCGTAAAGCCCAGGAGGCAATACTTTTATCAGGTTGCTGACGTTTCATCATGGATTCGAGTTCCGGCGTGGTATGCGCCAACGTGCCGCCCTTAACTGGTTCCATGACGATAATCGGTATATTTCGCTCTTTCAGAATTTGATACAGTTTGCCGGAATGCACAATGGGATTGTTCCAATCCGCATAATTTAATTGTATTTGAACAAACTCAACTTCGGGATGTTTGTCAAGTATTTGATTTAGCAGCTGCGGCGTACCGTGGAAAGAAAACCCAAAGTGTCGTATTTGCCCGGCTTTTTTCTTTTCCATGGCCCATTCAAAACTGTGATATTTCTCATGTGCCTCGTAGTTGTTTCCCTCCTCCATGCTGTGTAACAGATAAAAATCAAAATACTCCACGCCTGCACGTGTCAACTGCTCGTTAAATATCCGGTCACAATCTTCGGGGGAATGCAGTTCCCATGCGGGCAGTTTGGTAGCCAGATAAAAAGAATCGCGGGGGTAACGTTTTACAATTGCCTCGCCCGCGGCAACCTCTGACTTACCGCCGTGGTAAACATATGCGGTATCAAAATAGTTGAATCCGTGATTCATATACATATCAACCATATTACAAACTTCGTCAATATCAATTTCTCCGTTCTTCTCGGGCAAACGCATCAGCCCGAATCCTAGTTTTGGCATCTTCTCCCAATCATTCATCATCGTGTCTCCTCCTGCTTGCTGTAATGGGCATCGGTACGTTTTCATTTTATCTTTTTTATGTTAATAATTCAATAGCAAATGGTGGAACACGCGACAGAGCTAAAATTAAAATTTGTCCAAAAGTCACTTTATTTTTGTCCAAAAGTCACTTCTTTTTTCAAAAGTTTGACCAAAAGTCACTTCTTTTTTGACCAAAAGTCACTTCTTTTTTCAAAAGTTTGTCCAAAAGTCACTTCTTCGTTGTCCAAAAGTCACTACTTCGCTTATTTTGTAGAAATTAATGAAGGTAATCGTGTATAGTTATGGGCAATAGAGAGCGACTTATTTGACTTCAAATAAATTGAAAAATGAATCTGTCAGAACGCTAAAAAATACCAAAAAACTACGGAGGTAGAGGAATGCGGAAAATACCAAGACGAACAAAGGGCTGTATGGTACATGCGGTAAGCATGGGATTAATCATTGCCATATTGATTACAATTGTAAATCCTAGTATTGTTTTAGCTAAGGATTCCGAAGGCAGCGAAATCATCTATGCGCACGATGCATCCTATGAGGCAGTTTTGTTGGCTGTCAGGAGTGCAAGCAACGGAGATATCGTTCGTGTTCCGCAAGGCGAGTCTGATTGGGGCTATAAAAATATTTTGACAATTGACCGATCCATTAGTTTACAAGGATGCGGAGATGACAAAACAAAGATTATCAATTCATTGATTCATGTTAACGCAGCAAACGTTAATATCGACGGTTTTACATTTGTAACGGATCGTAATGCGAGTGAGATATCGGGGGGGCATTCGGGCGGCAGGATTACCGTGAACGGCGAAGCAGAAAATTTCCGAATTCACAATAATCATTTTTTAACCAATTTGGGAAGACCGATTGATGTCTATGAAGCATATGGCTTGATTGATAACAATGTGTTTGAATTCAAGGGGAACAGTAATGAACTCATTCACGTTTACGGACCCAAAGATTCGTGGTCGACGCCAAGTACGTTTGGAACTGCAGAAGCGGTTTACATAGAGGATAATCTTTTTACCACAACGGAGGGGTTTGGGAGTACACAATGTGTAACAGGTTCTTTCAACAGCAGGTTCGTATTTCGTGAAAACACGGTATATAATGCCAAAGTGGATGGACACGGTCTTTGGTCAAATGGCTCGCAAAACCATTATGGAGATTGGGATTATTATCAGCAACACAGCGTTCGACATTATGAAATATACAATAATGACTTTCGCACGACTCAAAAGGCATACTGGTTCTATTTTATCGAATTACGTGGCGGAACCGGAATTGTTTTCAACAATGAATTTTCGGGGCAATCCTATTATGAGGATTCGCCAAGTGTTGCATTGCGCGAGTATCTGCTGTGGCATAATGACGGCAATGCTGTGGAACCCGGTAAATTCATGGATCCAAGTTACTATCCGGCACATGATCAACTTGGGCGTGGCATGAACCAGACCTTGGAACCGTTATATCTGTGGAACAATACCATCAATGGAAAATGGTACGAAACAAAAGTGTCCGGTCCCGAGACAGACCCGGAAAAAAGAGCGATTATCCAATACGGAGCGGAGTTTACCGGTCAAGATATTGTGCAGAGGAATCGAGATTATTATGAATACACCGAAAATTTCGACGGAACCAAAGGCGTAGGCGTCGGTACTTTGTCGGAGAGACCGGTTACGTGTACCGCCGGAGTCGGTTATTTTGCGACCGACCAAAACACCTTATATAAAGCAACCGCAGATAATACATGGACGGCCGGTTATACCCCTTATGTCTATCCACATCCGCTCAATACAAATTCTGCAGAACCGGCGATTGACGCGGATGCGAAGCCTTCCACCGATCCGATGCCGTGGAATGCAGAGGTTCATTTTTCGTCCGAACAAGGTAAAAATGACTGGTATTATCTTGAATGGGATGGGAGCGCATATGCGGATATGACTTATCAAAGCAATCGAGGTGCATGGGTTGGCGATAAAGGCGCATCGGTAAGTAAGGATGTTATGCAGCCAAGTGATAAATCCGATGCAGTCAGAGAGTGGAGAGCAACATGCGAGGGAACGGTAGATATTACCGGTATCGTACGGAAGTCGAACGGTAATACAAACGGAGACGGACTTCTGCTTACCATCACAAAAAATGATGAAATCATATGGGGTCCGCAGTTGATTGACGGCGCGGAACTTGAAGGAGAGGAGCACAGCAATCGCGTGGATGTCAAGTCGGGCGATCGCATTCGTTTCATAGCAAACAGAAATAAGCAACATTGGAATGATGCAATTTACTGGAGCCCTACCGTTACTTTGATTACATCGGCGGAGCCGGTACCGGGTGACATGAACGGCGATGGTTTGGTTACAATTGTAGACCTTGCCTATGTTGCACGCTATATTGATATGACAAACGTAGACGACGGTTGGGAATCAATTAAAAAAGCAGATATGAACAATGATGACAAAATAAACATTGTGGATTTATCTGCTGTGGCTAGATTAATTCGGTGATATGCTTTTACGCATTTTTTCCTCTACGTACAGTGAAACCGCAAACACTGTACAAAATACACACACACGAAGGATTCCATGTGATTGACTGCATGGAATTCTTTGTGGCTTCAAAAAACGTAAATATCGAAAATCCGTGCGTTCAAGTTGACTTTGTGTCCTTAAACTGTTAAATTGTAAAGTGCGATTTGTATCTACAATAGGTAGCATGTTTTATCATCGTATTCACTGATATTAATTACAATAGGAGGCAAAAACCATGATTCAGTTATATGAAGGCGGAGCATATTTGCTAAAAGGAAACGAAATCATTGCGGACAATTCCGAAGCTGCGGCAGTAATCGCAGCGAAGACCGGAAAGCAGGTGACCAAAGAAGAAGCGCAAAAAGGAACCATTGCGTACGGAATTTTGGAACAACACAATACGTCCGACAATATGGATAAGTTAAAAATAAAGTTTGACAAGTTAACATCACACGACATTACATTTGTAGGAATCATTCAAACGGCACGTGCTTCCGGACTTGAAAAGTTTCCGGTACCGTATGTTTTGACCAACTGCCACAATTCACTTTGTGCCGTTGGCGGAACCATCAATGAAGATGACCACATGTTTGGACTTTCCTGCGCCAAAAAATACGGCGGCATTTATGTACCGCCGCATCAGGCAGTCATTCATCAGTTCGCGCGTGAAATGCTTGCGGGCGGAGGTAAGATGATACTCGGCTCGGATTCGCACACACGCTACGGTGCGCTTGGAACGATGGCGATGGGCGAGGGCGGACCGGAACTCGTGAAGCAGTTATTGAATCAGACATATGATATCAACATGCCGGAAGTTGTAGGAATTTACTTAACCGGCGCTCCCATCAAAGGTGTGGGGCCGCAGGACGTTGCACTTGCCATTATCGGTGCCGTTTTCGGAAACGGCTATGTTAAGAACAAAGTCATGGAGTTCGTTGGCCCGGGCGTTTCCAATATGACACCCGACTTCCGTATCGGTATTGATGTCATGACGACGGAAACCACCTGCCTTTCATCTATTTGGAGAACCGACGCACAGGTTGAGGATTTTTATGAGATTCATGGGCGTAAGGATGATTATCAAGAGTTAAATCCTGCGGATATTACGTATTATGACGGTTTTATCACAATTGATTTGAGCAGTATTCGACCGATGATTGCGATGCCGTTCCATCCGAGCAATACCTACACGATTGAAGAATTGAACGCCAATTTGGATGATATTTTGGACGATGTTGAAAAACGTGCCGCTGTCAGCCTTGACGGTGCTGTTTCATTTACATTGAAAGATAAAGTTAAAAAAAATCACCGTCTCTGTGTGGAGCAGGGTGTCATTGCCGGTTGTGCGGGCGGCGGTTTCGAGAATATCTGTGCGGCAGCCGACATTCTCAAGAATACCTATATCGGTGCCGATGCGTTTACCCTGAATGTTTACCCCGCTTCCATGCCGATTTATATGGAATTAATTAAAAATGGCTGCGCAGCGACCATTTTGGAGACGGGTGCCATTATCAAAACCGCTTTTTGCGGACCTTGTTTCGGGGCGGGAGATACACCTGCGAATAACGCATTCAGTATTCGTCATTCAACCAGAAACTTCCCGAACAGAGAGGGTTCGAAATTGCAGAACGGTCAGATTTCGTCTGTGGCATTGATGGATGCACGTTCCATTGCTGCAACGGCAGCCAACCGCGGTGTATTGACACCTGCGACGGAATTTGACGGCGAATTCGGAAAGTATCGTTACCACTTTGATCAGGAGATCTATAAAAATCGTGTATTTGATTCGAAGGGGATTGCCGATCCCAATGCGGAAGTGAAGTTTGGACCGAACATCAAAGATTGGCCGGCAATGTGTGCTTTGACGGAAGATTTGTTATTACAAGTAGTTGCCGAAATTCACGATCCCGTAACAACGACGGATGAGTTGATCCCGTCCGGCGAGACCTCTTCCTATCGCTCCAATCCATTGGGACTTGCGGAATTTACCCTTTCAAGAAAAGATCCCGCATATGTAAGTCGTGCCAAAGCGATTCAAAAAGCAGAGGATGTCAGAAGAATCGGAAATACACCGACAAGTGAAGTTCCGGAACTGGAAGAAATTTTTAGCCGGATTAAAACAATCAATCCGGAAGTTCAAATGATGGAAGTCGGAATCGGAAGTACAATCTTCGCGGTGAAACCGGGTGACGGTTCTGCAAGAGAGCAGGCTGCAAGTTGCCAGAAGGTTTTGGGCGGCTGGGCGAACATCGCCAATGAATATGCCACCAAGAGATATCGCTCCAATTTGATTAACTGGGGTATGCTGCCGTTCGTGATTCCCGAAGGTGAGTTACCGTTTGCAAATTTGGATTACATTTACCTTCCAAATATTCGCAAGGCGGTTGAAGCTGCCACGGAGTCGATTGACGCCTATGCAATCACGGCGCATGGAGCGCGGAAATTCACATTGCGCCTTGGAGAATTGACCGATAAAGAACGACAAATCATCCTGAAAGGATGCCTAATAAACTATAATCGCGTGAATTAATTTTTATTCATGCCGAAATATTTGTTGTTCATGAAAAAACCCTTTTCAAGAAAAAAAAAGGTGTTATAGTAGTCTTAGTAATCACAACGAGTAAACGTGAAGCAAAAAACATGTCCGATGAAGCTGTCGGAAGAATCGATTTTCTTTTTGGATTTGGAACACTTTCAATCCGAAACGGGATGAAAAGAAGACAATACGTACCCTGTGAATTCTGTAGTTTAAACTAAAAACGAAAGTGACATTTCTGTGATAAACTATTCTGGAACAGATGAAGCAAGGTGGGTGGCGTTGGAAGTTTGGAACGCGGTAAGTGAGAGAGCAAGTACTTAGACAAAGAGGACTGAGATTCCACATGAGACGAGATATTCTGTTTTCGATTATCGAAAAGTAAGAAAGACGAGTTTCGTGGAGAGGACGGTTCGGATGAGTAACAAACACACGACAGGTAAGAAGTTTATCAACTTTTTGACATGTCGGAAGGCCTTGAATCATATAGTAAGATATGAGTGAGAGGTGAACATAATCATATGGAAAAGTTGAAAAAAGAAGCTGTATGGCGCAAGATAATCATTGATATCTGTGCAGTTTCTTTTTTCATGTTCATTTTACCTTATTTATGCAATTTGTTTTTTAACGGGATTTATCACCGAGCGGAAGATGTCACGGTGCCGGAAGGGCGGGAAGTTGTGGTCGTGACACCGGCGGGTGAGGAGATTCTGCCGCTGGAGGAATATTTAATCGGAGCATTGGCGGGGAGCGTTCCAATCACCTATGAGGACGCGACGCTGCGAGCCATGTCTGTGATATTGCGTACAAATTTGCTCTGCTCAAAGTTCCCGAAATCGGATGATAAAAATGAGACAACTTATTTTGACCCCGTCGAGCAAAAAAAACTTTGGGGCGCGGATTACCAGAAGAATTACAATCGTCTGGCAAGTATTGTGGCAGATACCAATCGGACGGTTTTGGTTTATGAAGGGGAAATTATTTATGCCCCTTTTTTTGATGTTTGCGCAGGATATACGAGACCCGGTACTGCATTGGGAGACGATTTTGTGTACTTGCAATCCGTAAAAAGTCCGGCAGATGTGCTTTCCGAACGCTACCTGCAGGAGTTTGAATTCAATGTGGATGAAGTGGGTGAGAACGTCTACCCGGAGGATGTTTCGTCGCACGGCTATGTTCTGCGCATTGTTGCGGATGGTGTCAGTTATTCGGGGGATGAGTTTCGCAAAAAATATGCACTGCCGTCAACAAATTTTTCGATTCAAAGACAAAAAAACAAGTATCGCATTACTGTCAAAGGTGTCGGGCACGGTTTTGGCTTCAGCCGTTACGGAGCCAATGAGATGGCAAAAACCGGCATGGATTTTACGGAACTTTTAGCATATTACTATCATGATGTCACGCTTGAAAAGAAATAAACATTGTAAAATATAGTACAAAAATATCATGCAAAAATTGAATAAACATATGCAAACAGGAAAGAATATTTTTAGGCAAATGCCTGCGGAATTTTTCTGTAGGCATAAGTCATATGGAGGTAAAACGATGAATAATTTGCATGATATAAGAAATAGTAAAAAAAGAAAAACTGCATTACGAAAAGAAAGAATCATTATGCTTTCGGCATCGGCATTTGTGCTGGCCGCATTGACAATGACGGGAATTTATGTACGTGAGAAGGATAAAACGAATAATGACGAATATCGTGTTGATCTGGATGAATTGAATCAAATGACGGTGCCGGACAATACGAGCGAAGTGGCGGAGGAACTTGTAACTGCGCCTGTCGAACAAATCACTTATGCGGACGATTTGGATGCGGATCCGTATTTTCAAGAGACGAATTCCAGCGAAATTGAGAATCCGCAGTTTCCCAAAAAGACAGATGAAATAAAAAGTGAAGAGGTGATCGTTTCGGAGGACGAGGCGGAATCCGAAAGTGAATCCGAGGTTACGCAAAGTGAGCCGGAGAGCCCCACGGAACCTGCGGAATCGACTCAGGAAACGGCGGCACCTGTTGCAGTTAATTACGTTTTTCCGACGGAGCAAGTACTGCATCTTCCCGCAAACGGCGATATTCTTATGAACTACAGCATGGATAAAACGGTGTATCACAAAACGTTGGGACAGTATCGATATAATCCGGCTGTGGTAATTTCCGCAACTTGCGGAGACCGGGTCGACGCATCGACTACGGGAATCGTGAAAACAATCAAGGCATCAAAGGAACTTGGCAATTATGTCGTGCTTGATATCGGCGAAGGATATGAATTGACGTATGGACAGTTAAAGGATATCTGTGTTACGGAAGGGCAGGTCGTTGAGGCCGGGCAGACAATCGGAAATGTTGCAGAACCCAGTATTTTCTACTCTGCGGAAGGATGTAATCTGTACTTTAAACTAACGCACAATCAAGTGCCGGACAATCCGCTGGCATACATGCAGTAACGGAGGGCCACATGCTTTTTATCATGAACGGAACCTTAATTACCATGACCGGTGATATCATTCACAACGGAAATATTCTGATTGCCGGAGGTAAGATTCGGGCAATCGGAAGAGACATTGATATTCCGATTGGGTTTGGCGGCGAAATTATTGACGCGCACGAGTGCATTGTGATGCCCGGAATCATTGAGGCACATTGTCATATGGGTATCATCGAAGAAAAAAAGGGAACGGAGGGCGACGACTGTAATGAGGGCGTCGACCCGATTACACCACAGCTGCGGGCGTTGGATGCAATCAATTTTATGGACGCCGCTTTCCATGATGCCATCAAGGCCGGTATTACCTCGGCAATGATTGGACCCGGAAGCGCAAATGTAGTCGGAGGGCAATTTGCTTTTGTAAAAACGCACGGTCGTTGCATTGATACGGCCGTGCGACTTGCGCCGGCGGCCATGAAAATTGCATTTGGCGAGAATCCCAAAAATAACTACGGAAATCTCTCTCGTTCTCCCATGACGCGTATGGCGATTGCCGCAATGCTCAGGGAAGAACTTTTTAAGGCTAGAAATTACTGTCACAAACGAAAAGCAGGTATGTCTGAAAGCGAGCGAGACTTTCGCTTGGAACCGTGGATTCCCATTTTCGAAAAAAGGATTCCGCTTAAGGCACATTGTCATCGGGTGGATGACATTTTGACTGCAATCCGCATTGCCAAAGAGTTTGACCTCGATATGACATTGGATCATTGCAGCGAAGGACATCTGATTGCAGATGAAATCAAAGCTTCAGGTTTTCCGGCGATTGTCGGTCCCGATTTCACAAGCCGCAGCAAAATTGAAGTGAAAAATGTGGAGTTTAAGACGGCCGGCGTTTTGGAACGTGCCGGTGTGAAAGTCGCGATTACGACAGATCACCCCGTTTCCGTAATACAAAGCCTGCCACTGTGTGCGGGACTTGCCGTAAAAGCAGGAATGTCAATGCATTCCGGTATGCGGGCATTGACGTTGCATGCCGCCGAAATCTGTCGCATGGATCAATATGTCGGCAGTCTCGAAGTCGGTAAGGATGCAGACATTGCCATTTTTAACGGTAATCCGATGGAAATTTTTACACGCACGCTCTTCACCATCATCGATGGCGAGGTCGTCTATCGTGCCGAATGATACATGGGGACGGGGCAAGTGTTTCATTTTCTCTGTTCAAGGAATGATACATGGGGACGGGGCAAGTGTTTCATTTTTCTCTGTTCGAAAACCACAGCGACCGGTAAAATCTGCCGGTCGCAATTGTTTCTATACATTGTGGGTATTTTATTGCCGCATTTTGATGATTGCTAAAAATTCTATCCATGAAATGATCAATGTTGACGAAGATTAAAATGACCATCTATGAGAAAGTAGTCCTATATCAAACTTCAGATGGCTTTTTGCTGTAAAATTTGCCCACCAACCTGTAAAATGGAGAATTCT
Organism: uncultured Lachnospiraceae bacterium; assembly: GCA_964389005.1. Classification (GTDB taxonomy): domain Bacteria; phylum Bacillota; class Clostridia; order Lachnospirales; family Lachnospiraceae; genus CAYMCV01. The sequence goes on along the minus strand of CAYMCV010000005.1, from coordinate 12,374 downwards.
CGGAATTTGCAGGTTGCTGATAGGTGTGAAGCTTGTCTGTCAACCTGTAAAAACAAGAAATCTCTGAATTTACAGGTGACTTGTAGGCAGGAGGCACGTTTAGCAACCTGTAAAATCAAGAAATCTCGGAATTTACAGGTGACTCATAGGTATGAAGTACGTCTAGCAACCTGTAAAAACAAGAAATCTCTGAATTTACAGGTAACTCATAGGTATGAAGCGCGTCTAGCAACCTGTAAAAATCAAGAATCCCTGAATTTACAGGTGACTCATAGGTGTGAAGCACGTCTAGCAACCTGTAAAAATCAAGAATCCCCTGAATTTACAGGTGACTCATAGGTATGAAGCGCGTCTAGCAACCTGTAAAAACAAGAAATCTCTGAATTTACAGGTTGCTGATAGGTGTGAAGTTCGACTAGCAACCTGTAAAATCAGGAAAACTTCAAATTTACAGGTTACGGCATTTGTGAAACGCGACCATCGCTGTTGAATCACACTTATTAGCATTACAGTAATAATATATCGCTATAGGCTAATTAGCATTTGTTTTATGATTGACAGGTTCTAAAAATTGGTCTAAGATAAGAATAATTCAGACAAATAATGAAATTGAGGTAAGTGCATGTTACTTGTGGCAATCATGGAGAAATTGATGAACTAAATAGAGGGAAAACATCCGCGTGAAAGTGTGATATTTGCGGAATGTTTTTGGCTATACATGATGTGCACACACAAACTATAAAAGTAGTAATCAAATTAATTGTAAGGAGCATGGTGTAGAGCCGTGCTCTTATTTTGATACAAAAGTATGAAGATGTGCATGCAAATATAGTAGAAAGCACTATAAACGCAAACATAGATGCGACTATAAATAAGCACATACATAGCGAGAACCGATATATATGCGGAAATATTTAAGAGTAAAAACTAGAAGAGCAAAAATTAAGAGCAAAAATTAAGAGCAAAACTAAAAGACAAAAACTAAAAGACAAAAACTAAAAGAGCAAAAACTAGAAGAGCAAAAACTAGAAGAGCAAAACTAAAAGACAAAAACTAAAAGAACGAAAAACTAAAAGAACAAAAACCAGAAGAACACAACACTAGAATTAATTATATTGAAGATAAGTAAAAACACAGAGCACAAAAACACAGAGCACAAAAACACAGAGCACAAAAACACAGAGCACAAAAACACAAAGAACAAAGACACAAAAACGCAAAGACATACAAACACAAAGCCACAAAAGTACAAGAAACATAAACACACAACACACAACACATAAAGGAGCACATAGTGAACACAGAACATATATTGGAATTTGACATTGTAAAACAACAACTTTCCGAGTTGGCAATGACCGAAAATGCCCGTCAGGAAATAGCAAAACTGACCCCGTATCTGTCTGAGAACGAGGTACAAACTGGGCTTCGCGAGACAAGCGAAGCCAAAACAATGATTGAGAAGTGCGGCAATCCGCCGGCAACTGCGTTGGATGGCATTGGCGAATGGATTGAAATCGCCGACAAAGGCGGCTGCCTGTCGCCGGAGCAACTCGAGAGCATTGCTATGGTGTTGGCAGCAATTCGCCGCATGAAAGACTATTTGAATCGCTGTAAACAATATGAAATCAGTCTGGCATACTACGAAGAAAACCTAGAATCCATGGATGAGATTTATGACGAAATTGCACAGAAAATCAGGGGCGGCAGAGTTGACGATTATGCTTCGAAACAGTTAAAAAGCATCCGCGATGCGTTGGAGCGCGCGAACGTGAAAATGCATGAGAAGGCGGATGCGATTCTCAGGACGCATAAAGAGTGCATGTCCGATAATTATTGCACATTGCGAAACGGCCATTTGTGCGTGCCGGTTAAAAAAGAATACAAATTCAAGGTAAACGGCGCCGTCATCGACAAATCCTCCACCGGAAGTACCGTTTTCGTAGAACCCGAGGCAGTTGCCAAACTATACACGGAATGGCAGGAACTAAAAATTGACGAAGATAACGAAGAACGTCGCATACTCTATATTTTGTCTGGAATGATGGCGGACAAAGCCGAAATTTTCAAGAATAATCATCGCACAATAGAGAAGTTAGATTTTATTTTTGCAAAAGCAAAACTAAGCCTGCAATTATGTGCAACAAAGCCGCATATCAATACGAATCGCTACATCCGAATACGCGGCGGAAGACATCCGCTTATGGATATAAAAAAGAACGTTCCGTTAGATTTTGAAATCGGAAACGGTGTAAACGGGGTCATCATTACAGGCCCGAATACGGGCGGTAAAACCGTTGCAATCAAGACTGTGGCGCTTAACTGCATGATGGCGCAGTGCGGTTTGCATGTTACTTGTGAGGAGGCCGACATTTGTCTAAACAACGCATTTTTGTGCGATATCGGCGACGGACAAAGCATTTCCGAGAATTTGTCGACATTCTCATCACATATTACAAATGTCATAGATATACTGCAACGTGTATCTCGAGAAAGCCTTGTAATTATGGATGAACTTGGCTCCGGAACGGATCCGGCAGAGGGTATGGGAATTGCCATCGCGATTCTCGAAGAACTGAAAAAAAGCGAAGCGTTGTTTTTGGTTACCACGCATTATCCGGAAGTCAAGGAGTACGCCAAGAAAGAGAACGGCATTGTTAACGCACGAATGACATTTGACAAAGAGAGCTTGAAACCGTTGTATCAGCTGGTCATCGGCGAGGCGGGTGAGAGCTGCGCCTTTTACATTGCAGGTAAACTCGGCATGCCACAATCCATGCTGGAACGCGCTGCCGAGGCGGCATACGGTGCCAAGGGAAGCGCACGCGTGGCGGGAATTGCACGCGAGACAAACTTGCAGAAAACCTCTCATGCCAAAATCAGTAGAAAGCATAAAGTTGTCAGGCAGGAAGCAGCCGAGAGATTTCGTCTGGGTGACAGCGTCATGGTATTACCCGATCGAAAAATCGGAATTGTGTGCCAAGTAGCGGATGAAAAGGGCGTTCTTCGTGTTCAACTTCAAAACAAGAAGATTTTTATCAGCCATAAAAGGGTAAAACTACTGGTGGCGGCAAGCGAACTTTATCCGGAAGACTACGATTTTTCCATCGTTTTTGACAGCGTGGAGGTACGCAAGGCACGACATGAGATGGAGCGAAAATACACGGACGCGGTTATAAAAATTGAGGAATAATCTAACTGATAAAAATGAACGACAAAGCAAAAAGATATAGAACAAAGATAAAAAGCAAATGTTTAGATAAAAGCAAAAAGCAAAAAGCAAAAAGTAAAGAGCAAAAAGCAAAGGGCAAAGAGCAAAGAGCAAAGAGCAAAGAGCAAAGAGCAAAGAGCAAAGAGCAAAGAGCAAAAGCAAAGACCAAGAGCAAAGACAAAAAGCAAAGATAAAAAGCAAAGATAAAAAGCAAAAAGCAAAGACAAAAAGCAAATAACAAAAAATAACTGACAAAAAGCAAATGATGCAATGATTAAGTTGTCTCAATGCGATATAATCTAGTTTGCCGACACATTGTTATTTGCATAACTGCACAGTCACATCTCCACTTGCTTCGTTGTCGTCGGTCATCGCTACGTCTTCATCCTCCGTCTTACAAGGATGAAGATGTGACAGCACAGTTTATTAATATGTCAGCACATAAGCTCAGATAATCGTGAAGGAGGTGCAGCCTTGCGGCTGCCGGACGAGAGACAAATGTATCAGAATCAGGAATTTCCATACTTATATGAAACACATTTACACACCAGCCGCGGCAGTGCGTGCGGTAAAAGTGACGGCATCGCCATGGCGGACGCCTATTACCAAGCCGGATATACGGGAATCATCGTGACAGAGCACAATTGGGGTGGGAATACCGCGGTGGACCGAACTTTACCATGGGAGGATTTTGTTCACGAGTTTATTCGAGGTTATGAAGAAGCAAAAAAGCGCGGTGACGAAATCGGTTTGCAGGTATTCTTCGGATGGGAAGCCGGTTATCATGGGACAGAATTCTTGATTTACGGATTAAGTCCCGCATGGATGCGCACGCATCCGGAGATTCGTGATGCTTCGGTGGAGGAACAATTCCAACTGGTCACAGCGTCCGGCGGTATCGTTGTACACGCACATCCGTTTCGCGAAGAGTGTTATATTCCCGAAGTCAGACTATATCCAACATTTGTATCGGCGGTCGAAGGAATCAATGCCTGCCACTCCAATCCTAAGAGCAGATATCACTATCAACCGGATGGAAATGAACTAGCCGTTGCCTATGCTCGAAAACATCATCTTCCGATGACAGCCGGCTCCGATTTGCATGATGCCGGTCAATTGCTTGGCGGCGGAATGGCTTTCCGGCGAAAATTGCGTGATGAACAAGATTTCATTCATGCCGTAGTCAATCGCGAAGCATGTCTTTTAACAGACGGAGAATCTACGGTTCGCGTAAATAGCGATGGAGCGGTTTGATGAGGGATTTTGTTAAGACGATGGCAAGTGTGATTTTGAGCCCGTCCGGCAACAAAAATGGGAAAACACACATGGTTAAAACAGACAGAATTGAAACGGAATTGTTCTGACCGAGCGAAAGTGCGACAAACCACGCAGTTCCAAATGCATAACATGCAAGGATGCCAAGAATCGATGCGACAATGAAGCCAACGAGACGGTCTTTGGTACGGTCGGTGATGAGCCAAAAGATAAGTCCGGTAAAAATAAAACCTATCAGATAGCCTCCGGTGGGGCCGACAAACACGCCGATTCCGCCGGTAAAGGAATGAAATACCGGAAGACCTATGGCGCCCAAGGCAAGATAGAGCAGGATGGAGGCAGTGCCCAGTTTACCGCCGAGAAGACCGAGCGTTACGAGAATTCCGAAGGTCTGCATGGTAAAAGGAACAGGCGTTGGAATCGTTATCCATGCAAAGACGCAAATCAAAACGGAAAAGATGGCGACAAAAACCATTTTTTTAGTTTTTTTCATGGGAGTTACTTTTTTTTTATCTCTATTCATGTTAAAATCCTTTTATCTATGTATTTATGTCCGAATCGCTTATGTCATCGATTGCGTGATGGATATAGCGAAGAAAAATATGTGAATACGGGGCAAAACGTGTTCACAGAGTAGTATAGAAGATAACAGATGAATTGTCAACCAATAAGTAGATATAGGTTGACAATTGGCGCCGTCAGACATCAAATCGATAGAAGACGGTGATAGACGCGACTAAGTGTGGAGGCTTGCTATGGAACAATTGACGAGAGATGAGAAAATCAGACTTTTGAGCGGACAGGGAATGTGGCATACCTATGATTGTGGCGGGAAACTGCCATCGATTATGATGACCGACGGCCCGCATGGATTACGAAAGCAAGAAGTTGAAAGCACCGGAATGAACGACAACAGCAAACCCGCAACTTGTTTCCCGACAGCGAGCGCAATGGCGGCGACTTGGGATGTCGAAGCAATCGGAGAGATGGCAAATGCGATTGCCGAGGAGGCTTTGGCAGAGCAGGTTTCTGTGGTATTGGGTTGCGGTGTCAATATCAAGCGTTCGCCTTTATGCGGACGTAATTTTGAGTACTTTTCTGAAGATCCGTATCTGGCGGGGCGGCTTGCAACTTCATATATTCAGGCAATGCAGAAACGTGGTGTCGGAACTTCGCTTAAGCATTTTTGTGCAAACAATCAGGAAACGAGGCGCATGACCGCCAATAGTCAGATTGACGAGCGGGCGTTGCGCGAGATTTATCTCCCGGCATTTGAGATGGCGGTCAAAGAAGCAAAGCCGACAACGGTCATGGTTTCTTACAATCGTCTAAACGGACAGTTCATGACCGAGAATCGAAGAATGTTGTATGACATTTTGAGAAAAGAATGGGGCTATGAGGGAACCGTAATTTCCGATTGGGGTGCCGTTGCCAATCTTGATAAATCCATAGCCGCAGGCATTGATTTGGAGATGCCCGACAGTTGCGGTAATCATAAACGACAGGTCGATCATGCTTTGGACACGGGAAGCCTTCCAAACAAGGAATTCGAACGTGCCGTAGACAATGTTACCAACCTCGTAGTTTCACAGGCGGAGAAATTACAGGTGACGCAGACTGATTTTGCGGAGCACCACCTTCTTGCACGCAGGCTTGCGGCAGAATCCGCAGTGTTGTTGAAGAATGACGGTTTTCTGCCGTTGAATCCCAAGATAACGCGCAAGGTTCTGGTCGTCGGAGACATGGCTGTGCATATGCGCTTTCAGGGCGGCGGCAGCAGTCATATTACGATTACGCAGGATACCAACGTGGTACGTAGTCTCGGAGATGCCGGAATCGAAGTAATCTATGCCAAAGGATATCGTGCCGACCGCGACGCGCCGGAGTGGGAATTGGAGAAAGAAGCCCTTCGTTGTGCCAAGGAAGGAATGCCGATTCTGTTTTTTGGCGGTTTGACAGAGAAGTGCGAAGGAGAAGGTTTTGACCGTAGAAATTTGGAAATACCGCCGAATCAGTTGCGGTTGTTCGAGAAACTGAGATTTGTCAATCAGCAGATTGCATTTTTCTCGTTTGGAGGCTCGGCAATGACGTATCCGATTCTGGATGCGGCGCGCGCCGTAATGCATATGTATCTTGCCGGACAGGCAGTAGGCGAAGCATGTGCCGATTTGATTCTTGGTAAAATGAACCCTTCCGGGAAGTTGCCGGAGACGTTTCCGGTCAGACTGACAGATGTTCCGTCTTACGCTTATTTCGGGTTACCGACCGATGATGTGGAGTATCGTGAGAGTATCTATGTCGGTTACCGATACTACGACAAATACCGCAGGGAAGTTTTGTTTCCATTCGGTTATGGCCTATCCTACACACGCTTTTCATATTCAGATTTGAAATTGTCGCACAAAAAATTCGTAAACGGTACATTACAGGTAACATTCAAGATTAAGAATACGGGTTCACGCAGCGGTAAAGAAGTTGCACAGGTTTATGTAGAGAATCCGGAGTGTAAGTATTTGCGTCCTGTACGGGAATTGCGTGGTTTTGTAAAAATTGCACTCGAACCGGGAGAAGAAAAGGAAGTCACTGTGACTTTGGATGAACGTAGTTTCAGTATTTATGACGACCGCCGGAAAATGTTTTTCGTACCGGGCGGAGAGTACAAAATACAAATCGGTGAATCATCGAGAGACATTTGTCTCGAAGAGAAAATTCTGGTGGACGGCGGCGATTATGGTCGCGACGATACAAAAATTTACCATGAATACTTTGAGCCCAAGGGAGAGATTTTCGAGATTTCCAAGGCACAGTTTTCTGCACTGTATGCGCGAAGACTGAGCAGTTTGGATATCGTTGTCAAGGGTAATTACACAATGCAGAACTCATTGGAACAACTGGCCAAGAAATCCCTTCTTGCCAAAATCATACTCAAAATGGCAATTAAGTCAATGAGTCGGATTCACAAAGGAAAGGGCAAAGACAATCCTGAATTGACGATGATGATACAAAACATACGAGAAGGAACACTGGATTGTGTCATTTGTCAGAGCGGAGGTCGGCTGAAATACAGTACCGGACAGGCAGTGGTGCTCTCGGCAAACGGACAACATAAGGAAGCCTTGGCGAAACTTTTTATGAGTAAGTAGTACTAAATATTTATAGACGGAGACGGGATAAGTCAAATATGGATTACAATTATAAATATATATTTTTTGATTTGGACGGGACACTCACAGACCCCGCAATCGGTATCACAAACGGTATCATGCATGCCTTACGTCACTTCGGGATTGAAGTCGAAGACAGAAGCGTGCTGTATCCGTTTATCGGGCCGCCGCTTGCATCGTCGTTTGTAAATTTTTACGGGTTTTCAGAAGAGAAGGCAGCAGAAGCGGTTGAAGTGTACCGCTCGTACTTCGGCGTGACGGGACTGTTTGAGAATGAAGTGTATCCGGGGATTCTACAAATGCTACGCGAGTTAAAAAGCGCCGGGAAGCATTTGTGCTTGGCAACTTCGAAGCCAACCTGTTATTCAGTACGCATCATGGAACATTTTGGCATGGCACCGTATTTTGATGAGATGATTGGCAGCAATTTGGATGGAAGCTGCGTGGATAAGGATGAAATTATTCGACTCGGGCTGCAAAAATGCGGTGTGACAGACTTGTCGCAAGCCGTGATGGTAGGTGACCGCAAATTTGACATAATCGGCGGACAAAAGTGTGGCATTGCGACCATCGGTGTGTTGTATGGTTACGGAACGCGCACGGAATTGGAAGAAAACGGCGCAGATATCATTGCTGCGACGGTGGAAGATTTACAGAAAATATTGTTGAGATAGGCGGAGAACAGAATGAACAGAGAAGAAATTTTATCAATGGTTGACCATACATTGTTGTCGACAACGGCAACGCAGGAAGAGATTCTTCAGATTTGCGATGACGGAATGAAATATCATACGGCGTCTGTCTGCATTCCGCCGGTTTATGTCAAATGTGCGGCCTCCTATGTGAATGGGAAACTCCCGATTTGTACGGTTATCGGATTTCCAAACGGATACAGCACTACAGAAGTCAAGTACTTTGAAGCACGTAAGGCCGTGGAAGACGGGGCGGACGAGATTGACATGGTCATCCAATTGGGGTGGCTTCGCGACCGAAAGTATGCGGAATTGACGGAGGAGATTCGTCGTGTGAAAGAAGCATGTGCGGGAAAAATACTGAAAGTCATCATCGAAACCTGTGTGTTGACAGAAGAAGAGAAAATCAAGATGTGCGAAATTGTTTCCGCCGGTGGGGCAGATTTTATCAAGACATCCACTGGTTTTTCCAAGGGCGGAGCAACGGTTGAGGATGTCGCACTTTTTCAGAAATATGTAGATAAAAATGTCAGCATCAAAGCGGCAGGCGGGATTTCTTCGTTTGCCGATGCCGAGGCAATGATTGCTGCCGGAGCGAAACGGTTGGGAACCAGTAGACTTGTGAAATTGATCAAAGAGGAGCAAACGGAAGGAAAGCGCTGATGAAGAAAAAGAAGGCTTCGGTTTCGTCCAAACTGACCGCATTGATTGTGCTTTTGGAAATTTTTATGCTTCTTGTGGGGCTCGCAATGTCCTCAATTATTCTGGGGAAGGTGATTTGTGCGGATTACCGCGAGGATGCGACTGCAATGTTTCACAGTATCGAAGCGGATTTACCGATTACGGACGTAATCACCGCGTACCAAAAAGAAGATAATGCGGAGCAATACGAGTTGATGGCGGCAAAGTTGCGCTTAAAACAGGCGACGGAACGGTCCATTGTTCGAATCTATTTTGTTTCGTTTGATGGCGAAAACATCACCTGTCTTTTGGATACAAAGACGGAAGACGGTATGAATTCGGGGGATGTTCGTAAAGCTACGTGGGCAGAAATGCAAGGTATGCGTGCGGATGATACATTATCAAGCAGCAGACGCGCGGTTTTATTTCCGAGTCGTGAACTTGGAATGGTTTACTCTGTTTTTATACCATTGCCGCAAGGGATTAACGGTATGCCGGTATATCTCGGCATTCATTTCGGTGGCTATGGAATTCTTCGTGAAGTCGCGGAATATGCGATGTTACCGCTCGGTATCTTTTTACTCATTTTTGTCCTGCTTCTTGCATTGACGGAGTTTTATGTCAGAAAGAAAATCGTTGAGCCGGTAGGCGTGCTTTCAAAGGCGGCGCGTGATTATATGGTCAACGGGTATGACGGTGCTTATCGTCAGAAACTGGAAGACCTTTCACTCAATTCCTATGCGGAATTCGACGATTTGCGTGATTCCATGGTAAAGATGTGTACGGATATTGATGACTATGTCGGCAGTATTCGGGATGTCACATGGAGCAGCGAGCACGATGCAATGACCATGTTGCACAATCGTACCAAGTTCCGTCGCAGATTGGAAGACGAGTATCCATACGTAGAGTCGATATACATTGCCTATCTGGATGTCAACAATCTAAAAGAAATGAACGACATGTTTGGACATGCCGCCGGAGATGCCATTATCATGAAACTGGCGGAAAAATTACGCGTGATCACAAGCGATACCGTACATACCTATCGTTGGGGCGGCGATGAGTTCCTTGTAGTGATGTGCAATTATTCTGAGGAGGCTGCAAAGATATTTTTAGATGGATGGCACAGTCGTATCGGCAGGTTGAATCGCATCGAGGATCCGATTCAGTGTACGGTTGCGTATGGCGGCGCTTATGCCGATGGGGATTTCCTTATGGATAAAATCGTAGAGCTGGCAGACGATGCAATGTATCGTGCCAAATCACGTCAAAAAATGGATGCACGCCGAAAAAAAGTCAAGAGCGAGACAAAAATCAACGATCGATAATCGCCTGACGTATGTCTACGAAACCCGCGGGACCATAATCTAAAAAGAATCGGTGGAACTCATAATCGCTGTAGGAATCACCCCATTGTTTTTGGGCAAGTTCCTTGCATTCGAGGATTTCCAAATAACTTAAGTAGTATTTCGGATAATTTGCAGGTTCTGAAACGATGTATTCATAAATTTCTTTTGCGACACTCGTGTCGGTTATGCCGACGGAGGAAAGAACTTGTTGCGCTTCTGAAAGTGTCATGCCGTCATAATGAATTGAGATATCCATCAGGGAGTACAGGCATAGTTGCATATTCCTTGTCAGTTGTGACAGGCGAATATATGCAGGAGAGCCGTACTCCTTTGCATATTCGTAGGAGAGGTTTTCCGCATACGTGGCATAACCCTCGATATAACCGCCGTAGTGTAGGAGTGTGCGAATCGGGGTGCGTTTTTGATCGCCGATGGAAAGATAGTAGTATACGGATTGATAGAGATGACCGGGATAACCTTCGTGTGCGAGTGTGGTGAACAGAGTTAAATTGCTTGGACTTTGCCCATAATTAATGTAGATGGAGTTATCGGTCACATCGTCAAGTTGCGGTGTCATATAAAAAGCGGGACTGACATAGGTTTCGAGCCCGGGAGTGACTTTTTTGAGGGTACAGTTGATTTTCTCTCTTCCGGCATCGGGATAAGGAGGAAAATCAGTTTGGGTTTGTTCCATCAGAACGCGCATCATTTCCGCAGGCTCGGATAGCGCAAAGGAATCGGATACGCGTGAACCGTCAAGTTCTGCGGAGACAAGACGGATTTCATGACAAATATCGGCAAAATCTTCTTTTAGCAGTTCACGTATTTCGGGAATGCTCTTGGATGTACCGGTCACGTGTGTCAGATAGAGCGTATAGTATGCCTTTCCGTCGGGGAGCGTACACAATCCGCCTTCGGTTTGATTGCTTCCGTAAAGAGACAAGAGTGTATCGGTGGTCGATTGGTATGCCGGAATGAAGTAATTGAGAAGATATTCACGATTGGTTTCCTGATACTGTTGACACATTTCTTCCGTCAGAACGCCGGCATCTGACAATGGTGTCAGTTTCTGCGCAAAAGAAGTACACAGGAAGTGTGTGTCATTTGTGACAGAGGCGACATCCGGAATGGTTGTTAGTTGTTCGATGACGTTGCGACAGGCATGTTCGGACATGAACATACCGGCGGCGGATTTGTTGATTTCATATTGCCCGAGACTTTCGAAGTATGCGGGCAGCAGGCGTAAGAGTTCCAGATATGTGTCGATATCGCTTACGTCACGAAATCGGTACTCCGCAAGCAGTATCGGTAGTTGGGCTTGCAGACCGGAACCGGGCGAGAACGGTTCATCAAAATATGGATAAGCAGACAATGCCTCCTCTGACTTCATATAATCAAGAAGAAGATTGTAGTCTTTTTGGCTTTGTACAGGGAGATTTTCCGGACGAATGGATTCTAGTTCCGCAATTTGAGTATGTAATGTTTGCAATCGTTCTTTTTCTACAGATGTCTCATATAAAGGCAGGGAGATCTCATCGGATTTGATACCGTATCGCGCAGGTTCTTTTAAAAAGTAGTGCAACGAAAGCGTATCGGATTCAAAAGCTGTTCTAAAGATGTCTTCTGTCAGGAGCCGAAAGCGCACGGCATCGCTCTGCCGATAGTAAAAGAGTGCCAGAATCAGAAGAGAAAGACCGCAGAAAATATATAGAAGGCTTCGCTTGTTCAGATGCAGTTTATGAAGAATTTTTTGATCAAAATGAAAACACATATCACGATCCTTGATGGGCGTGTTTTTATCAATATATGTGAAACGGAGGGTATCTATGAAATTACTTTCTTGGAATGTTAACGGGTTGCGTGCATGTCGCGACAAAGGCTTTTTGGATTTCTTTACGCTTGCAGACGCAGATGTATTCTGCGTGCAGGAGACGAAACTGCAGGAAGGTCAGATTGAACTGGAATTACCGGGATATCATCAGTACTGGAATTACGCGGA
>CAYMCV010000004.1:18045-42158 GCA_964389005.1 uncultured Lachnospiraceae bacterium | reverse complement strand
ATTCGCCTGCACGCCCGTTACATGTCATTTTCTTAAATTTAAAGTATCCCAATGCGAAGATGCTCCGTCTTTCGATCACCCGCGCGATACAATGTCTCGCGATAAAAAAGGGAATAGTCCACATCTCGTATTTTCGTAAGTGCCTCCGAAAGCGCCGCGGTATCCATGACCTGTTTCAAAATATCTTTGGAAAACTCCTCGCCGTAAACGAATGGGCAGAAGGTCGCATTTGAGGCAAAAATCATGCGATTGTTCATGCGTATCATGTTCTGAATCTCATACTGCACCTTTCTGACGCCATCGCTTAAGTACTCCTTCTCCTCCTGCGCCGTCATCGTGCATTTTCGCTTCAATTGTATAAGCGAATCCCTGTAATCCTCATCCAATTCATTTCTCGAAGGTTCTTTCTCACCTTTGTAAATCAGGTGCAACCACTCGCGCATGGTGTGAATATGACTGCTATCACATCGTATCGACTGCGCTGTATGGAATAGTTTTACTATTTCCTCTTCCGAAAAGTCTTTCTCCGAAAGTACACCGTAATCCAGAAAAAGTCGCACCACCGCCGGTATCTCATCGTCGCTTTCACTTCTGAAAAACACCTTTTCATATAAAAGATAATAAACAAGTTCCAAGTTGCGTATCGCTTCGCGACTGTCATCATCATTAAAATTCTGCTTCTGCTTCAATCGATATGCCGTCAGCGCACCAATGAATTCTTCTCGTTCTGCCGTCGTCAAATCCGCATAATCCATAATTCGATTGGTGGCATTCCGAACACTTGCCATGGCAAACTCAACATCGTTGGCGGAATAATGATATAACACTTTTCCTTCCGTCGGCGCGGTGTCCTTTACCGAAAGGCTGTTTCGCATGTCGCTCAAACGCTCGTTTTCCTGATCAATCCAGATTCCCAAGTCGTTCTCAATGGTCGTGGATAGCGCATTGATTTCATTCAACAGTGCATCCAATTCTTTGATTACAATTGTCTCATCTCCCTTGGCTTCCTGTATCTTACTTGCCATGATATGAAAACCGGCAAAAAGATTCTGCTCGCCGCGGTCGCTGAGTAAACGCATCTCTGTTTTTAGGAATTCCAGAAGTTCACGGCAGGCGTTATCTGCCTGTATCGCCATCTCGCTTTCATCCGAGAGAAACAATTCCGCCAGTGCCGGTGCATCTCCAAGCATCGCCGTAACCGATTCATAGGAGAGTTTCGGCAGTTCCGACGCACGTTGTACGATACTCCGCTTCATCTGATATTTCTCATACTCCGGTGTCAACTCCTCAATTTCCTTGAGCGGCGGCATCGGAATCATGAATTTCTTGGCATAATTTTTATACTTTTCATAGGCAATTTTCATCCGCTGATAAGTGCCTTTCACACAGATAAAAAGGACATCATAGGAGCGAAACAAATTCTTAATCTGCCCGGCACCCGAAATCAGCGAAAAAGAAATATACTTCTTGTCATTCGCCAGTGCATCGGCAACCTCTTCGCTGTCATGAATATACAACGGATAAAATTGAACCTGCTCCGATGCAATATAATCAAACAAATATGTACCGGCATAAACGTCAAAAAGGCCCAGAACATCCCCCGCCATCAAGCGATAACCGCCGTAGGGCATACGTACACGCACGCTTCCTTTGAGCAGTATCGCCGCAAACTGAGCTTGTTGGCCTTTCTTGAAAATTACTTTTCCGGCATCAATTGTAGTCGTTTTTCTGTCTATATACGCTTCCTGTCCCATGTTGCCCCTCCGGGCTGTGACCGGCGGTCGCAGCTAATAATTCATATTGGTGCAAGGATATTGTCGCTTCATGTGAGGGCTAAAAATCTAGACCACCCTGCGAATCGTGATAATCGATTTGTATGTGGCATTCGATATCTTTATGCCTGTTTTTTCACTGCTGGCGTGCACAATTAAGCCGCCGCCGATATAAAGCGCCACATGTCCGGCATAGCACACGAGGTCTCCCGGCTGTGCATTTTCATAACTGACTTCCGTTCCGGCACTGCGCTGTCCGTAAGAGGAACGCGGCAGTTTAATACCGTAGTTTTGATAAACGGAATATGTGAATCCTGAACAATCCGTCCCCTGTGTCAGCGATGTTCCGCCGGCTTTGTACGGATTCCCGAGAAATGTAACCGCATACAACGCTGCCTGTTTACCGGTCTCGCTCCCGCTCGCCGAAGTAATAATTGAGGTGTCAACCGTGTAAGACGATCCGGTTTTCTTGGAAACATTGGTATTGCCGCCATTATTCTTGTTGGCTGCTTCCTGCTCACGCCGAATCGCTGCCTTTCGTTCCGCCTCAATCTTACGGATTTCTTCGTTCTGTTTCTTGATCTTGGCAGCATATGCAGCTGCCTGCTTCTTTGCTCCCGCAATCTGCGTCTCGTAATCCGCTGCCACCGCACGCATTTCGCTCAGTGCCGTCTCCAACTCGGCTTTCTCGCCTTCGCATTCGTCCTTCGATGCCAAAAGTTCCGATTCTTCAATCTCAAGATTCTCCTTGAGCATCACAACTTCTTCCTTGGTTGCCACATATTCCTCAAGCATGGTGCGATCGCTTGCATAGATACTGTCAATGTACTCTGCTCGCGTCAGCATATCGGCTATATTACCCGCCTCAAAAAAATATGCCATAAAACTGCTCTCACCCGTCTCGTACATGAATTGAATTCGCAATTTCATTGCTTCGTATTGCTGATTCTCACGCTCGATTGCCGCAGCCAAATCCAGCTTTGCTTGTTCAATCTCCGCTTCTTTGGCAGTAATTTCCTCTTCCAAAAGCGTAATCGCCGCCATGATGTTGACAATTTCCTCATTGAGTGCCGTAATCTCTCCGGCAACTTCCTGGTACTCCCCTTGTAACTCACCGAGACTGCCTTCGATACCTTCAAGTTCTTCCTGCTGCCGCCGGAGTTCCGCTTCCGCTTCTTGTTTCTTTCTGTTTATTTCCGAAGAGGAGGTCGCGAAGACATCCTGTGTTGTCAATACAAGAGCCAAAAATACCGCCGTCAAAGCAACTATTTTTCGATATCGCATCGCTTCCTTCCCTCCGTTTCTTATTCATTTCGCAGATAAAAATGGATATACCATCTACTCATTCGCTGCTTCTATTATAACCGCTGTCTCCATTAAATACAACTGCACTTTCTCAGCCATCAGATAACGTTCCACGCCGCCCATACCGTATTGCTTGATAAAATCGGCACCGGTCTGAAATCCGAAATCACCCGCATGCTCGTTCGCATACGTCTGTATATCTTCTTCCGTAATCGTAAAGCCCTGCTCCTCGGCAATTGCATAGCAGACAAGTGTCTCTTTTGTCAATGCTTCCGCCTGTGACTTGGTCGCCTCGGCAAATTCTTCCGGTGTAAATCCGGTGTTTTCGATGTATGTGTTCAAATCCACGCCGTAGTAGTTCTCTGCGTAATTTTTTACTTCATCCATCAACATGGTATAGTTCGCATCATAGAGTTCCGTCGGTAAAGTACCGAACGTACAGTCTTCGTTAACCTTCTGCCATACGGCTGCCTTTGCGTTCTGATCGTACTGATCCTGCAAATAGGTACGCATGTAGTCTGAAAGTTCCGCCACCGTATTATAGCCGATGTTCAATGACTGAATGGTCTCATCGTTCAATTCCGGAACTTCTTCACAGTAAATGCCGTTCAATGTCATTTCAAATTCCACATCCTGTCCCGCAAGCGTAGGCTCGGGATAACTCTCCGGAAATTGCATCGGAACCGTAAACGTTTCTCCGACTTTTTTACCGATAATACCGTCCTCAAAACCGGGAATTGTAGATCCGGAACCGATTTCCAAGTACTGACCTGCGGCCGTGCCGCCTTCAAATGCCACGCCGTCCTTCGTACCCTTGAAATCCAGATTCACGATGTCGCCGTTCTCTGCCACATCACGATCGGTTACTTCAACCAATTTCGGATTCTTCGCCAAAACAGCCAAGATGGATTCCTCAATCAGCTCGTCCGTAATCGGCTTGTTCGCAACGCTTGCTTCAACGCCTGTATATGTCCCGAGTGTCACATAATCCTTGGCCTTGACGGTAATTCCCTGATATTTCTGACTGCAACCGGTCAAAAATATTGCGGCCATTGTAAGAGATAACACTGTGACCACCCATTTCGTTCTTTTTTGATTCGTTTTCATTAAAATTAAGCCTCCGTTTTTCTTCTTCGTCCTGTCGATGATTCGTGCCGGTGCCAACCATATAATCGGTACTGTCGATTTCGACAAGAACACCATCTATAATGAAAGCACACTTGCGTTTTATTGTAAAGGATGTTACAATATTTTTCACGAACTTTTTAAATTTTGGAGGAAATAACGTGAATAATTCAAACGCTTTGCTACTTGCAATGAATACCACAACGATTGTCCTGTTGATTATTCTGGGCGTCGTAATTATACTTGCGGTTGTACTTTATTTTCTGGGAAAACGTCTCGAAAAGAAGCAGAACGAGCAGAAACAAATGATGGAAGCCAATAAACAGACCGTTTCCATGCTGATTATTGACAAGAAGAAAATGAAATTCAAGGATGCCGGTTTCCCGCAAACGGTACTCGAGCAAATCCCGAAATTACAACGCGGTATGAAGGTTCCGGTGGTCAAAGCCAAAGTCGGACCGCAGATGATGACATTGTTCTGTGATGACAAGATTTTTGACACGGTTCCCGTCAAGAAAGAAGTTAAGGCCGTTGTCAGCGGTATGTATATCGTTGATGTAAAGGGGCTGCACGGCAAGGTTGAGGTTGCGCCTGCGAAGAAAAAGAACTTCTTCAAACGTGCCATGGACAAATTTCAGGAAAAGACCGGTGCGAAATAAGCCTCAATTGTGATACGACAATTTGCGATTAATTCCGCATTCGCTTCCAGTCGATACGGAACCGATACCTTGATTGCATCCGATTCAACCGTCCACTCCGACGTATCGGCAACCATTGTAAATAGTAACGAACCATACGGCGTCTCATACCGTGTCTCATTGGTTTTGTGTTCTTCCAAAACCATGACCGTGTTGACAGCGCCGTTTTTTCGTACTTCCAGTCTTTTGGGAGTCATATATAGTTCATTGTATATCGTCTCTTGATTCTCTTCGATGACTTCCTCATATCGCAGGATATGTACGGTATCTTCCACCGTATACACTCCTTTTACAACGGTCTCAATGACTTCTTCCTCGCCCTCTTTCGGGGATTGCAGACCGCGTATTGTAATCATCGCCTCTCGTGTTTTCATTCTTCTCTCCACCCGATTCCTGTCCTTTTGCAACAATGGATGCGTAAATGGTATCCGCCAGCGCACTTTTTAGTTTCACTTCATCCGGTTTTGCAGATAAAATAAATCGTGCCGCCTCCTTCTCCGAAAGTTCATATGTAATCTCGTTTCCGTTCTCATCATACACACGACAGGTACCCGCGCGAATACTGAACTCAGGATACAACGCACCCCACCATGCAACCACAAACAGCATGCAAACCATCCATATATTGATTGTTTTCATTGATACTTCTCCTTATCACTTTGCGTTTTCTTTGATAAGGGAAGTATTGCCAATCAGATAAAAATTATACAAACGTGCTTACATGAATCTGTTTTGCAAGTCCGGCATTTCGTAATACCTCTGTCGCCGCCTCTGCCTGTTGTGCTGATTCATAGATGCCAAACACCGTCGGACCGCTACCGCTCATAAGCGATTGCTTTGCACCGCTCTCCTTCATGACTCTTTTGATTTCGGTAATTTCGGAGTATTTTCGCTCGGTTACACTTTCAAGTACATTCTCCATTTTGCACAGCATACGCGTGACGTTTTTATCTCGAATGTCTTGCGTAATTCCGTCGATATCCGGATGATGCGTAAGTGTATCCGCATGCAAATTCTCATAAACATACTTGGTGGATACGTCAAAATCAGGCTTTGCAATCAAAACCGCAGGTACCTCAATTGACGGTAAAACCGTTAATTTCTCGCCGATTCCTTCTGCAAGAACGGTTCCTCCGATGATACAGTAAGGAACATCTGCACCGATTTGCACACCGAGACGGCAAAGTTCCTCTTTTGGAATCTGTAAATCAAGCAATTCATTGATTCCATTCATACATGCTGCCGCGTCCGCGCTTCCGCCTGCCATGCCCGCAGCCATCGGAATTCTTTTTTCAAGATGAATGGCAAAGCCGCAAGTAAGCCCGTAGGTTTCCTTCATCAATGCTGCGGCGCGATAGATTAAGTTCCGCTCATCACACGGCACGTCTTTGCTGTCCGCAGTCAGTATGATTTCCGTTTCTTTCGTTGCGCGAATCGTTAAGGTATCGCACAGAGAAACCGTCTGCATAATCATTCGCAGTTCATGATATCCGTCCGGTCTTCTGCGCAGAACATCCAATGCCAAGTTCACTTTTCCGTGTGCTTCAATTACAATCGTCTTGTCTGTCATCGTTCCCTCCATGCAAAAACTCATATATTTTCTCTGCCACAGCCGGTGCAATCCCATCAATTGCGGCAATCCTTTCAACATCTGCTTCTTTCATCTCATCGATGGAACCGAAACTCTTCATCAACGCCCTGCGCCTTGCAGGTCCGACGCCCGGTATCTCCTCCAATACCGAATGCACCTGCGCTTTGGAGCGTAACGAACGGTGATATTCAATGGCGAAACGATGCGCCTCATCCTGAATACGTGTTACAAGCAAAAATCCCTCCGAGCGCATGGAAATCGGAATTTCTCGCTCATTGTAATAGATACCTCGTGTATTATGATTGTCGTCCTTCACCATGCCGCATACAGGAATCGAAATCCCCAGCTCCGACAAAACCTGAAGCGCAATGTGTACCTGTCCTTTTCCGCCGTCCATCATCAACAGATCCGGATATTTTGCGAAACTGTCAAACTCCTCCGACGGACTGACAGTTCTTTCCTCCATCCCGTGCAGAAACCGTCTCGTTAAGACTTCACGCATACAGGCATAATCATCCGCGCCGCTGACGGAACGAATGCGGAATTTTCGATAGTCGCTTTTCTTGGGCATGCCTTTTTCGAATACGACCATGGAACCTACATTTGCAAATCCACTAATGTTAGAGATATCATATGCCTCCATTCGATCTGCTTTATTGATTCCGAGGGCGCATGCAATTTCTTCAACTGCGCCTGTGGTTCTTTTCTCCTCGCGCCTGATTTTTTCTCGGTCGCGACTCAAAATCAATGCCGCATTCTCATTCGCCAATTCCAGAAGTTTTTCCTTCTGACCTTTGAGCGGTATCAGAATACGCACCTTGCCACCGCGTTTCCCGGACAGCCACCGCTCAAGCAATTCCCGCTCTTCGAAATCATACGGCACCAGTATCTCCTTCGGAATCATCGGCGTACCCGCATAGAACTGCGAGACGAAACTTTGGAAAATTTCCTCGTTTCCGGCATCTTCTGTCTGCTTCATATAAAAATGCTCACGCCCGATGATTTTACCTTCTCGTACAAAGAACAACTGCATCAGAACGTCGTTCTCTTCTCGTGCCATGCCGATAATGTCTTTATTCTCTCCGTCACTGTTCGTTATTTTTTGCTTCTGCGCCACCGTCTTCACGCTATACAGCAAATCTCGATACTTGATTGCATCTTCAAACTCCATTTGTTCGGAGGCTTCTTGCATCTTTTGTTCCAGGCTCTGCGTAATTGTTACATAATTACCGCCAAGGAAATCCAATGCCTGTGTAACCAGATTGCGATAGTCTTCTTGATTGATGTAGTTCATACATGGTCCCGTACACTGCTTCATCTGGTAATTGAGACAAGGGCGTCCCTTCCCGATGTCTTTGGGAAGGCTGCGGTTGCAAGTGCGGAGACCGTATAGGCGATTCAACAAATCAATCGTATCCTTAACCGCTGCCGCTCCGGTAAAAGGGCCGAAATAGCGCGATTTGTCTTTCTTCATTTCACGCGAAAAAAGGATACGGGGATATGCTTCTCCCACCGTAACCTTGATATACGGATAGGTCTTATCGTCTTTTAGCATCGTATTGTACTTCGGATTGTGCTCTTTGATGAGGTTGTTTTCAAGCACGAGTGCTTCCAACTCGGAGTCCGTAATAATGTATTCAAAGTACGCAATCAAAGACACCATTTTTTGTATCTTTGCGGTCTTTTTCGTGCTCTCGCGGAAATAAGAGCGAACACGATTGCGTAAATTGATGGCTTTTCCCACATAGATAATGGTGTCTTGTTCATCGTGCATAAGGTAAACTCCCGGTGTTTCCGGGAGTTTTTTGAGTTCTTCTTCAATGTGAAAATCACTTCTGATCATCGTCATTCTGTCGGCCATAGATTCGTTGTTTCAGTGTCTCGGCAAATTCTTCTTCGACACTGCGTTGTTTATCGCTCTTTTCCTCGGATTTATCTTGCTCTATATCGGTCTTGGTGTCATCCGTAACCGTGTAATCGATAGCCGTTCCCTTCTTCGATTCGTCTTCCGGTTCAACCTCTGTTTCATTTTGTTCTTTCGGTTGTTCCTGATCTTTCGAATCTTCCTGTTCTTTCGGATCTTCCTGATCTTTTGGATCTGCTTGTTGTTCCTGCTTTTTCTGGTCTTCCTTTGCCGGTTTTACAGGAACCGGTATTCCTTTTTCCCTGCAATAGATCTCCATGAATTCCTTGCCGGTGATGGTTTCTTTCTCAATTAAGTATGCGGCAAGTTTATCCATAATGTCACGATTTTCTTCCAGTAATTGAAGTGCTGTCTCGTAACTTGATTTCAGAATCTTCATCACTTCTTCGTCAACAATTGCGGCGGTGTTGTCGGCACAATTCATCACTGTTCTTCCGTCAAGATATCTATTTTCAATCGACACCAATGAAATCAAGCCAAAACGTTCACTCATACCAAACTGAGTAACCATCGCTCTTGCAATTCCTGTTGCGCTTTCTATATCACTGTTTGCACCGTTGGTAACAGAATCAAAAACCAATGACTCTGCCGCATGCCCTGCCAGATAGACAACAATTCTGTCTCTTAGTTCTGCCTCGGAATTTAAGTACTTCTCCTTTTCGGGAAGATGCATGACGTAACCGAGCGTACCCATGGTTCTCGGAATAATCGTTATTTTCTGTACAGGCTCCGAATTCTTCTGCAATGCGCTGACCAATGCATGGCCGACTTCATGGTAGGAGACAATTCGACGCTCTTCCTTACTCAGAATTCTGTCTTTCTTCTCTTTGCCGACCAAAACAATCTCTACGGCATTGAGCAAATCCTTCTGGCCGACAAATTCTCTGCCTTCCTTAACCGCGTTGATGGCAGCCTCGTTAATCATGTTGGCAAGATCGGAACCGACCGCACCGGAAGTTGCCAACGCAATTTCATCCATATCGACCGTCTCATCCATCAACACATTCTGTGAATGTACTTTGAGAATGGCAACACGCCCCTTCAAATCCGGCTTTTCAACAATAATTCTTCTGTCAAAACGACCGGGACGAAGCAAAGCTTTATCAAGTACTTCCGGTCGATTGGTCGCCGCCAAAATGATGATTCCTTTTTTGCCGTCAAAACCGTCCATCTCCGAGAGCAACTGATTCAATGTCTGCTCACGCTCCTCGTTACCGCCGCCGTACTTCGAATCACGGCTGCGTCCGATGGCATCAATTTCATCGATAAAAATGATACAAGGCGCATTTTTTTCTGCTTCCTTAAACAAATCACGAACACGTGACGCACCGACACCAACATATAATTCCACGAAATCCGAACCCGTCAATGAGTAGAACGGAACATGTGCCTCACCGGCAACCGCTTTGGCAAGCAATGTCTTTCCGGTACCGGGAGGTCCCACCAACAATGCGCCCTTGGGCAACCTCGCACCAATCTTCACATAACGCTGCGGATTGTGTAGGAAATCAACCACTTCCTTCAGAGATTCTATCGCCTCATCTTCTCCTGCTACATCTGCAAATGTAATTCCGGTATCTTTCTGCGCATAAACTTTCGCATTGCTTTTTCCGATGCCCATACCCATCATGTCGCCGCGTGATAACTTTCGCAGTAAGAAATTCATAAAAATAAAGAATACAACGACAGATAACGCCAATGTAAAATAATTTAAGAAGGTCGAAGATGTAGGGATGACGCCGGCTGCTTCAACACCGGCCTCCAACAATCGGTTTGTAATTGTAGTTCCGTCTTCAATCCTTGCCGTATAGTATACTTTCTGCATATTCTGCCCGAACAAGGCGGATATCTGATTGTTTACTGCATCATTACCGCTTCCCGCGGGTGTTTCACTCGTCTCGGACTCCGGAAGTTTCTCATAAATGATCACCTGTGTATCTTCGATGACAACCTTCTCGACTTTTCCAGCATCCAACATTTCAATAAATTGATCGTATGTGATTTCTTCTCTGGATGCCGAAGAGAAATATCTGGATATCCAACTCACAATTGTCAGTACGACCAATACTGAAATCACCAACAGAAACCAGCGTTGCCCGCCGCCCTGTGGTGGTTTGTTACCGTTTCCGTTTCCGTTTGGATCTTGCCCCGATCCGTTATTCTCATTATTCATATCTGTCCTCATTTCCGCTATCATGGAATTCGTTTATTCGAATACGATGTTATATTATGAACACGATACAAATTGCTTCGTTGCTACGCAACTCTCACAATATGAACGTTATGATACCTCTACCATTATATTTGCTACAACTCAATAAATCAATACGCGGTTTGTGAAATTACGGTGACTTCTTTTGAAAATAAGTATAAATGTAATACTAATTACTACTTTTGGCTCACGCAACGGCATAAGTTGATACAAAGCAACTTGCGAGGAACACCCGTGCAATTTTTTTTGAACCTCAATCAATTCTTGTGGAGCGTTCCCATCACAGGTCTGTTGATGGGTATACACTTGTTTTATACTTTTTATCTAAAAATACCGCAACGCCATATCATACGTGCAATCATCCTGCCATTTCGAAAAGAAAACGCAGACACATCCGCCGCGGGCGGTCTGTCTGTCTACCAGGGACTCGCAACCATACTTGCGGCAACGCTCGGTACCGGCAACATCATCGGCGTATCCACAGCCATCGCACTCGGCGGTCCGGGAGCGTTGTTTTGGTGCATCATTACCGGTTTGTTCGGTATGGCAACCGCCTATGCGGAGAGTTACCTTTCTGTCCTTCATCGCATTCGTGACGAACGCGGCACCTATCATGGCGGACCCATGTACGTTTTGAAACAGGTCTTCGGTTTGAAAGGCATCGGCGCTTTTTTCTCCGTCTGCGCTGTATTGGTTTCGTTTTTTATCGGAAGTGCCACACAGGCCGGTGCCATCGCTACCGCTTGTACGGATCTTTTTGATTTACCGCGTTTTTTGACGACTATTGTCGTTATCGTTCCCGCAGCCGTCATATTGCTGGGAGGCATTCAAAAAATCGGCGTTTTTTGTGCGTCCGTCATACCCATCTTAAGTATCGTCTATCTGTCCTGCTGTGTCTTGCTTCTACTCCAAAATGCCGCTTATCTCCCTGAAACATGCCGACTTGTGCTATCCTGTGCCTTCCGCAAGGAAAGCGTGCTCGGCGGACTGCTTCCGTTCTCCGTCATGTCCGCACTGCGCTTCGGTATCGCGCGAGGGCTCTTTACAAACGAAGCCGGGCTTGGCACCACGCCGATTGCCGCCTGTGCCACCGGAAATACCACGCCGGAGCGACAGGGATTGTTATCCATGAGCGCCGTCTTTTGGGATACACTCGTTTTTTGCAGCCTCACCGGTTTGGTCATCATCAGTAATTTACTCAAAAACCCCGCATCCGTCATTGGCTGCGACATCGAAGATCTCACGCTTCGTGCCTTTGCCTTCCTGCCGTTTGCGGGGGAATCCGTTCTATGTGTAACAATCATTCTGTTCGCCTTCACAACCTTAATCGGTTGGTCTTACTACGGAGAACAGGCTGCTTTTTATCTGTTGGGTCGAAAAGGTGAACTTCCTTTCCGTCTCTGCTATCTGATGGCAATTCCCATGGGCATCTACCTTCCGCTTGCATTTGTCTTCGAATTGACGGACTTCTTCAATGCCTGCATGATATTTCCGAACGTTTTTTTACTTTGCATCGCCTACCGATTGGTCCGTCCCGTCGGCAGTGTGTTCACGCACCAAGTGAATCGAACGCCATTTGCCGTTTTTAAAACGAATCAAAAGCACAATACCGCGAAGTACCTCATCACACGCCATCGCAATCCAGATTCCAAGCAATCCCATATCGCAATGAACGCCGAGAATGTAACCCAACACGACCGAAACACACCAGGTAAAAATCACGCTCATATAGACGGGGAATCGCACATCGCCCGCCGTCTGTAATGCACGCACCAACACGATATTCAACGCACGCCCGATTTCCAAGAAAATCTCGACGAACAGAATCTGTCTGGCAATCCGCAGAACCTCTGCATCAGCGCTTGGGAACAGACCGACCACTTGATTGCTAAAAATGAACAATAAAATGGAAAGCGACAGCGAAGAAGCCACGGCAATCTTCATGGCAAAGTAAACCTTTCGAGCTGCCTCATCGCGTCGATTCGCCCCGATTAAGTATCCTTCCACAATCTGCAATGCACCCGATACCGCAACTGTAAACGTAAACGCAAACTGGATGACCAAGCTGACGTAGATTTTGGCATTTACCGCCGCCAATCCAAAGGTATTGATAAATCCCATCACCACCAGTTGCGACGTATCATAGGAGATATTCTCTCCCGCCGACGGAATTCCGATTTGCAGTAATTGTTTAATTAAGCGCATCGGATGACATTTCGACAAACCTTTAAAAGACATTTTTCCGACTTTGATACGGAACAACACAATGGCAAGCACCATACCGACAAATCGGCTGACAGCCGTCGATATGGCAACGCCGGCAACATCCATGTGGAAGCAATAAATTGCAAGCGCATTTCCGATGACGTTTAAAATATTAACCGTAATGGAACCCCACATTGCTTCTTTGACAAATTCGTTGCTTTTAAGATATGCGGCAAATCCCATCGCCATCGCCTGAAATAGTATGGTTCCGCCTGTAATCTGCATATAGAGCAATGCATAATCAAATGTCAGCCCTTCCTCAACCTTCATAATGGTTAAGATGAAGCGCATTCCGAAAATACAGATCAAACTCAAAACAATTCCGACTGCAATTGTCGCAATCGTGGTTACCGGATAGATGGAACGCTCCGTTTCCTCATCACCCGCACCGCGATTCTGTGTAATCAATATAATGGACGCCATGGACAACACGTTAAAAAACAACAGCATAACCCATGAAATCTGTCCGGCATTTCCCACAGCCGCAACAGCCTCCTGCGAGCAACCGCTCAACATCAACTGATCAACGTTCTGTACCATAACAATGAGTAACATCTCAAAAAAGAGCGGTATCGACAACTTGAGAATGTTCTCCTGATTTTTTCTGATCATATACTTATGTATCCTTTCTTGTCACGAATACCCTGATGTAAAACTGCTCCGTCGCAATAGCAACAGAGCAGTTTGCCATGGCAACGGAGCAATTCGTAACATTGTATTATTGCAATGTAATTTTATCTAATTTCCAAATTTCATCCACGTATTCCTGTATCGTACGGTCGGAGGAGAATTTCCCGGAACATGCCACATTCAGCATGGCACTTTTTGCCCAGGCTTTTTTATCCAAATAAGCCTTCTCCACACGCGTCTGTGCCTCTGCATAGGAATCAAAGTCCTTGAGGATGAAATACATATCCGCCTTCGCGGTACTCTCTGTATTCAGCAACGAATTATACAGATGTCGGAATAATTCCGGATTATCTTTCGGCGTGTACATACCGTTCACGAGTTGCATCAATACGCGACGAATCTCCGGATTGGAATTAAAAATGTCCATAGGATTATATCCGCCACAAGTTTCGTAATGAATGACCTCATCGGAACTCATGCCGAAGATGAATGCATTTTCTTCTCCGACTTCTTCCACGATTTCCACATTGGCGCCGTCCATCGTTCCGATGGTAATCGCACCGTTTAACATGAATTTCATGTTACCCGTGCCGCTGGCTTCCTTACTTGCCGTCGATATCTGTTCCGAAACATCTGCCGCCGCAAAAATCAACTCTGCATTGGATACACGATAGTTCTCGATGAATATAACTTTGATCTTATCATGAATTCCCGGGTCGTTGTTGATGACATCCGCAACGGAATTAATCAACTTAATTGTCAATTTCGCATTGCGATATCCCGCCGCAGCTTTGGCTCCAAAAATAAATGTTCTTGGATAGAACTCCATGTTCGGATGTGCTTTTAATTGATTGTAAAGGTACATCACGTGCAAAATGTTCAGAAGTTGCCGCTTATACTCATGCAACCGCTTCACTTGTACGTCAAAAATCGAATTCGGGTCTACTCTGACTCCATTGTGCTCCCAAATATATTCCGCAAGCCGCACTTTGTTCTGGTACTTAATCTCCATGAACTCCTTTTGCGCCTTGGCATTGTCCGCATACTTCGCGAGTCCGGCAATCTGTGACAAATCCGTAATCCACGCATCGCCTACATGCTCCGTAACCCAGTCCGCAAGCATCGGATTGCCGTGCAGCAGGAAACGCCTCTGGGTAATGCCGTTCGTCTTGTTATTGAACTTATCCGGCATCATCTCATAAAAATCTTTTAGTTCCTGATGTTTCAGAATCTCCGTATGCAATCTGGCAACGCCGTTTACCGAATAGCCTGCCGCAATTGCAAGATGCGCCATTTTTACCTGACCGTCATAAATAATTGCCATCTTGCGAACTTTTTCCGGATTGTTCGGATATCGACTCTCGATTTCTACAATAAATCTGCGGTTGATTTCCTCAATAATCTGATAAACTCTGGGGAGTAAACGGCTAAAAAGTTCAATCGGCCATTTCTCCAAAGCCTCTGACATAATCGTGTGGTTCGTATACGCACAAGTCTTCGTGGTTACTTCCCATGCCTCATCCCAAGTCAAGTAGTGTTCATCCATCAAAATCCGCATCAGTTCCGCAATCGCAACCGTCGGATGCGTATCGTTCAACTGGAAGGTCACCTTTTCATAAAACTTACGAATATCGTCATGGTTACGCATGTACTTCGCTACCGCCTCTTGCACAGATGCGGAAATGAAGAAATACTGCTGTTTTAGGCGAAGTTCCTTACCGGCATAATGATTGTCGTTCGGATACAGAACTTCCACAATATTTTTGGCCAGGTTCTCCTGCTCCACCGCCTTCTGATAATCTCCTTTATCAAAAGAATCCAAGCGGAAACAATCCACCGGCTGAGCATCCCAGATACGTAATGTATTGACGATACCGTTTCCATAACCGATAATCGGTAAATCGTAAGGCACAGCCATAACTGCCTGATAGCCTTCCTGATAAAAATTACTTCTGCCGTTTTCATCTACCCTGACATTGGTATAACCGCCGA
Source organism: uncultured Lachnospiraceae bacterium (assembly GCA_964389005.1). Lineage (GTDB taxonomy): Bacteria > Bacillota > Clostridia > Lachnospirales > Lachnospiraceae > CAYMCV01. Next base: position 26,644 of record CAYMCV010000004.1, on the reverse strand, counting down.
AACGAACTTCCTTGGTATATTCCGGTCTGCGCAGTTCGAATGGATTCCCGTCATCCAGCCAGTTATCCGGCACTTCCACCTGATATCCGTCTTTGATTCTTTGCTTAAACATTCCGTAACGGTAACGAATTCCGCAACCGTATGCCGGATAGCCAAGTGTTGCCAGCGAATCCAAGAAGCAAGCCGCCAGACGACCGAGACCGCCGTTTCCGAGCGCGGCATCCGGTTCTTGGTCTTCAATGACATTGATGTCAACACCCAATTCCTCGAGTGCTTCCTTTGCTTCCTTATACGCCATCAGGTTAATCATATTATTCCCAAGTGCGCGTCCCATCAGAAATTCCATAGACAGATAATAGACCGTCTTGGGATCTTCCTTCTCGTACGTTTTCTGTGTTTCCAACCAATGATCGACAATCTGATCCTTAATTGCATAGGAAACCGCCTGGAAAATCTGCTGATTGCTTGCTTCGTCCATTGTCTTGCGATACAGCGTCTTCACATTGTACAAAACACTTCTCTTAAATAACTCTTTATCAAACTTGACCTGCACCTCGGCAGGTTTTATCTTCTTTTTTCCACCTGTTGCCATGGAATGTCCTCCGTTCATACGTTTTTTCGTGTAACGTCCCAATTCAAGTGAACTGCTTCGGTAACAACTTACCGAGCATTCCTGTACGATTTCCTAAACTTCCGCAATCCGTTCAACGCCGATGGTAACATCCTCTCCATTGACATTCCAGTCCTTAAAAATGCCGACATTTGTATCGTAGATTACTTCCGTTGCTAGAACCTTATCTGTAATTGCGGGTTGATTTTTGCGAACCACATCGACAATTGTCTCGTTCCCGCAAACAGATACGCGAATGTGATCCATCACCTCGAAGTCAGCATCCTTACGCATTGTCTGAATCTTGCTGATGACCTCGTAAACAAAGCCCTCCTCAATCAACGCCGGCGTCAAATTGGTATCGAGCACCACCGTCAGGTGATTGTCTGCTTCGGAAACGTATCCTTCTTTTTGCTGCATATCAATCAGACAATCGTCTTTTGAAAGTCTGACTTCGGTTCCGTCCACCGTAAATTGAAGTTCTCCGTCATTATTCAGCGCATCCATCGCTGCATTCCCGTCAACTGTCGATAAATATTTCTGAATGCCGCCGAGCTGCTTTCCGTACTTCGGTCCCACCGTACGCAATTGCGGCTTAAATGTATAAGTCGTAAACTCACGAATATCATCCGTAAAAACAACCTTCTTCACATTCAGTTCGTCCTCAATGATTTCGATATAAAACTCGCTTAATGTAAAATCGGACTTGATAAACATTGTGGAAATCGGCTGACGATTCTTGATGTTGGCCGTATTTCTGCATGCACGACCCATGACAACCGTCTCCAGCACGGCTTCCATATCTGCTTCCAACGCTGTGTCAATCCACGCTTCGTTGACTGTCGGGAAATCACACAAATGTACGCTCTCGGGTGCTGCTTTATCAATGCTGCAAACCAAATTGCGATAGATATCTTCCGCCATAAAAGGAATCATCGGTGCCGCAACCTTCGATACATTGACCAATGCCGTGTACAATGTCATGTAGGCATTGATTTTATCTTGTTCCATACCTTTCGCCCAGAAACGTTCTCTGCCGCGTCTGACATACCAGTTGCTCATCTCATCCACGAAATCCTGCAACGCTCTTGCCGCTTCCGGAATCCGATAATTCTCGAGGTTCTCATCCACCTCTTTGATTAATGTGTTCATTTTAGATAAAAGCCACTTATCCATAACGGGTAATTGCTCGTAATCTAGTGAATACTTCGTCGCATCAAATGCATCAATATTGGCATACAGAACAAAGAACGCATACGTATTCCACAACGTTCCCATGAACTTGCGCTGTCCTTCCATTACCGCCTTACCGTGGAATCGGTTCGGAAGCCACGGTGCGGAATTGATATAGAAATACCAACGAATCGCATCTGCGCCGTATGTCGAAAGCGCGTCAAACGGATCGACTGCGTTTCCTTTGCTCTTACTCATTTTCTGACCGTTTTCGTCCTGAACGTGTCCCAATACAATGACATTCTCGTACGGTGCCTTGTTAAACAGCAAGGTCGATTCCGCCAATAGGGAATAGAACCAGCCGCGTGTCTGGTCAACCGCCTCAGAAATAAACTGTGCCGGGAATTGTTTCTCAAACAACTCCTTATTTTCAAACGGATAGTGATGCTGCGCAAACGGCATCGCACCCGAGTCAAACCAGCAATCGATCACTTCCGGAACGCGCTTCATCTTGGCTCCGCATTTCTCGCAAGGGAATGTAATCGCATCGATATACGGTCTGTGTAGTTCTACGCCGCCTTCCGGATAATTGTCGCTTAATTCTTTTAGCTCCGCTCTGCTTCCGATGGAATGCATATGTCCGCAATCCGGACATTCCCAGATGTTCAACGGTGTTCCCCAATAACGATTACGGGAAATACCCCAATCCTGAATATTCTCAAGCCAATCGCCGAAACGACCTTTTCCGATGGATTCCGGAATCCAGTGAATCGTATTATTGTTTCGAATCAAGTCTTCTTTGACCGCTGTCATGCGAATAAACCATGATTCGCGTGCATAGTAAATAAGCGGTGTGTCACAACGCCAGCAATGCGGGTAACTGTGCTCGAATTTCGGTGCGTCGTACAATAGATTGCTCTGCTCCAACGCAACCAAAACCATCTTGTCGGCGTCTTTACAAAATGTCCCCGCCCAAGGAGTTTCTGCGGTCATCTGTCCCTTGGCATCCACCAACTGTACAAACGGTAAGTCATAATTACGCCCCACATTGGCATCATCTTCGCCGAACGCCGGTGCAATATGTACAACGCCGGTACCGTCTGTCAATGTGACGTAATTATCGCAAGTAACAAAGAAAGCTTTTTTGTGCTGCTTCTCACATAACCCCGTTGCAAAATCAAACAACGGCTCGTATTCCTTGTATTCCAAATCTTTACCTACATAAGTCTCGATTACTTCATAAGCAGGCTTTCCTTCCTCGGCAAGTTTACCCAGAACGGTATCAAGGAGTGCCTCGGCCATATAATAGGTATAACCGTCCGCCGCTTTCACTTTTGCATACGTTTCTTTCGGATTAACACAGAGCGCAACGTTCGACGGTAATGTCCAGGGTGTGGTGGTCCATGCCATAATATATGCGTCTTCGTCTTTGACCTTGAAACGAACCACTGCGGAACGTTCCTTCACATCCTTGTATCCCTGTGCTACCTCATGCGATGAAAGCGAGGTGCCGCAACGCGGGCAGTACGGTACGATTTTAAACCCTTTGTATAAAAGGTCTTTGTTCCAAATTTCCTTGAGTGCCCACCACTCGGATTCGATGAAATCATCATGGTACGTTACATACGGATTCTCCATATCAGCCCAGAAGCCGACTGTTCCTGAGAAATCCTCCCACATACCTTTATATTTCCAAACGCTCTCTTTACATTTGTCGATAAAAGGTTCCAGACCGTATGCTTCAATCTGTTCCTTTCCGTCTAAGCCCAAAAGTTTCTCCACTTCAATCTCAACCGGAAGACCATGGGTGTCCCAGCCAGCTTTTCTCGGCACCATATAACCTTTCATGGTACGATAACGCGGAATCATATCTTTAATTACACGTGTAAGTACGTGCCCGATGTGCGGCTTTCCATTCGCCGTCGGAGGCCCGTCATAAAAAGTATAGGTTTCGCCTTCCTTCCGGTTCTCCATACTTTTCTTAAAAATGTCATTTTCACGCCAGAATTTCTCGGTCGCCTTTTCCCTTTCCACAAAGTTTAAATTAGGGGATACTTTATTGTACATCGAATGTACTCCTTTCGATTCTTATTCTTACTCCTGATGGTAAGTCGGTACAATCTCTTTGATCATTTCACGGATGTCTTCCTCGTTCTCCGCTTTTTCCTTGAGCCTAGCAAGTTGTTCTTCAAAATGCTCTGCATCAAATTCAATAGGTTTACCGACATATATCAAATGATTGGAAGTCTGTTTTAACCCTTCTTCCTTCATCAAAAGTTCTTCATACATTTTTTCGCCCGGTCTGAGTCCGGTATATTCAATCTTTATGTCTTCGTCGACGCGATAACCCGACAAACGTATCAGATTCTCCGCAAGTTCTTTGATTTTTACAGGTTCTCCCATATCCAAAACAAAGATTTCGCCGCCTTTGGCAAACGCCCCCGCCTGCAGCACCAACGAAACCGCTTCCGGTATTGTCATAAAATAACGAATGATATCGGGATGCGTCACGGTCACGGGACCACCGTGTGCAATCTGCTTTTTAAACAATGGAACAACGCTTCCGTTGCTACCGAGAATATTTCCAAAGCGTACTGCCACAAACTCCGTCTCGGACTTCCGATTCATCATCTGTACCACCATCTCGCAGATACGCTTGGATGCACCCATGATATTGGTCGGATTCACGGCCTTATCCGTAGAAATCATGACAAACTTCTTCACATGGTATTTATCTGCTGCCACGGCAATTTTATAAGTACCGAAGACGTTGTTCTTCACCGCTTCGTTCGGGCTTGCCTCCATCAACGGCACATGCTTGTGCGCTGCCGCATGATAGATAATTTCCGGTTTGTATTGTCTAAAAATTGCATCCATTCGCTTCGTATTACGGACAGAAGCAATCAATACCACCAAATCTAACTCCGGATATTTCGCAACCAGCTCCTGCTGAATATCATAAGCGGTGTTTTCATAGATATCAACAATCAACAATTGTTTCGGCTTATGAGAAGCAATCTGACGGCATAATTCACTGCCGATGGAACCACCGCCGCCGGTGACCATAACCACCCGATCGCTGACATAACCGATAATTTCATCCAAATTGACATGAATCGGGTCGCGACCAAGTAAATCCTCAATCTCCACCTCGCGCAGTTTCGAAACGCTGACTTCTCCGTTAATCAACTGATAAATCGCGGGTAAAATCTGTATTCTGCACCCTGTATCCTTACATATTTCAATAATTGGTTTCAGTTTGGACGGTGGTGCAGAAGGAATTGCAATGATAATTTCATCAATTCCATATTCCATTACAGCATCTTTAATTCTATTTCTCCCACCGATAATTTTAACTCCACGTAATCGTTTTCCATGACAGCCCGGATTATCATCAATCACACAACAAACTTTCATACTCAAATAGCGTGTTGTTTCAATTTCTTTTAGAATTGCGTTTCCTGAGGCTCCGCCGCCGATAATCATACAATTAATTCGTTCCTGATCGTTTGCCATCAATCGACGTTTCGTATTTATCGTTCTTAAAATACGATAACTGAACCGTATCATTGTTGTCAGCACCATAAGCGAAAACATATAAAAGAAGTAGTACGAACGCGGCATTGACGCCCCAAACAACTTAAAATATATCGCCTGTGCTCCGCCGCAACAAATACATGCGCCGATAATATTGAACAACTCGGTTGCGCTTGCATATCTCCATACGCTGCGATATAAGTTCCATATAATAAAGAACAGTAACATCGAAATGACATTAAATCCTACCATTTTGTATGCGTTCTCCCAAAAGGGCGGATCAATCTTTACAATTGAAAAGTCGTAACGAATATAGATAGCAAAAAAAGACGATATGCAAACCGACATAATGTCCATAATCGCCAATAGAATCATTCTTGTAATCATTTTCTGCGTGCCGTTTGAAATACCTTGATTACTCACAAATTCATTCCTTTTCAGTCATCATTTATTTACGAATCGCAATCTCGTAATTATGAACTTCATTCACAATTGCTAATCGCCGTTTGTATTGAACAAGCCACGCTTGCTCCCTCTCACTAACGCTCATTATATCATACTTTTTTGAGATAACAAGTAACAATTTTCTTGCCTTTTATAAGTGGCAAGCGTATGATAAAGGCAACTTGCGTATGGCGGGATACGGGTTTTGACCCGATTGGGCTATGAATCACGCCGATTACAGCGATTTGAAAGGAGAATTACACGTAAAATATGGACAGACAGAATCTGACACTTATGACCGATCTTTATGAACTGACAATGATGCAGGGGTACTTCAAAAGTAAAAACGACAAGACAGTCGTTTTTGACGTTTTTTATCGTGCGAACCCTTCCGGTGGCGGATATGCCATTACAGCCGGCTTGGAGCAGGTCATCAAATACATCAAAGAGTTACACTTCAATTACGATGACATTGCCTATTTATCATCGCTCGGCATTTTCGAGCAGGATTTTCTCGATTATCTAAGTTCCTTCCATTTTTCCGGCGACATCTACGCCATTCCCGAAGGAACCGTTGTGTTCCCACGTGAGCCGCTGGTTAAAGTAGTCGCGCCGATTATGCAGGCGCAGCTTGTGGAAACAGCCATTTTGAACATCATCAATCATCAAAGTCTGATAGCTACCAAAGCATCCCGCGTCGTTTATGCAGCCAAGGGAGACGGTATCATGGAATTCGGTCTGCGTCGTGCGCAGGGACCCGATGCCGGAACTTACGGCGCTCGTGCCGCTATGATTGGCGGATGTATCGGTACCTCCAACGTACTCTGCGGACAGTTATTTGATGTTCCGGTAAAAGGAACTCATGCGCATAGTTGGATTATGAGTTTTCCCGATGAGTATACCGCATTCAAGACCTATGCCGATTTGTATCCGGAAGCATGTATTCTGTTGGTTGACACATATGATACCTTGGGTTCCGGTGTGCCGAACGCCATTCGCGTATTTAACGAAATGCGTGAAGCGGGCATTCCTCTGAACTTCTACGGTATTCGTTTGGATAGCGGCGATCTTTCCTATATGTCCAAAAAAGCCCGTAAAATGTTGGATGCAGCAGGCTTCCCCGATGCAATTATCTCCGCTTCCAGCGATTTGGATGAATACTTGATTGAATCACTCAAAGCACAGGGTGCCGCCATTACTTCCTGGGGTGTCGGTACGAACCTGATTACCTCTGCGGATACGCCCGCTTTCGGTGGTGTCTACAAATTATCCGCCATCCAGAATGAAGACGGTGTTTTCGTTCCCAAGATTAAGTTATCCGAAAATACCGAAAAGATTACAAACCCCGGAAATAAGAAAATCTACCGCATCTACGAGAAAGAGACCGGTAAAATCAAGGCAGACTTGATTTGTCTTGCGGATGAGCAGTTCTCCGAGGATGAGCAGATTCTTCTGTTTGATCCGGTGGAACCTTGGAAGAAGACACGGCTGATGCCGGGTACTTTTAAGTTGCGTGAGCTCCTTGTACAAGTCTTTGAAAAAGGACGCTGTGTGTATGAGTCGCCGAAGGTTATGGATATTCGCACGTACTGCGCGAAAGAGCAGAAGACGCTCTGGGATGAGACACGGCGATTCGTGAATCCGCATCGCGTATATGTGGATTTGTCCAGTCGTTTATATGATATAAAGATTTCACTGCTCGATGAGATGAGCCGATAAAACGGATGAGTGCCTCTATCCAATGTTCACTATTCCATATGCCGACTACTGAGATTACGTGCGAACGTTTTATGCAAATCGATAAGGACCGTATAAATACATCTGCACTTAGCCTGTGTCCTATACAGGCTTATGTGCAGCTATGTATTTATCCGAGCGAGAGCGTGTCCGAATCGATGCATAAAACGTTCGCACCATAACCACCCACATCATGCAAAGGATCCTAACATGCGTAAACACACAATCGTCGCAATCCTGACAATTTTATGCGTACTCACCTGCTTCGGATGTAACTCCTCCGAGGCTTTTTTAGATGAATCAAGTGTTTTGACATCCACCGCACCCGATGACAGCGGGGTTCCCACGATTACAAATCCCGATTCACCTTCGGATACAGCCCCCATCGCGGATAACTCTTCATCCATATCCGCAAGCGAGCCGGAATCGGAACCCGAACCGCAGTACATCACGCTCGGCTTTTCGGGCGACATCAATTTCGACGAGAATTGGCCGACCATGCAGAAGTACGCAACTTGCACCGCAGGACTCTCCGACTGTATCGATCCGGCTTTGACAGACCTCACCAACTCATTTACACTTTTTATGACCAATAATGAATTCACATACAGCAACCGCGGTACGCCCATGAACGGCAAGATGTATACGTTTCGTGCCAATCCCGAGCGGGTTTTTCTGCTTCAAGAGATGGGATGCGACCTCGTACTTTTGGCCAACAATCACATCTTTGATTACGGAGAAGATGCCTTTTATGATACGTTGTCTGTGTTGGATGACGCCGGAATTGACCGCATCGGAGCCGGTCGCAACGCAGAAGAAGCAAGCCGTATCCTTTATTACGAGTACGGTGACATCACTGTTGCATATACGGCTGCGACACAAGCAGAGAAAAATATCATGACGCCCGAAGCAGGCGAAGATTCTCCCGGCGTGGTTCGTTGTTACGATGCCGAAGCATATCTTCTGACAATCAAAGAAGCCGCCGAAAACAGCGACTTCGTGGTTGCCAATATTCATTGGGGAACGGAGTATTCTTTCGATGCGACCAAGACACAGGTACATCTTGCACATGAAATGATTGATGCCGGTGCAGATACC
>CAYMCV010000004.1:8296-18035 GCA_964389005.1 uncultured Lachnospiraceae bacterium | reverse complement strand
ACTACAATGATAAACCAATTTTTTACAGTCTCGGTAATTACTGGTTCAACGAGAAGGAACTCTATTCTTGTCTGGTGGAATTATCCATTGATACGACATCCGGCGAACTTGTTTCCGAACGTTTTTATCCGTGTATCCAAGCCGATTGTACGACGTATCCCGCCGAAGGAGACAAGCGTACGGAAGTACTTTCTTTTATGGAGGAATTGTCTCCGACGGTTGTCATTGATGATGACGGTTTCCTCTCTCCCGCAATTCAGTAGTGTGCGGGTTGCTGTACGACACTATAATTACTAAGTCCTTAATGCGAGAAGACCAATAACTAAACTACAAATAAATCAGAATGTGTTCCGGTCCATTTTACCTCATATATCATGCATTAAGTTCCTCAAACATTTTATCCATATCTGTATATCCCTTAACATCGGAATCTTTACTGATTTTCTTCGCTTCTTCCATTGCTTCAATCACTTCCGGTTTATATTGCGGAATTTCGATTTTAAAGGGTAATCCTCCTCGTAAAACGCACTGTTTCAAGAAAATATTCATAGCAGATGACATATCCATGCCAAGCTGAGAAAAAAGATCAGTTGCTTGTTTCTTTAAATTTTCATCTATCCTAACCTGTGTTGGTACAGTAGCCATAGTATCACGCTCCTTTTCTAAGTTGACTTGCAACAATAGTCAATACTATTTACGCCCTTATTATATTCTTTTCGGTTTACATTGTCAATCATTTGTATCGCTTTTATATAAAAAGTCAAGTTATCTTTGGTGCAAAAGGTTATTTGCGCTATCTATTACAATCATCTTTTCTGCAAGGTTCTGAAACACTTGTAAAAATATTTTTATCATAATCATTATCATCTATGCAGAAAACAAATAATACAGTGGTACTGACATTCGAATGAAGATTGCTGTTCTGCACCCACGCTACGCCTCGGTATCCGGAAGCAGAATCAGTAAATCCTCCACCAATCGCTCGGTTTTCTCAAGTAATACCATCTCATCCCGTTCCTGTAATCCGTACTTCTGATATTGCAGGATGAAACCGGGTTTTCCCTTGGTCACAAACGCCAATTTTCCCTTGTAATTCGAAATCACTTCCGGTATTTTTTCCACAGCGACAGGTGCGTCATTTTTAAATACAATGCGAATCTCTCCTAATTTTCCGGTGATTTCCGTAATGTAGAGTTTGTGCGCCCGTACACGTAACAATGCGATGCGAAGCAGATTCTCCGCTGCCTTCGGCAATGCTCCGAAACGGTCAATCAGTTCCTCCTGCATCTCTTCACAGTCCGCTTTGCCGCCGATACCGGCAATCCGCTGGTACATATCCAATTTTTGCACTTCATTGACGATGTACTCGTACGGAATGTAAGCCGCAACGTCCAAGTCGACCGTTGTCTCAAAATCATCTGCGACTTTGATGCCCTTTTCACGGCTGACTGCTTCGTTCAACATCTTACAGTACAAATCGTAGCCGACCGCTTCCATATGACCGTGCTGTTTGAATCCCAAAAGGTTTCCGGCCCCGCGAATTTCCAAATCACGCATACTGATTTTGAAACCACTGCCGAGTTCCGTGAACTCTCGTATCGCCTGCAAACGTTTCTCCGCAACTTCCGAGAGAATTTTATCTCTTCGATACATCAGAAACGCATATGCCGTACGATTCGAACGTCCGACACGTCCACGCAACTGATAGAGTTGCGAGAGTCCGAGGCGATCTGAATCGTGAATAATCATCGTGTTAACGTTGGAAATATCAAGTCCGGTCTCGATGATTGTAGTTGATACAAGAACATTGATTTCACCTTCCACGAAATCAAACATGATGCGTTCCAATTCGCTTTCTTTCATCTGACCGTGCGCAAACGCGACATTTGCCTCCGGAACCAACCGTTGTATGCCTGCTGCCACATCCGCGATGGAATCTACACGATTATAGACGTAATATACCTGCCCGCCACGAGAAATTTCACGCACAATTGCCTCACGCACCATTTCTTCATTGTATTCCATGACAAATGTCTGAATCGGTAATCGTTCTCCGGGCGCTTCTTCCAGGACACTCATATCGCGGATACCGATGAGGCTCATGTGTAATGTTCGCGGTATCGGTGTTGCCGTCAGCGTCAGTACATCCACATCTTTTCGCAGATTCTTGATTTTTTCCTTATGCGTAACGCCAAACCGCTGTTCCTCATCCACAATCAGCAATCCCAAATCCTTGAAACCGACATCCGCCGACAAAACACGATGCGTTCCGATCACAATATCGGAATTGCCTTTTTTCATATTTTCAATCGACTTCTTCTGCTCCTTGGAAGAACGAAACCTCGAAAGCAGTTCTATTTTGATCGGAAAGTCTTTCATTCGTTGTACGAATGTCGTATAATGCTGCTGTGCCAGAATCGTGGTCGGAACCAAGAATACCACCTGCTTGCCGTCCATGACCGCTTTGAACGCGGCACGGATTGCAATCTCAGTCTTGCCGTAGCCGACATCTCCACAGATGAGGCGCTCCATAATAACGCCGCTTTCCATGTCTTTTTTGGTGGCTTCGATGGCAGCAAGTTGGTCCTCTGTCTCATCATAAGGAAAGAGTTCTTCGAATTCCTTCTGCCATACGGTGTCCTTGGAGAAGCGATAACCGCTCTGTGCCTGTCGTGCTGCGTACAACTCCACCAATTCCTTGGCGACACTCTCTACCGCAAGTTTGACCTTGCCCTTGGTTCTTGTCCATTCCGGCGTGCCCAAACGATTGAGTTTCGGCGATTTGGCAGCATCGGAAGATGCATACTTCTGTATCAAATCAAATGAGGTGGCCAGCACATAGAGATTCGCGCCGTCCTTATATTCCACCTTCATGTAATCCTTCACAACTCGGTTGTTCTCTATCTTTTCGATTCCGCGATAGATACCGACACCATATGTCTCGTGTACAACGTAGTCGCCGACCTTCAGTTCCGCATAATCACGGATTTTCTGACCGCTGTACAGTTTCTTGTGCTGTTTTTGTTTCTTTTTGACGCCAAAAATATCCATGTCGGAAAGCACGACAAAATTCAGTAACGGATACTCGAATCCGTGCTTCATGCCGCCGTAATAGACCATGACCTCGCCCGGTGAAAGCTCGCGATCTGGATTTTCACTGTAAAAAGCCATGATTCCCTCATCCATCAAGTCCTGTGCCATTCGTTTGGCACGTGTTCTGGATGCAGATAAAAGTAACACGCGATAGCCGCGCTTACGATAACCGTTCAAATCTCTTTTTAGTTCCGGCAGACTGCCGTTATAAGATGCCACGCTTCGCGCCTGTACAGGAAAACGGTTTGCAAACGATATCGGCCCCTTCTGAAAATCGCTTCCCGAAAGAGACAATATCGGTTTCTTTTGCAGTAATGCCCAAGTCTTTTTGATTGGTTGCAAGATATTCATCTGCTCCGGAAGGGCATATCCCTTCTCGGCACGATGCGTCATGCTGTCGATGAACTCAGCCTCCACTGCTTTGCCGTGCGAATCCGTCTTATTGATTTCGTCCAGTATGATACAACTCTTTCGTTCGTCGAAAAGCTGCAAAAATGATTCGCAGTCCGGATAAAAATAACGAATATAACTCTCCAGGTTGACATGAGAAGAGAACTCCTCCACCTGCTCTTTTAACTCTGCAAACATCTTGTGGATGCGATGCGCTTCCTCGGTTCGAAACTCTGCTCTTAGTGCCTTCTCCGTTTTCTCGGCATCTTTCCCGATTCGCTTGATTCCCTCATGCGTCACGGCGTCGGAAAGAACCATCTCCAAGGCAGGATAGATGACGACTTCCTTCAATTTCTCAATTGAGCGCTGACTTAAAATGTCAAATCGACGAATGGAATCGATTTCATCACCCCACATCTCAATTCGATACGGGTTCTCTTCAGTTAAATCAAAAATGTCGATGATACCGCCGCGAATACTGAATTGCCCTGCTTCTTCCACCTGATAATTGCGCGTATATCCCATCCCCGTCAATTTCATGGCAAGTGCTTCTTCTTGCAGGATAGCTCCTTTTCGTAGAGAAATGACGTTATCCTTCAATACTCTTAGCGGAACCTGTGGTGTCATAAATGCGTCAATCGTAGTTACTATTGTGATTTGCTCGCCTTCCAGTATCCTACGGAATACTTTCATTCGTTCTGCCGTTATTTGATTACCGCAAATATCCGCCTGATAAAAAATCAAATCCTTTGCCGGATAAAAGCAAACGCGCTTATCATAAAAACGAACATCGTCACATATTTCTTTTGCCTTAAGGTCGCTGAATGTGACGATGATTTTTACATCAAAATCTTCACACAAGCCATACATCAAGTGCCACTTCTGGCTCTCCGCGCATCCCGTTACTTCTAAATTACCGCCCTTGCGCACCAAGATGTCACGCATATTTTGATAGTCCGCCAACTCCTGAAGCGGTGCCTGTAAAAATTTCATTTTTGCCTCCAAATCACTGTAACGACTCCGGTTTACGGTTGTAGAGATTCATCGCTTCTTCCGTCTCTCCCGCAATCAATCGCACGATTGCTTCTGCGCTGTGTGCAAAACTCTGTGCCATATCTGCTGCTTCTTCTTTCAGTATATGACTGAGTACATAATCTGCCAAATCCATGCGCGGCGGTTTCTCACCGACGCCGACTTTGATACGCAAGAACACATCATCGTCGAGATTGGCAAGAATACTCTTGATTCCGTTATGCCCTCCCGCGCTGCCTTTCTTGCGGATGCGAATCTGCCCCACCGGCAAACTTACATCATCGTAAATCACAATCAGTTCATTGTCTTTGTCAACTTTATAATAATCTATGACTTCACGTACGCTCTCACCACTCAAATTCATGAATGTCTGCGGCTTCACAAGAACGACCTTGTGCCCATCAATTACGCCTTTGCCTATCAGTGCTTTGTGCTTCTTTTCCATCACCGGTATTCGATACTGCTCAGACAAACGATCGATTACGCAAAAGCCCATATTATGCCTTGTATTCACATACTTATCTCCGGGATTCCCCAGTCCTACAATAATGTGCATTTATTCTCTCCATCTCATTCATTCTCTCTCAACGTACAGACGCGCCCTGCGGGTGCGGGGCGAAGTAAAGTCATTTTATCACAAAGATTGCTAAAAAGCCATAAAAAAAGGAAAGCAAACTGCGCTTTCCTTCTCATGATTATCCTAAGATTCCAAATCATCAACTTGCGCCATCGCCTCAGCGTACGCATCAAGGATGGTCTGTTGAACATATGCACGAAATTCTGCTTTGATTGGATGTGCGGTGTCACGATAGTCGTCCTCCGCCATCTTTTTACTCGGCATGGCAATGAATAAGCCCTTGTCGCCCTCAATGACTTTGATGTCATGGACTGCAAATTCATCATCAAACGTAATTGAGACAATTGCCCTCATTTTTCCTGCGGTCGTTATTTTGCGAACTCTTACATCTGTAATCTTCATTTCGCCAACCTCTCTTCCAACCGATAAAAATTACACATCGTACCTTTCATTCTTCTCAATCAATATCTTGATTCCGTCTTCCCCGACATGATAGGAATTCGCTCGAATGGTATCACGACTCTCCACAATACAGTTCTCAATATATGTGTTGTCACCGATGTAAACGTCATTTAGAATAATGGAATTCTTGATGCAACAATTGTTGCCGACAAATACCTTCTTAAAAATAATGGAGTTCTCAATCTTTCCATTAATGATGCTTCCGCTTGATACCAAACTGTTTCTGACTTCCGTTCCTATATTGTACTTTGCAGGCGGTAAATCATCAACCTTGGAATATACATCGGGATACTGACGGAAAAAGTAATCGCGAACTTCCGGTCGCAAGAAATCCATGTTGGTCGCATAATAATCCTCAACTGATGCAATGTTGCGCCAGTAATCCTTGAGTTTGAATCCGTAGATACGTTTCATGTTCTTATAACGAATCAGGATGTCCGCCACCAAATCATAACGACTCTCTTCATTCGACTTCTCAATCAATTCGATCAAAAGTCTTCGACGTATTACATAGATACCGCAGGATACCGTATTGGTTTTGGCAACCATCGGTTTCTCCTCGAATTCCTCAATCCGGCTGTCCTCGTTCATCTTGATGACACCGTAACGCTCTACATTCACGGAGTCCGGCATATCCTTACAAACCACGGTAATGTCGGCTTTTTTATCGATATGGTACTCCAATAGTTTGTTGTAATCCATTTTATATACACAATCGCCCGATGCGATTACAACATACGGCTCGTGGCTGCTTTTTAGAAAATTCATATTCTGATAAATTGCATCCGCCGTCCCACGGTACCAGTTGCTGTTCTCCGCCGTTACCACCGGTGTAAAAACGTACAAGCCGCCCTGCTTACGTCCAAAATCCCACCACTTGGAAGAACTCAAGTGTTCATTCAAACTGCGCGCATTGTACTGCGTCAGCACGGCAACCCTCTGAATGTGCGAATTCGTCATGCTGCTCAGCGCAAAATCGATGCTTCTGTAACTACCGGCAATGGGCATGGCCGAAATGGCTCTTTTATGGGACAGTTCTCTCATTCGGTGGTTGTTGCCACCAGCTAAAATGATACCAATCGCTCTCATAACTCATCACCTGCCTTAATCAAAGTTTTACCTCCGGGTAAATAATGATCCGGATAGTCCTCCAAGGACGTCTCACCGAAGACCACGGAGTTCTTGCCAATGGAAACGCCTGACGGAATTACGCTTTTCTCGCCTATCGTAACCAGACCGTGACTGTAGATATGCGGGTCGGTTTCATTTTCGACTTCTTCGCCGACCCCGAGTTTCACATCGTCGCCAATGTGTACATTCTCTGCCACAATCGCTTTATACAGGTTGCAATTATTACCGATGGTTGTCTCGTTCATAATAATGGAATCATGAATCTCCGTTCCTTCGCCGATGGTAACACCGCAACCGATAATGGAATTGTAGATTCTTCCGTAAATATAGGAACCTTCTCCGATCAAACTCTTCTCAACGACACTGTTCTGCGCAATGTATTGCGGCGGCAACGTCTCACTCTTTGTATAAATCTTCCAATATTCTTCATATAAGTTAAATACAGGAACGATATCTATCAATTCCATATTGGCTTCCCAATAGGAATGCAGCGTCCCGACATCTTTCCAATAACCGTTGTATTCGTATGCGTACAACGGTGCGCCCTTCTCGTGGCAATAAGGAATGATGTGCTTGCCAAAATCCAAATTCGGCTGCTCCGCCTTCGCAATCAAAGCTTCTTTGAGCGTCTTCCAGTTAAAAATATAGATACCCATGGAAGCCAAATTACTTCTCGGATTCTCCGGTTTCTCCTCAAAATCCTGAATTTTGCGATTCTCATCGGTAATGACAATTCCGAATCGCTTCGCTTCCTCAAGCGGAACCGGCATTGCCGCAAGTGTCACTTCCGCACCGCTTTGTTTATGGAAATCCAACATCACTTCATAATCCATCTTATAGATATGGTCGCCCGAAAGAATTAAAACATAATCCGGATTAAAATTCTCCATATAATCAATGTTCTGATAGATGGCATTTGCCGTTCCCGTATACCATTCGCTTCCTGTACTGCGCTCGTATGGCGGTAATACCGTAACGCCGCCGATATTACGATCCAAATCCCACGGAATACCGATCCCGATATGTGTATTCAGTCGCAAGGGACGATACTGCGTCAGTACGCCAACCGTATCCACGCCGGAATTGATGCAATTACTGAGCGGAAAATCAATAATGCGATACTTTCCGCCGAATGCAACCGCAGGCTTTGCGACCTGAGAAGTCAGAACACCGAGCCTGCTGCCCTGTCCCCCCGCAAGTAACATCGCTATCATTTCTTTTTTTATCATGCTGTCACCTCTCCACTGGTCTTCGACGGGTAACAAACAAAACCCCTACCCGTTGCACAAATAACGCTTCCCCAATTTTTGTGCACAAATAATTATAGCATATCATCTTACAAAAGTGAACCAAAATTCCGAAATTAGTCGCCAATTTTCGCACTTTTTATGTTAAAAATTCACATTTTTTACTTATTTTATGAGACCTTTTTGTGTCATATCACTAAAAATTATTCATCGTGTCGGAAATCGTATTTCATTTTTCACAAAAAACCGCATTTGCCACTTGGTTTTTGATATGTAAGTAGGTATAATGAAGGTTGCGACTGGCGCAATGAAGCAATTCGTGTATCAGTTGGAGCAAAACCTTTTGGCCCCAACATCATAAAATAAAACGACATATATTTCACGGAGGTTTTTCCATGTACCAAATAGATTTCACGTCACCGATTGCAGTACATTTTATCGGAATCGGCGGTATCAGCATGAGTGGGTTGGCTGAGATTCTTCATTCACGCAAATTTCAGATTTCCGGTTCCGACAATCTTCCTTCAGAGATTACAAAGGATCTTGAAGCGCAAGGGATTGTTGTTTTTTATGGTCAACGTGCTTCAAATATTCCCGCAGATACCGATTTGGTTGTATATACCGCGGCGATTCGTCCGTCCAACCCCGAGTATGTGGCGGCGACAGAGCGGAATCTGCCAATGCTTTCACGCGCAGAACTTTTGGGGCAGATCATGAAGAATTATCGTACTGCAATTGCTGTCAGCGGAACGCATGGCAAAACCACCACATCCTCCATGCTCTCGGAGATTCTCTTGGCGGCAGACACCGACCCGACACTGACCATCGGCGGTATTTTGCGCAGCATCGGCGGAAACAGCCGTATCGGACATTCGGAGTACTTTTTAACCGAAGCCTGTGAATAT
The DNA here is from genome assembly GCA_964389005.1 of uncultured Lachnospiraceae bacterium. GTDB lineage: Bacteria > Bacillota > Clostridia > Lachnospirales > Lachnospiraceae > CAYMCV01. The sequence continues at coordinate 9,198 of CAYMCV010000004.1, read as the reverse complement.
ACCAACAGTTTTCTTCATTTTTATCCGACGCTTGGCGTCATACTGAATGTGGAAGAAGACCACATGGATTTCTTCAAAGATATTGATGATATTCGTTCCTCCTTCCATAAATTTGCACAGTTGTTACCGACAGACGGTACGTTGGTCATCAACGGCGAGATTCCTTCTTTACATACGATTACCGACGAACTTTCCTGCAATATCATAACCTTTGGCAGCACGAATGAGTTCGACTATTCATACAGTGAACTTTCCTATGATACGCTGGGGCACCCGCAATTTACGGTGAATCGACACGGCACCCCCTGCTATCGGGTCGCACTCGATGTTGTAGGTCATCACAATATACTGAATGCGCTTGCCGCCATTGCCTGCGGCGAAGTGTTACAAATTCCGGAGGCTGTCATTGTGTCCGCGCTTTCTGCTTATCACGGAACCGACCGCAGATTCGAGTATAAGGGTGACTTGCTCGGTGTCTCCGTAATAGATGATTATGCACATCATCCCACAGAGATTACAGCAACTTTACAAGCCGCCGCCAATTACCCGCACAAACGTCTCTGGTGTGTGTTCCAACCGCATACCTATACGCGTACCAAGGCTTTTTTATCTGAATTCGCCGATGCGCTCTCAGCCGCCGACAACGTCATACTTGCCGACATCTATGCCGCACGCGAGACGGATACGCTTGGAATTTCCTCTGCGGATTTGCGCGATGAAATCGAAAAACGCGGGACACCTTGCATGTATTTTCCCTCTTTTGGTGAAATCGAAATATTTTCAAGATGCATATCAGATAAGTGTAAGATGGATAAGTTTGATGTTTTAGAAGGATACTTAGTAGAGATGTGAATTTTGTTGATTTGAATATCTTTTGTATTTTGGTTAGCTTTATATATGAA
>CAYMCV010000004.1:0-8286 GCA_964389005.1 uncultured Lachnospiraceae bacterium | reverse complement strand
TGTCCACACAGGGCAAGTTTTTTCTCGATCCGCCAGGCACTGCCCAACGCGGTGAAATCGAAATATTTTTATTAAAAAATTGCACAGAGGGTGATTTGTTGATAACTATGGGTGCCGGAGATGTAGTAAAAATCGGAGAAAATCTGCTCGGCAATTAAGTTATAGACATTATCCACATTTTGCGACCGTAAAATCAACCTCCAAAATGTGGATATTTTTATCTTCTGTCCGAAAGGATAAAAAGGCTGAATTATCATCATTTTTATCTATAATCGTAGCATGTAGTTGTAAGTTATCCACACTATCCACAATGTCCACAAACCCAGTGTTTTCAAGGCTTTCAGCAAAAATGCCACTTCCTTTTTCGGAAGGCTTGTGCTATAATTCAACTTGCTTTGAAAAATAAATCTTTGTGGGGAATTTGATATGAATCAACTTGCTGTATATCAGGACACTTGCGCTACGAGTACGTCCATATCCAATGTTTTTATTGATATGTTCATGAAAGATGCCAACGATGCCCAACTGAAAATTTATCTTTACCTGATTCGTTCTGTGAATGCCAATTTGCAGATCAGTATTTCTGATATGGCGGACAAGTTTAACCACACAGAGAAGGATGTCATTCGTTCATTGCAGTATTGGGAACGAAACGGACTGATTTCTCTGGATTATGATGTCGAGCATAACATCAGCGGTATCCACTTGCATACAGTGCCGACAACGACGGAATCAGTGCCGAAACCATTGGCGCAGATTGTGCCTTTGACGCCGGTTGCTCCCGCAGTCACCCCATCTTTACCGAGTGTACCGCCCAAACCCGACTATTCCGCGGATACCATTCAGAGTTTCAGCCAGAAAGAGGAATTCAAGCTGTTACTCGGAATTACGGAACAGTATCTTGGTAGGACACTGAAAGCCGGTGACATTCGCTCCATATTGTATATCTACGATGAATTGAAGTTTACGGTTGACATGATTGACTTGTTGTTGCAATATTGTGTGGAACGAAACAAACATGATTTCCGTTACATAGAGACCGTGGCACAGGGCTGGTTCGAACAGGGAATTAAGACGCCCAAGCAGGCCAAATCAGATGTGTCCAAGTACGAGAAGACCATTTATACCATTATGAAAGCACTCGGCAAGTCCGGCACACCCACCGCGAAGGAAGTGGAATTTATCAATCGCTGGACTTCCGCTTACGGTTTTACCACGGAAGTCATTGAAGAGGCTTGCGCACGTACCGTTCTTGCGACTGATATGCATCGTTTTGAGTATGCGGACGGCATTCTTGCCAAGTGGAAAAAAGAAAAGGCAATGACGCTGACGGATGTCCAAGCACTGGATGCCTCTTACAAAAAAGCGAAATTAGCGGGAAGTGCCGGTAAAAGCGGCTCCGCCAACAAATACAATCAGTTTACAAGAACCAATTATGATTTTGATGCCATAGAACGCGATTTGCGCAGCAATTGATGAAGGAGATTACATCGTGTCACTCAGCAATTCACAGTATGATTCCATAATGCATGCCTATGAAACAAGACGTCTTTTATCGCGGCGTCGCGTGGAAGAACGTACCAAAGAAATCTACCGTTTGATTCCCGCTTACAAGGAAATCGACGAGTTGGTTTCTTCCGTATCTGTTGCACAGGGCAAAAAGCACTTGGAAGGCAATGCCGATGCTTTGCCGGAACTCAAAGACATACTTGAAGACTTGAATCGTCAAAAGAAACAAATGCTGACGAATGCCGGCTATTCTGTATCTTATCTGGAACCGGTTTGTCAGTGTCCGTACTGCAAGGACACCGGTTATATCGGGAATGAAAAATGCCATTGTTTCAAGCAAGCGATGATTGATTTGCTGTATGAGCAATCCAACATCCATGAAATATTAAAATATGAGAATTTTGACACCCTCTCTTATGAGTACTATTTTGGAGAGGATTTGGATCATTTCAAAAAAGCCGTATTGTCGGCACATAATTTTGTAAATAATTTCGATACGGACTATCACAATCTCTATTTTTATGGTACAGTAGGTACCGGAAAATCCTTTTTATCCAATTGCGTGGCAAATGCTCTGTTGGAAAGCGGTCACTCCGTGATTTATTTTAGTGCATCCGCTCTTTTCGAGCGCATTGCCGATTTCGCCTTCCAAAAAAGCGGACGAGTATCGGCATCTTCGCCGTTTGAAGATATCTACGGCTGCGATTTGTTGATTATCGATGATTTGGGCACGGAAAGTACCAACAGTTTTGTACTGTCACATTTCTTTTCCTGTTTAAATGAGCGACATCTGCGTCGCAAAGCAACGGTCATCTCCACGAATCTTTCTCTGGCTGATTTGTGTGAACGCTACTCGGACCGTATTTTTTCCAGAATTAACAGTAACTATGAACTGCTAAAATTGTCCGGTCAGGACATTCGCGTCAATAAAAAGAGAATGCAAATCAGAAAGTGAGGTTTTTTCATGTATACAAAACCCGAAGATATTCGTGACTTGGAAACCATTCCCGTAGGTTCTCTCGGAATGATTCCTTTGGAAGGATGCAAAGATTTGGGAGAACGAATCGACAAATACTTAGTCGACTGGCGCACCGAACGAGAAAGCGAACACAAGAACAGTCTTGCTTTTTCCGGATACCAGCGTGATTCCTATATTCTCTCCGCCAAAGTACCGCGTTTCGGTACAGGCGAGGCAAAAGGTGTCATCCAAGAATCCGTGCGTGGTATTGATTTGTATCTTTTAGTCGACGTTTGTAACCATAGTCTGACTTATTCCTTATGCGGTAATCAGAACCGCATGTCACCCGACGATCATTATCAGGATTTGAAACGAATTATTGCGGCTGTCGGCGGCAAAGCCAGAAGAATTACAGTCATTATGCCCTATTTATACGAAAGTCGTCAGCACAAAAGAAGTTCAAGAGAGTCTCTCGACTGTGCCATTGCCTTACAGGAACTGGTCAGCATGGGCGTTGATAATATTATTACGTTTGACGCGCACGACCCGCGTGTGCAGAATGCCATTCCGCTCCATGGATTCGAGACCGTACAGCCCGCATATCAATTCATCAAAGGCTTGGTAAAAAATGTCCCTGACGTTCAGTTGGATGCGCAACACATGATGGCAATCAGCCCGGATGAAGGCGGTATGTCACGTGCCATCTATATTGCCAACGTCCTCGGTCTTGATATGGGTATGTTTTATAAGAGACGTGATTATACACGTGTTGTTGATGGCAGAAACCCCATTGTGGCACATGAATTCCTAGGCAGCAGTGTGGAAGGAAAAGATATGATTGTCATTGATGACATGATTTCTTCCGGCGAAAGTGTTCTGGAAGTCGCTGCCGCATTGAAGGCAAGAAAGGCCAACAGAATTTTTATCGCTTCTACCTTCGGACTATTTACCAACGGCCTTGCAAGATTCGATAAAGCATATGAGAGCGGTCTGATTACACGTGTTTTGACGACCAACCTCGTATATCAGACACCGGAACTTTTGGAACGTGAGTGGTATATCAACTGCGACATGAGTAAGTATATTGCATACATTATCGATACGTTGAATCATGATGCATCCATCAGTGATTTGCTTGACCCGAGTGAGCGTATCCAAAATCTTTTAAACAAACACAAAGCAACAATGAAATAGTGCAGATACAGGCGAAACAGGCTGATTATTAGTTATTCCGTTAACAATCTTGCTTATTCGTGACAATTTGTTTATTGTTCCCCCGTGATGGATTGCATTCTCCAATTAGGTGTGCTACTGTCAAATTGTAATCGTTGTTTCATGCATATGCGGGGGATAATAATATGAAAGAAAATTCAGGTTTTTCGTTAGTAGAGATGATTATTGTAGTCGCCATTATGGCAATTGCAATCGGGGTGATCGCACCACAACTGATTCGTTACATCGAGAAAAGCAATGTCTCTTCGGACATACAACTTGCAGACACCATTCGTACCGCAGTCGCACTTGCGATTGTTGATGCGGAAGTTGTAGCGGATCCGGACAGCCAACCTTGGATACAGATCATGAATACACCGGCAGGATTAAATATGACCGGCAATGCTGCATTTATCGGTGACAGTTGTGTACTGATTGAAAGTCTTGAGACTTCGTTCGGCTTTCCGCTTCCGGACATCTTGACACAGATGGTTTCGTCACGCGGTAGCAGTTGCAGTTGTATCGCCAAAGTTGATTCCGGTGTTGTATCCATCACATTTACAGAGACTGATATCACCGGTCGACGCGACCGCTCGAATGGTACACCTGAGAATGATATTTACGTTGATTAAGGAGAAATCCTGTTGCAATAAAGTTCCTTGATACGTCAACCCGAGAATGATATTACCGCTAATCTATTAAGGAGTTATTGATGAAAAAGCAAACTGCATTGTATATAACCGGGGCGGCATCAATTGCCGCCCTGTATGTTGTCTTGACATTGTTGTCCGCCGCATTTGGATTGGCCGGAAACAATCTGGTACAAGTACGTCTGTCGGAAGCACTGACCATTCTTCCATTCTATACGCCTGCGGCTATCCCGGGACTCTTTGTTGGTTGTATCATCAGCAATCTGTTCACCGGCGCCAACATCTTTGATATTGTTTTTGGAAGTCTCGCAACTCTGGCCGGTGCCTTTGGCACATACGCTCTTCGCAAAAAATCTCCTTTTCTTGCGTGTGTCAGTCCGATTCTTTCCAATGTACTGGTCGTGCCTTTCGTGTTGCGCTATGCTTACGGATTCACACCGCTTTGGCTTCTTTTTCTGACTGTTGCAGCCGGCGAAGTCATTTCCTGTGGCATACTTGGTACCGCATTCCTGTTTGCACTCAAGAAATACGCGGTCATGCTGTTTGGAACGAAGAAATAGCGCAGTATCTACCCATTGAATAATAAAAATACGCGTAAAATGCAATCGCATTTTACGCGTATTTTTATCTAATACCCTTGCGGATTATTCTTCTGCCACCGCCAGGAATCTTCGCACATTTCACGTAACCCGTACTCCGCTTCCCAACCCAATTCTGCTTTCGCCTTGCTTGGATCCGCATAGCAACTGTCGATATCTCCCGGTCTTCTCGGTTTGATGACATAGGGAATTGTGATTCCCGTTGCTTCCTCAAAATTCTTCACAACATCAAGTACGCTGTATCCCTGACCCGTACCTAAATTATAGATTTGCAAACCGGGATTCTCTTTTAATTTCTCAATTGCTTTGACATGTCCGCGCGCCAAATCAACTACATGTATATAATCTCTGACGCCGGTTCCGTCATGTGTTTCATAGTCATTCCCGAACACGCCTAACTTCTCCAATTTGCCGACAGCCACCTGCGTCACATACGGCATCAGATTATTCGGAATACCGTTGGGATTTTCCCCGATTCTGCCGCTCTTATGCGCGCCGATTGGATTAAAATACCGAAGAAGGATTACGTTCCATTCCTGATCGGCTTTTTGCAAATCAGATAAAATTTGCTCCAACATGGATTTGGTTTGACCGTAAGGATTCGTTATCTCTCCCTTGGGACAATCTTCTGTAATCGGCATGAATGCGGGTTTGCCGTAAACTGTCGCCGATGATGAGAAGACAATGTTTTTGACACCGTTTTCACGCATTGCGCCAAGCAAAACCAATGTTCCGCCGATGTTATTCGTGTAATATTCGAGCGGTTTGGCAACCGATTCGCCAACAGCTTTCAGCCCTGCAAAATGAATGCATGCATCAATCTGATGGCAGGCAAAAATCTCCGTAAGAAGTGCTTTGTCTGCAATATCCCCCTCATAGAATGAAACTTTCTTTCCCGTAATTTCTTCAACACGAGTCAAAGATTCTCTACTGGCATTGCTTAAGTTGTCAAGAACGACTACTTCTGTATCGTTCTGTAATAATTCGAGTACGGTATGGCTTCCGATATATCCGGCTCCGCCTGTTACAAGTATTGTCATATGAACTCCTCCATGTAAAGATGCACCTACCACAGAATCTCCGGATAAACTCCCTTATCCTTCAGTGCACGTATCGAGGAAACCACAAAAGGTTTATCCTCCTTATAGGTGACGCCGAACCACTTATCTTCGGATGATAAAACACGCACAGTTGCCTTTCCGGCTTTCAACAGGCGATCAACCTCAATCGGCAGATAACACTCTGCTTTGAGCGGATTGGCAGTCAACCCTGTTGCAAAGAAATTCCGAAGTGATGTCTCAAGTTCCGGAATGATACTCGGATAAAAACCCCACATATTCATGGAAACCGGTGTATCCAAAGGAATCGGATTCCACGTCTTTCCGTCGTCATCCGAATATGCTGCGGTATCTTTCTGAGAAATAATCTTGGTTCTCTCTGTAATTTCCTTAAGGAAACCGTCATTATCAACCGCACAACAGCCTCGTGCGACGGAGCCATTCTCCGTTAAGGTGTTCCCGAGACGGTACCCGACCATCGCATAGCGGTACTTTTCATCGTCGCTGTGCGAAACCAAATAATCATGCAGTACCGAAAAAGCCTCCACACCGTAATAATCATCGGCATTGATAACCGAAAACGGCTCTTGAATCAAGCCCTTGCAACAGTAAATTGCATGCGCCGTCCCCCACGGTTTTTCGCGTCCCTCCGGTATCTGAAATGCAACCGGAATGTTTGTCATATCCTGGAAAACATACGCAACTTCCATGTGACGACTCACCTTATCGCCGACACACTCACGAAAGACCGCTTCGTTCTCCTTCTTTATGATAAAAATTGCCTTACCGAAGCCGGCACGATGTGCATCATAAATCGAAAAGTCCAGAATCTTGTTGCCCTGTTCATCAACCGGATCGATTTGCTTCAATCCGCCGTAGCGGCTTCCCATCCCTGCAGCCATAATTACTAATGTCGGTTTCTTCATATCATTCCCTCCGTTTTCTCCTTTTTACACCATTTGTTACAGTTAGTTTACTAGACTTCAAAAAGCATATCCCCATATGCAGGAATCGGCCAGTAATCGTAATCCGTCATGCCTTCCAACGCATCAATCGGGGCACGCAAAGAATCCATAATCGGCTTCACGCGGTCGCGATACGAAAACGCGCGTTCTTTGGTGTCAGCCACATGTCTCACCGAAGCTACGGCTTCTTTTAACTCGTCAAGTGCTTTGCGCGCATCTGAGAGGCTTTCTGTCATGCGCACCAGTATCCCTTTTGGAACCGAATTGTCGGTGCCTGCAGCGGATAATGCATTCACGGTGTCCGCAAGTTCCTTGGAATAACTCATTACCGCAGGCAAAATCTGCTTCGATACCATGTCAATCATGGTTAACGCTTCGATATTCAACGTCTTGGCATAGGTGTCATACAGAATCTCTTTGCGGGACTGAAGTTCCGTGCAGGTAAAAATATGGAACTTCTCAAACAGCCGAATGGACTTGTCGGTGGTGAGTGTCTCAACCGCATCCAACATCGTCGGCAGATTGGGCAATCCGCGTCTTTTTGCTTCTGCAAGCCATTCCACGGCATAACCGTTACCGTTAAAAATGATCCTTTTATGTGCGGTCATATATTCCTTAATCAAATCGTGAACCGCAAGTTCAAAATCCTGTGTGCCTTCCAGACGGTTCGCAGCTTCGCAAAACGCCTCGGCAACAATGGCATTCAATATGATATTGGGGTCTCCGATAGAATCCGCGGAACCTACCATTCGAAATTCAAATTTGTTACCCGTGAATGCAAACGGTGATGTTCTGTTTCTGTCTGTTGCATCTTTGAGCAATTCCGGTAACGTGGAAACGCCGGTTTCCAATACGCCGCCGTCAATACAATGCGTTGCTTCGCCGGTTTCCACCAACTGCTTTACCACATCCTCAAGCTGCTCTCCGAGATACATGGAAATTACTGCGGGCGGAGCCTCATCTGCGCCCAAACGATGGTCGTTACCAACATCCGATGCGCTTTGGCGAAGCAAATCGGCATGTGTGTCAACGGCTTTCATTACACATGCAAGCACCAATAAAAATTGAATATTTTCATTGGGCGTATCTCCCGGATTCAATAAATTGATTCCGGTATCCGTGGTCAAAGACCAGTTGTTATGCTTTCCGGAACCGTTAATACCCTGAAAAGGTTTCTCGTGCAACAAACAAGCCAAGCCATGACGTCCGGCAACTTTTTTTAGAGTTTCCATCACCAATTGGTTATGATCCACTGCGATGTTGGCTGTCTCATAAATCGGCGCAAGTTCATGCTGTGCGGGCGCAGATTCGTTATGTTTTGTCTTTGCTGGGACC
>CAYMCV010000003.1:25729-44363 GCA_964389005.1 uncultured Lachnospiraceae bacterium | reverse complement strand
ATTAGGATCAAAATCAATGCCAAAATATATCCTTAACTTCGTTGGATTGTAATCAAGTATACCATTTGAATTCAAATATAATTCATAAGTATCATCTAGATTCCTACGCTTCATAAAGACAAGATGAAACAGTGCATATGCATATTGGGGTAATGCTTCTCTTTCATCGTCTGTTAAGATATACGCGGCAATATAATATGTTTCCCGATTATACGTAAAGTAAAAAGGATACATATTATATGCAAGTTCTCTCATATCTTGACGTAAAACTCTGTAACATCCTAAATTATAGTTAAATGTGCTCATTTCTTTCTCCTTTTACAACATACTACTTTGATTCTTCTATCCAAATAATATACCAAATCATTTATCCTGCATAGAGATATAGTAATAATCAATATTTATACAATTCTATATCCACTCATAATTTTGATACCTGCAACGTGAAAACATTGCTGCGTATTACATGCATATTACGCGCGTATTATATGAGTATTATGATTTTTACTTTACAAAAGAAATTGCATTTCTTTGTAAATAATGCACAATTAGTAAAAAGTAAAAGTGCCGCATTTAAGCCATTTCTGGTTTCATGCGGCACTTACTATTTGTTATTTTTTACTTTAGCAAATCCCCTGCGCTGTCATTGCATTAACAACTTTCAAGAAGCCTGCGATGTTCGCACCTGCAACATAGTTGCCGTCCATACCATACTTCTTAGCTGCATCATCCAAGTTATGGAAAATGTTAACCATAATTCCCTGTAATTTGCTGTCAACTTCTTCGAAGGTCCAGCTTAATCTCTCGGAGTTCTGACTCATCTCCAATGCGCTTGTTGCAACACCGCCGGCATTTGCTGCCTTTCCGGGTGCAAACAGAACGCCGTTTGCCTGAAGATACTCGGTTGCTTCAATCGTTGTAGGCATGTTTGCACCTTCTGCAACAGCAGTAACGCCGTTAGCAACCAATGCTTTTGCATCGTCGATTAACAACTCATTCTGTGTTGCGCAAGGAAGTGCGATATCAACTTTCACGCTCCATACGCCCTTGCCTTCATGATACTGTGCGCTTGATCTTGCAGCAGCATACTCCGTCAATCTTGCTCTCTTTACTTCTTTTACTTCTTTTAACAATGCAACGTCAATTCCTTCCGGATCGTAAATCCAGCCGGTGGAATCGGAAACGGTAACAACCTTTGCACCCATCTGCTGTGCTTTCTGTACAGCGTAGATAGCTACGTTACCGGAACCTGAAACTGCAATTGTCTTACCTGCAATGTCAATACCGTTGCTTGCGAGCATTTCTTTTGTAAAGTAAAGTAAACCATATCCGGTTGCTTCGGTTCTTGCAAGCGATCCGCCGTAGGAAAGACCTTTTCCTGTAAGTACGCCTTCGTATACGCCACGGATTCTCTTATACTGTCCGAACATGTAACCGATTTCTCTTGCGCCGGTTCCGATATCACCTGCAGGAACGTCGGTATCAGCACCGATGTACTTGCATAGCTCTGTCATGAAGCTCTGGCAGAATGCCATGATTTCTCTGTCTGATTTGCCTTTCGGGTCAAAATCAGATCCACCCTTACCGCCGCCAATCGGAAGACCTGTTAAGGAATTCTTGAAAATCTGCTCAAAGCCCAAAAACTTAATAATACCAAGATTTACTGACGGGTGAAGTCTAAGACCTCCCTTGTACGGTCCGATTGCACTGTTGAACTGTACACGATATGCGTTATTTACCTGTACCTGACCCTTATCGTCAACCCAGGGAACTCTGAAAAGAAGCTGTCTTTCCGGTGTGACCAATCTCTCCAAAAGTGCGTCTCTTCTGTACGCTTCCTCATTTGCTTCCACTACAACACGTAAAGAATTCAGAACTTCCTTTACTGCCTGATGGAACTCCGGCTGTGCCGGATTCTTCTCAACTACCATTGCGATGACTTCATCAACATACGACATTTCTTTTTTCCTCCTTCTGTTGTTCCATATGATACTGTTTCATATGATCTGCTTTCCAAATATCAGGATAAAAATATGCATCCACAGCGAAGTGCTTTTTTGTCTAAAAGGAAACCCCTATTATACAAAAAAAGTGTCCGTAACCGAGGCACTTTTTCTCCTGACGGTACCAAAACATGGCATGCATCACGGCATGCCTACGTATTTTGGGACCCCATTGTCCGTTTGTTATTATATAACGCTACTATGGAAATTACAAGAAATTTTTTGATTTATTTTTCGTATGAAAGAAACTTCATTGTTTCCTTGCATAATCAGTTGATTTCGCTCGTAATTACTTAAAAATAATTACACATATCAAGTACACTAACGTCATTACCAGACCCAAACAGAAAATCAACAATCCATAGGATAAACTTCGCGCGATAATCTGATTGTTCTCGCCGAATTCCTCCCACAGAATCGCATATCGATGCACATGTCTCTGCGGAAGCGGCTCTTTGTTTCTGCGAACCGTGCGATTCCAAATCTTTGTGAAGAAATCAACTACCATTCCCGCACACAGCGTAAAAATGTTGCCTTCCGGCAATTCATGCGGCAATTTACGCTCACGATAAAGTGTCTTTTTAAGAATTACTACAATTGTATCAACAAATCCATCCAACACTCTACAAATAATACCCGTGATAAACGGCAGAAATCTAACAATCAACGGTCTGTATATCATATTCTCAAGATCCAACCACTTCGGCCAATAATCTTTGTATACCATAACCGCTTTTCCCTTGTTTGTCTTCAAATCGGTCTCTTTCATCAGGCAAACCCTGACAAACAAGACATAAATAACCACACCGATAAAAAGTGAAATCAATGAACCTTTCATATTATGAAGTGCAAAATACGCAACCTTCTCTCCAAAATGTTCGCAGCCAAGGAATGCCTGCCCCAAATCCATAATTTTATCTGCCGTAAACTGCGGAATCACACCCAAAACAGGCAACACCGCCGCACTGCAAAGTACCGCAATCGCCGACGGAATCGTCCAATAATGATTCTTCGCGTCAAATGTCTCCTGCACCTTTGCGTCCATATTCTTTTCGATAAAAATTGCAATGTATAACTTCAACATGTATGCAAGCGTAAAACCGCCGGACAGCAAGAAAACCATCTCAACCCCGCGAGAAAGCGAGGCTTCCAATATCGCCTCATGCAACAGTGTCTTACCGATATAGCCGTTAAAAAGCGGAACGCCGGATATTCCCAATACCCCGAAGAGAAACGCAATGTTCAGTAACGGCTTTTTGCGACCAAACCCACGAACTTCATTAATATTCAACTTGTGTGTGTTCATTACAACCACACCGGCAATCATAAAGAGCACCAGTTTTAACATTGAGTGACTGACCATATAAATCAAAGTTCCTCTTGCCGCCAACGCCGCTTCTTCTCCCAGAATCGGCAGTAATGCAACGCCGGTTAAAATGAACCCGATTTGTGAAAGCGAAGAACAGGCAAGAATCCGCTTGATATCAACCGAAAACAATGCCATAACCGCACCCAAAAGCATGGTGGCAAGTGCCACGCACAGCAATACCACGCCAAAGGTTCTGTTCCCCGAGAATATATGAAGTGTAACCGCAATGATACCAAAAATACCTGTCTTGGTCAGAACACCGGAAAGCAACGCCGATGCCGGTGCCGGTGCCACGGGATGCGCCTTCGGTAACCAGATGTGAACCGGAAATGCACCTGCTTTGACAGCAAATCCAAACAAAATACATACTCCCGCCGCAACTACCTGACCCGGTTTTAAAGAAGATTGTACCGCAGCAGACAGAGACGCAAACGAAAGCGTACCGCAAGCATTCCATAGCATAAAAATACCCATCAGCATCACCAAACCGCCAAGTACGGAAATTCCAAGATAGGTTTCTGCCGCTCTCATCGATTCTTTCTTCTCGTCATGCGCAACCCACGCATAAGAAGTCAGCGACATCATCTCAAAAAAGATGAAAACCGTATAAAAATCGGAAGCCAAAAAGACACCCATGGTTGCTCCCAATGTCAATAACTGAAACAGATAGAAGCGGTTTCGATTCCGATAACTCCCAAAATACTCCACACAAAAGAGCGTCGTCATCATCCACATAAATGCTACTACAGTTGCATATATAATTCGAAATCCATCCCACGAAAACGAAAGTCCCATTCCGCAGACATCCTTGATAATGAGTCCTCCGGGGGCTGTTCTCGTAAATAAAAGTACGGCAACAAATTCCGATATTGTTACTACATTTGCAAATATATTCCGCGCCATTTTTGATTTTTTACCGATCAGGTAAGAAACCAGCGCTCCGATCATCGGATAGAATATCAATATGGCAATGAAATTATAGGATTCCATCTCATTCTCCCATCCCGTATCCCTTAAAAGATACGTTTCTTTTTATCTAAAATGCGCCGTTCGCAATCTGCGTAAACACATTCAATATCGGTTGTGAAAATAATCCGAACAATACGCAACCCGCCGCAAAAATGTAGAGCGGAATCATCATACAGGGACCAGGGTCCTTCACCTTCGCAATCGCGGAATCATCAAATCCTTTTTCCGGGAAAAACGCACGCACCACAACGGAAAGCATGTAGATACCGGTCAGCAAAGCAGAGATTAACAATGCGCCCACGCCGAAATAGGTAAGAACATTTCCGCTGGCAAATGCCGCTTTTGCAAGATTCCATTTACTGATGAAGCCGCACAGTCCCGGCACGCCCATCAGCGCGAATGCCGATACGGTAAACAATCCGAATACCTGCGGCATCTTTTTACCCAATCCGTTCAACTCATGCACATAGGTTTTTCCGCTTTGTACGATTACCGCACCTGCACACAGGAACGAACAAATCTTCATAAACGCATGGAATATCATATGTGCAAGCGCCCCAACCAAACCGAGCGGCGTCATAATGGTCACACCGAAGAGGATGTAGGATAAGTTGCTGACGGTGGAAAATGCCAACCTGCGCTTGAAATGTGTCTCTTTTACCGCCATGGAGCATCCGTAGACAATTGTAAATACAGCAAAGCACATCACAACCGTCTGCGCCCACGACCCGCGCAGAAACTCCGTTCCGTAGCAATAATACGTAAGTCGCATTGCCGCAAACGCACCTGATTTCACGACTGCAACGGCATGCAACAACGCGGTAACCGGCGTCGGTGCCACGCTTGCATCGGGCAACCATGAGTTAAAAGGAAACAGCGCCGCCTTCACACCAAAGCCCATAAACGCCAATACATAAATCAGTTTCAGTACGTTTTCTCTGCTGCCGATTGCCTCAAGATTCAACACACCTCCGTATGTAAAGTCCGAAGTCAATCCATAGGATATCGCAAAAATCATTCCGATAAAAGCAAACGCCGCACCACCGAGTGAATAGTACAGGTATTTTCGACTGGCAAGAATTGCTTCTCGCGTGCCTGTATGCATCACAAGGGGAAACGTTACCAAGGTCAGCATCTCGTAGAAGCAATACATCGTCAAAATATTTGCCGCAGTTGCAATACCGATGGTAACACCGTAAGTAATCGTGTAGAACATGAAGAAACTTTTCTCGCGCTCCTCATGCTTCATATACTCAAAGGAGTACAACGTTGCCAGCGGCCACATAAACGCAATCATACCGGAAAAAACTTTCCCGAGTCCGTCAACTTTAAATGAAATACTCAAATCGCCGGAAAAATGAATTAAGTTGTAGGTGTCCTGCGACGAATGCATGATAATCGCAAATACAATTATGCTTGTAATAATTACTATGGTTTCAATAAACACCGCCATATACGTACGGTTCTTAAACTTAATCACCGGTATCAGCGCACCTCCGAGAAGCGGAAGTAAAATGGCAAAGACAATCAAATATGAACCCATCTTTTTATCTCCCTTCTATCCTAAAAAACCGACGCCGCGACGCTACCGATAAAGTCCGTCATCTGTGTGGGAAAACATCCTCCCACAAACGTAACAACAGTTAAAATCACAATCGGGACCACCATCCAAGGGGAGGCCTCTTTCTTCTTGCATGTGCTGTAATCAAAATCCGCTCCCGGGAAGAATCCCTTGATGGGAATCGGTAACAGATATCCCGCCGTCAGCAAAGCGCTGACCAACAAAATCGCCGGTCCGATATAGGCAAATGCGCCGATGTCCGCAGAAAGCGAACCGACTGCCAAGTACCACTTACTGATAAAACCGCCCGTAGGAGGAATTCCGATTAAGCCAAGAGAGACAATTGTAAAACAAAATGTGGTGACCGGCATTCTCTTACCGATTCCGGTCAGTTCATCCACGCGTTCCTTCCCTGTCTCATGGATAAAAGCACCCGCACACAGGAACAACGCCGTCTTGATAACCGCATGGAACAGCACGTGCAGTAACGAACCCGTAAAAGCCGTCGGCTCCAAAACCGCCAATCCGAACAATATATACGAAAGCTGGCTGACCGTCGAATATGCCAAACGCTTCTTCAGCACCGGCTCGCGGTAAGCAAGCAATGAACCCATAAAGACCGTAATCAACGACAGAATCATAAATACCGACTGCACCCAGGTTCCCCGTAAGAAGTCGGGTCCGATGATATAGTAAACCACTCGAATCATCGCCAGCACCCCGGCTTTGACAATGACACCGGAAAGTACCGCCGAAGCAGGTGCCGGTGCAACCGGATGTGCGGTCGGTAACCACGCGTGCATCGGGAACATACCTGCTTTGACACCGAACCCGAGAATGGCAAACAGAGCAGCAACCATGATTAACGTCCGGTTCCCTTCAACCATTGCAAGATTCAACGTTCCGCCGGTCGTAAAAGCAAGTGTCAGAGAATATCGATAAAAAATATAGATGGAGAACAATCCCATATACGCACCGCATAACGAATACAAGGCATACTTCAGTGCAGCCATAACTGCTTCATGCGTCCGCGTCTGTAATACCATCGGAAAGGAAGCAAGCGTTACCAATTCAAACAATAAGTACATGGTAACCAAATTCCCTGCGTAATCCAGTCCCAGCAAAACACCCAATGTCATCATAAAAAAGCCGTAATAACCTTTTACCTTCTCTTCGCTCATATAACGGAAAGAATATGCACCCGCCAAAATCCATACGCTTACAGTCATAAGTGAAAAAAGTATCCCGACTTCGTCCACGCGAAAATAGACCGGCAGTCCCTGCATCAAATCAAAAAACGTTACGCCGTCAAATGCCACACGGTTCATAAGTACGAACACAACCGCAGCAAGCGTCAAGAGCAAGCCGGAGCCAACCAAGAGATGTAGTTTTTTCCCTTTTAGCGGGAGTATGAACGCAAGTAGGCCGGTAATCATCGGCAGTAATATGGGAATTACGATGCAATAATCCATTTTTATTCTCCATTCTGTATTTAAAAATCTATGCGAATATCGCAAGTCCGCTCTGAATCAAATTGACAATCGGATCGGACCACATACCCAATACAAAGTTTAAGACGATGAACAATCCGAGTGCCAACGCATAGCCGGGATTCTTCCATTCCTTCACCACCGCATGATCCGTCTCCACATGCGTGTAGATTCTGATTACCGTCTTCATAAAGTAAATCGCATTCAATATGGTACTGATTGCCAGTACGATAAGTGTAGGTAGCATCTTGGTGTCATTCAAAACCGCCGACTGCGCAAACAGCAATTTGCTGACAAAGCCCGAAAATCCGGGAATACCGACCAACGACAGTGCGCCGACGGTAAACGCAATTCCGGCAAATATATTCCGGTAACCGGCGCCGGTTAAATCAATGAATTTTTTGCTGCCATCCGAGACATCCTGCAATCCCATCGCTGCAATGAACAACAGCGCTTTGGTTGCCGCATGTGACAAAATATGAAAGACTGCTGCCACCATACCTTCTTTGGTTCCGAGACCGAAGCCCATGTAGATATAACCAATCTGCGCCACCGACGAGAAGGCAATCATTCTCGAAATATCGTTCTCACGAATCGCGTGAACCGAACCCATAATCATGCCGCACAGACCGAACACAAACAATACGTTGATGATTTTACTGTTGTGGAAGACATCGAAGCCCACAACACGATAGATAATTTTTATCAAAAGGAATATGTAACCTTTGGAAACCAAACTGGATAACATCGCCGCCGAGGAAACCGTGGAATAACCATAGGCGTCCGGAAGCCACGCGTGGAACGGATACAGCGCGCTCTTGATGGCAAGACCCGTGCACAAAAGGGCAATCGCCACATACAGCGGAATCTGATACCCGCCGTCGGCAACAATGAGCTGTACATTCTGCTGGATATTGCTCATCAGCAAATGGCCGGTAATGTCATAAAGAATGCAGATTCCGATGAGGAAAAGACCGGAGCCCAAAAGACTCATGATCATGTATCTCGTTGCCGCTTCAATCGTTCGACCGCTCTGTACAATCATGATGAGACCGCAGGCAGAAATGGTATTGATTTCTACAAAAACATACGCGGTAAACAAGTCATTGGTATAAACCAATGCCAACAGGGAACTGAGCAGAAGATCCGTCATAATGTAGTAAAGATTCTGTCGATTCGGTTCTACATCGATTAAAAGATGCCGTTTTCCACCGATTAACGACAAGAACATGATTATGCAAAAGAACAACGCCATCATTGCTTCCAACGAAGAAACACGTAGTTCATTTCCCCAAGGTGCTCCGAATTGCCCCATCGTATAGATAAAAGGAGTCCCGGTCTGTACGGTGTAAACCAATACCGCTCCGGATAAAATCGTAATTATAACCAGAATCACTGTATTCAAACGGCGCGCCCATTTGCCGGATAATGCCGAACTGATAATGGCAGCGACCATCGACATAACAATGGAAAAGGCAGGAAAATTCTGTACAAAATCCATCTTACAGCCCCTCCTTCTTCAATTGTGTGGAAACTTCATCCAGATTCAGGGTATGATATCTCTGGTACATACGAATGGTCAGTGACAACATCAATGCGGTTACCGAAACAGATACTACAATACCCGTTAGAACCAGGCCGCTCGGAATGGGATTGATATAGTTCTCCGCACCGTCCATCCCTTCTTTTAAGATGGGCGCAAGTCGTCCGGTAATGTATCCTTTTTCCGCCAAAAACAGATAGATTGCCGTATCCATGATATTCAATCCGATTATTTTTTTAATCATATTCTTTTGCAGAAGCAAATTGGTAAAACCGATACCGAACAGTATTACCGCAATTTCTTCTCCGTAATTTACCCAAAAATTAGCACCCATATCGTTTCTCCGTTCCGTTACTTCATTCTATAAACCGCCGCGCTTAAACAATGCATAGAAGGAATACATCGTACAAGCAACCTCCGAACCAACAAAAATATTGATGTAAAAAATCATGCCTGCGCTCAATATATTTCCCGGTGTCCCGTTCGAGAAGATTGTGGGAAGTCCGTTTGCGCCTGTATAAAAATAGTAAATCATCACCGTACCGTACAACAGCAGGGAAGTAACCTTGATACTTTTATAAACCTTTTCGTTAAAAAAGTTACGGATTTTCTCGGTTCCGAATGCGCTGGAATACAAAATCAATCCCGAACCGATGATGGCGCCGCCGGAAAAACCTCCGCCGGGCGATAAATGTCCGTTAACCATTACATAAAAACCGAAGATGAATAAAATCGGCACCAGTATTCGCGCAACCATTTGAAGAATGATATCGTCTTTCGGCTCCAAGGAATGCCTTGCCTGTAACTCGCTCTCTTTGAGTTTTTCCTCGCTGACCATGAGCAGAATCATGACGGAACTCGCCGCGATAAACAACACGCAAGTCTCACCGAATGTATCAAAACCACGGTACTTTAGAATCATTCCGGTAACTGTGTTTACTACACCTGTCTCTTCCATTCCGCTCTCAATATACCGTTTTACGACTTCGTTGTTGGAAGGGTTTGTGTCGCTTCCGACCGGCGGTAAATACGATACCGCAAACATCAATGACGCAATGATAATTAAGCAGAGCAAAATTGCAGAAATCGGATAAAGCTTGCTAAATAGCACCAATTCTTTGTTGGTCTGAACATCGTAGATTTTTTCGTGTAAACGTTCATGCTCGAGAATTCGCTCCTCGTACGCCTTGACGTCTTCTTTGTATTCTTCCTGCGGATGCAGTTCCACGGTTCCGATGAAGGGATCCTTACTTCCGCTGAGCCATCGAAAAAATCGAAATCCCGCAGTTTTCCGGTATTCTTCCGGGCTTTTCTTTTTACTCATTTTTGCTCTTCCTTTCGTTCACGGTACGAGCATCGTCGTCCTCAGTCATAATGTCTTCCACCGCATCCTGCAATGATTCTCTCTTGACACGCTCTTCGCTTTTTGCCATCTGATCCATAACCTTAATCTTCTTCAGCGTTACAAAAAACAGAATACTTGTGATTCCGGCACCGACTGCCGCCTCTGTAATCGCAAGGTCAGGAGACTGCAACAGTACCCAGATAATCGACATAATCAAACTATATGACATAAAAATGATAATGGAATTCAACAAATTCTTGGAAAAACTAACCGCAATCGCACAAAATACCAGGAACGCCAGCAATATATACATCAATATGTCCATATACTCATTCCTCCTCTTTCGCAGCGGCATCCGTCTTCGTCTCCGGCGCTGCCTCAGCATCTTTTCTACGATTGTCGATGGTTTCATACTTATCCAGATACGGTGAGGTTTCCACTTCCAAACGTGCTATCAAATGTGAAGACACAGGAGAAGCAAACCATAAAAATAGTACAACACAGAACAATTTCAAACTGGTAAAATTAAAACCGCAAATAATAATCAAACCGATAATGGAAAATCCGATTCCCAGGGTATCTCCCATCGCCGCAGCATGCATACGGTTTAAAACATAGTTGAAGCGATAAACTCCAAATATTTCAATAAAAAATATTGCAATTCCGACCAATAGGAACGAGACGCCTACGATAAATTTCACCCACTCAATGATTTCCATCGTCTTCACCTCCCATTTCTTCTTCCAATGACTGTGTTGCTGCGCTGACCAAGGCATCAATCTCGGCTGCCGCTTCGCGATTACTGTCATCCTCTCTTTTTTTGGCGGCAAGATACACGCCGGTATACAACTTGCTCAATACTATGACTGCTAGGAAACTAATCATTGCATATATCAGACAAATGTCGGCGAGATATCCCTCAATCCATACCGAGAAAATGGCAATGATAACCATAACCATGGTTCCAATCATATTGACCGAGACAATTCGGTCTGTAATCCTCGGACCGATAATTGCGCGCACAAGACAAAACATCGCCATAATCAATAAAATGATGATGACTACCAAAAATACAATTTGATATGCAAAATCCAAACTCGGAATGCCTGTTTTCATATTCCGCTCTCCATTCAACTTTTTAGGTCGGTTGCTTCTATTTTTAAAAGCATTTTTACAAAAATGCTGTCTTCCATACCCTCGCCCAAGTCCTTGTCCAGACAATGTACCGAAAACTCACCATCCTCCGCAGATACCGTAATGGTTCCCGGTGTCAATGTGATGGAATTGGCAAGTAACGCATTCAACATCTTGGATTTTAGCGGTGATGTAAAATAAATCAATGCGGGCTCCAATTCATACTCGGATGTATAAATCAACCGTATGACTCCGAAATTCGCTTTGACGATTTCCCATACCAATACCACACAATATCCAATCAATAAAAAGCTGCGTCGGAACAAAAGCAGGTCTTTCTTGATGCTGTAATCCATGAATTTACAACAAAATAAAAACATGACTGCCGATATTGGAATCCCAAACAGCAATATTTCAAGTGTTACTCTTCCGTTTAAAATAATCCATACACCTAAAAACAGTAAAAACATGTGTGCCTCCGTTATCTGCGAATACTATACTTGTAAATAGGATTCCCCTTGGACGAAAACTTCTCTTCGTACTCCGTCATGACATTGCCTTGCATCATTGCTTCCTCATGGTGTAAGTCATATGTAAGTTCAAGGATTTTAAAGCCCGCCGGTTCGACCTCTTCAACGGCAAAATCAAACAAATCGCGATTGTCTGTTTTGAACTCGATGATTCCGTCCGCTTTTAATACATTATCGTATCTGCTTAGGAATTCCCGACTTTCCAAACGTCGCTTGGCATGTCGGTCTTTGGGCCACGGATCGGAGAAATTCAAGTAGATTCCGCTGACCTCATTCCGGTCAAATACGTTTGGCAGGTCCTCCGCATTCATTCGGATAAAAAACAAATTGGAAAGCGGTTGCTCTTCCATTTTTTGAATCGCCCGCAAAAGCACTGCCGAGTACTTCTCAATTCCTATATAATTACAATCCGGATGGTTCTTTGCCATCTCAATGATAAACTTACCCTTTCCCATTCCGATTTCCGTAAAAATCGGATGGTCGTTACCAAATACTTCGTTCCACCGTCCCTTGTAATTCTTTTCTTCGTGAATCACATAGGGACTCTCGGAAATATATTCTCTGGAACCCGTGATATTCCTTAATCTCATCAGAAACTCTACTCCTTGCTTTATCCTTCGCTAATTATACCCTTTTTTTTTAAACTTGCAAGTCTATACCGGCGAGTTTCGATATCTTACTTATTAAAAATTATTTATACACGTATAAATAATCAAAAACCGCATTTCTGCGGTTTTTTTTGACATGTTTTCAAGCAAATCCATTCTTTCCTGCCGTTTTTACAGAATACATTCTTTCGTCTGCTTTGGTATATAATGCATTAAATGAAATCCCGTCAGCCGGTGCAAACGCGACCCCGATACTGGCAGATAATTCCACCTTTTCACCGTCAATGGAATTCATTTTGTTAATTTTGGTTATAAACTGGCGAACCTGCTCTTTGATCTCTTCTTCTGAACGTCCATCCGGAAAGATTAGTACGCCGAATTCGTCTCCGCCTAGTCTTCCAACGATATCTGTCGAGAACTCTACTCGCAAGACACCCGCCATCTTACGTAAAACCTTATCACCGATAACGTGACCGTATTGATCATTCACGCTCTTAAAGTTGTCGATATCCATCACCAGCATTGCAAACTCGACTTCTCCGGTCTTTTTTAACTCCTCGTTAATGGCATCTTCCACGGCACCTCGCGTCATGACG
The DNA here is from genome assembly GCA_964389005.1 of uncultured Lachnospiraceae bacterium. Lineage (GTDB taxonomy): Bacteria > Bacillota > Clostridia > Lachnospirales > Lachnospiraceae > CAYMCV01. The sequence continues at coordinate 31,215 of CAYMCV010000003.1, read as the reverse complement.
CCGGTTAATGAATCGGTTTCAATCAAACGACGCATAACCAAACTCTTTTCGCGATAATAGAATAAGAACATGGTAACCGCCATACCGAGCAAAATCAGTACCATAAGCAGTGCTGAAAGTGTTGATTTCCTTAAATCCGCGGTTACGATATTCTCTGGCATACTCAGCAATAAGTACCAATCATTAATACCAAGAGGAACGTAGTACGAATAACGGTAGTGTCGATCGGCAGTATAAGTAACAAGACCGGACTCTTTTAAAATCATCTGTTTTTTGACACCATCCAGCGTCTGGCCTCTTCGTATGTCCGCATGTTCAAGATACGCAAAAAAAGTATCGTTTCCGGCAAGTTTCGAATTCTCCGACATCGCAATAATCTCACCGTTTGAAAGCAGAACATCGCAACTGCCGGCACCACCGAAGCATTCCGTATTCACAACATCGGATAATTCCGATAAGGCATAGATACCGAGAATTAGACCGATAACCTTTTGTTCACGATAAAGCGGTGCGTAAATAATGACGTTCTTCTCACGGTTGATGGAGGAGACCTGAATGTCAGATATTCCAAAATTACCGTTCATCCCATTGATTACATAAGTTTTGTCGGCAATATAGACAACTTCTCCCTCGGAGGATATGGCATGACCGCTATCGTCAACGAGCCACATTCTATGAAAGTTGGTTTCATCCGACACTTGTCGCAGTTCTTTCAGTGCTTCTTCACAATGAATGTCATCATAGTTCTCGAACCCACGTGCCAAGACTCGCAATAACGTCTCGGAAGCGTTAACCTGATTGGAAATCTGCTGATTTATTTGCTCTCCCGTTTCTTGCAGGCGAACAAAATATTGCTCTTCCAAATTGTTAAAAACACCGTACACAAATTCGCCTACAAGAGCAATCGATAATGCAATACAAATCAAAAGCGAAATAATCCTTTTGTTCTTTTCATTCTCCATCTTGAATCCCCCGTGAATAAGACAAGAATCGTTTGTAGTGATATGTGTCATAATAATGATATTATTGCTCAATTGTGACACAACTCTTATCATTTGAGTATATCATATGAAAAATAAAATTACACCTGTTTTTGTAAAAAATATATGCTTTTTACCTATTTCATATTTGGTTTTTCACTAAAATAGTGTATGATAGTTATGCCTAACCTTTCCTTCGGTTGGGGCAAACTGCAGAAATGGAGTATTTTGAATGAAGAACAGATTTCTTTCCTGTTTGGGAATTTATACATTGGGGTTGTCATTACTGATTGGTGCAGCACTTCCGGTACAAGCAACGCAACCCGATTATATGGCAGAAAGTGAAGCACGCAAGAGCCTTCCGATACAAACCAATGAAATCGTCAATTGGCCGGACGGTCCGGCAATCGGCGCAGAAGCAGCGATTCTGATGGATGCCGATACCGGTGCAATTCTCTACGCCAAGAATATTGACGAGAAACTTTATCCGGCAAGTACCACAAAGATTCTGACTTGCTTATTGGCAGAAGAAAAATGTGAGCCTGACGAGATTGTCACTTTTTCGCAAACCGCAGTATTCAGTATTGAGCGCGGTTCTTCCAATATCGGAATGGATGTGGGGCAATCGATTACCATGGATCAGGCGTTACACGGTATCTTGATTCTTTCTGCAAACGAAGTTGCCAATGCGGTCGGCGAGCATGTCTCCGGCAGTGCGGAAGCTTTTGTGGAGTTAATGAATCAAAAAGCGACGGAACTCGGCTGCAAGAACTCACATTTTATGAATGCAAACGGATTGCATGATGACAATCATTACACCACCGCATACGATTTGGCATTGATTGCCAAAGCATTTTTTAGTTATGATTCTTTATGCGATATTTCGGGAAGTACCTATTGTACGTTTGAAGCCACGGCAACACAGCCGGATAGTTTCACGCTTGCAACCAAGAATCAATTGGTTAAGGGCAAGGAATACGAATACGAGTATTTGGTCGGAAGCAAGACCGGCTATACATCGCTTTCACGCCAGACGTTGGTCTCTTGTGCCAAAAAGGACGGTGTAAAATTGATCTGTGTTATTCTGAAAGAAGAATCGCCATATCAGTTTACAGACACCATTGATTTGTTCAACTATGGTTTTAGTAATTTTAGCAAAGTCAATATAGCGGAGAATGACACCACTTATCAGATTGCAGGCTCCGATTTCTTTGATACGGGCGCGGATGTTTACGGAAGCTCCGCTCCGATACTTTCCGTTAATAAGAGTGATTCTCTCCTGCTGCCATCGTCGCTTACGATGCAGGATCTTACCTCGGAATTGACTTATGATGCTGCTTATGACGGCTCGGTCGCAACTGTCACCTACACTTATCAGGGACATTATCTGGGAAGTACACATATCGAATTGGCGAATAACAAAGATATGGCAGTAGATTTTGAAGACCAGGTATTAACAGAACAATCGGATACCCCCGTACTCTCGTCCGAACACGTGGTTGCCGAAACCGGCAGTGAGGAAGAAGAGAGCGATGACACACTATTCGTAAATGTCAAGATTATCATTATCTGCATCTGTGTGGTTGCGGGCGCCGCAATTCTTTTTCTCATCGTCAAGAGCAGCTTACGCAATGCGCGTTCTGCTCGAAGAAGACGTGCCATTATCCGAAAACGTCGAAAGAAACCATCTGCTTCGGAATTCAGAGACTACAAATTCTGAGCCGATTGCACCGTATAGTATCAGCAGATTTTACAATTGATCCCGGAGATGATTTTTTGGAATTTCTCCAAATCATCTTCCGTAAATGTTTGTAAATCAATAACCTGTCCGTGTTGAATGATGCCCTTGGCACCTACAATCAATATTGACAGGTTTTTGCGTGTGATGCAATGACTGACTTGCGTATACAGGAAATCATTGCTTCCCTTCTGTGTCTCGATACGAAAGAATTGGTCATAAAAACAGACCTTCATCTGTATCGGATCTCCGTAAAACTCTTTTAGATTGCGATAGGCGGCTCCGCCGCTGTACTGATAACCAAAGAAAAACATATAGAGAAAATAGATTGACAACGCAAGCGGAAGTATGCTCCAAAGCGGTTGATTCCATAACCAAACCAATAATCCCGCCAGAGAACATGTCAGTAAAAACAAAGAAAGCGCCCATAATCGAAACTTGTAGCGGAATTTGTAGTAAGTAATCCTCGCATACGTCATAAACATTTTTTTCGTCAGTTGCATCTCATTGATAACAATCGGTTTATTTTTATCGTTCATTTTGATCTCCATGCTGTGATGAGTTTCGCACTAATGTTTCGTCCCAGTTCTTCTGTCACGACGGTGTTCACGCAATCGATTCTGTCTCTCGGCTATTTCCGCAACCTCGTCTTCGTCGATAAATTTCTGCGTCTTGACCACATAGACACCATTGTTTTCGGACTTACGAATTCTGATTTTCCCTTTGAGATAACCGTGTTTCTCACAATAAGCAACGCTGTAGAAATGCTTCCCATTCACAGAAAACCAACGTATTTTCTTGCGTAAATTCTTTTCGCACAAATAGCACCTGGTGCTTAATACTTCTCTGTCGGCAATTGCATCGTTTCGATCTTCAAACTCTCGCGATATGTATTTAAGGTAGTCATGAAACAAGACATGGACTTCTTCTTTCTTGTTCTTCGGCAAATGAAAAACATCGTAAGAGTAGTTTTCCAAAGTCATCGGAGATTGAATCGTGGCAAACACCTTCGCGGTATAATATGCATCCGAAAAAGCCCGATGGAACGGAATGTCCTGTTCAATATGCAGATACTCCACCGCAAATTCCAACGACCGACGAAGTTTCTTATCCTCATAGGCAATGCTGAATAACTTCTGCACATCATAATAGGTAAAAGGTCTGTCCGATAGCGGCTCCATGTCGTAGTATCTCATGTTGCGTTGCAGTTCCACCAAATCCAGCGGACCCCAGGTACAGAACAGATAATTTGTTCCGCACCATTCCAAAAACTCTGTCATGGTTTCCTGAAACGGTTTCCCTTGTTTCAATTCCGCCATTCGAAGCTGAATCAAATCACCCGTATACCGATTCATCTCCGAATAGACGCTGGGACGGACAATTTGTGTGAACTCTCCGATAATCTCTCTGTTCTCATCCAACTTAATCGCACCGATTTCTACAATCTCAAAAGGCAACGGCCGCTGATTGGCCTCAATGCCGTCCATCGGTTGATTCCATTCCAAATCCAATACAATATAGTTCATGTCGTAATCTCTTTCGCTTTTCTTCTTTGTTTACTTTCCGCTAAAATGCGGATTTCTCTGTGGTATGTTTTTATAGTAACACTCCGAATGTCCTCTGACAATCATTTTTAGCGTGGAAACACTATCTACATTTACAACTTTTCACCCGAAAGGTTGTAAATGTGGACAACACAAGGTATAATGTCGCTAGGATTTAAAAAGTGGAGATAAAAATGAACAAATTAAAAGCGTTATATCAAAAATACGAAGAAATCATTATCTACTTGATTGTCGGCGTGCTAACCACAATTGTCTCGTGGGGAGCTTGCTATATTGCCAAGTTCTTTTTGGATTCCAATCAGGATTTTCAGAATTTTATCATTAATACCATCAGTTGGGTTGCCGGTGTGCTGTTTGCTTATCCGCTGAATCGAAAATGGGTATTCAAAAGTACCAACAAAAATATCTTGAAAGAATTCGGAGGATTTACGGCTTCTCGTATCTCAACCTGGATATTGGATGTATTGATTATGTGGCTCATGGTGAATATCATCCCCTTGCACCAACCGATTACTTGGTTCTGCGGACTATTTTCTTATGTACCGGATGCGGCGACACTTGATACCATGAATTATTGGTTTGCCAAAATATGTATCTCGGCGGTATTGGTTACAATTTTTAACTATGTGTTTAGTAAATTATTGATTTTCAAATCTAAAAAGAAAGAGACCACCGTTTGATGGTCTCTTTGTATGTCTGTCGTCTACTTAATTGCATCTAAATCTCCGGATTGTATTGATAAAATGTTTTTCTTAATCTTTTCATCTGTCCAATTCCACCATTTCAACTGTATGAGTTCAGAAATGGTATCATCGTCAAATCTTTTACGAATTACCTTTGCAGGTACTCCGCCGACTATGCTGTAAGGCGGAACATCCTTTGTTACAACGGCACGTGTCCCGATGATTGCGCCGTCGCCGATGGTCACACCCTGCATAATTACAGCCTCATAACCAATCCATACATCGTTACCTATTATGATATTACCTTTGTTATCCCACGCTGAGGTGATTTCTTTTACATCAAGTTGCCACTCTTCAAAAAAAATCGGAAATGTATAGTTCGATAGGGATTGCAGTGTATGGTTGGCACTGGTAAAAATGAATTTTACGCCACAGGCAATGGAACAAAATCTGCCAATCATGAGTTTGTCGTGGTTAATTGGGTAATGATACAACACATTATTCTTCTCAAAATCACAAG
>CAYMCV010000003.1:23553-25719 GCA_964389005.1 uncultured Lachnospiraceae bacterium | reverse complement strand
TTGTATATTGTATACTCTCCAACCTCTATGCTTGGGTCTGTTATAACATTTCTTAAGTATACGGTCTGCTTGTCGTTTGATCGAGGATATATTTTATCTTGTGAACTCATCTGTATTCCCTCTGATTTCTTAAACATTTAACGTCCGCACGGGGAGTCGAACCCCGATCTGACCCTTAGGAGGGGCATTTTTACGCTACCGGTGTATCTCTTCGCATCCCTGTAAGTCCTTGATACTGCTATCTTTTCTTCAATTATTCAGTTTATCCTGTACCCCCAGTGACAATCGTTTTGTTCCAGCCAATTCTATGCCACAATTCTGCTACCGCTTTTAATTCTTCATCACTGTGGGCATTGTATCTCGGGCATTCCATACAGCTGTCTCCACATAAAGTAATCTTCTCTTCCATAATCTCACCGCCGAAAATTTAGGGTTATCACTTATCTGTCATAATGATTACACTATAACACACTTTGCTTTCCAGTAAAATACGAATTTGCATGATTATAAAAAAGATAATCAACTCATAAGCAACATCAGTTTTTTTCAAGTTCATTTAGGTATGCCCTATATAATAGAGTCATTCGACAATCAGGAGCCGAACCGATTGCTTCGGAAATTTAAAGAAAAGAGGGATAAGTATGAATAAGGATGCCCATTACCGGCATGAGTTGAAATATGATATCAACTACTCTGCTTACCTGGCACTGCGTTCACGGATCCGTACAGTCATGAAAGCGGATCCGCACGTCAGTGAAAGCGGGAAATATTTAATTCGAAGTATCTATTTCGACAATTACAACGATAAAGCCCTGCAGGAGAAAATTAATGGGGCAGCAAAGCGGGAAAAATTTCGTATCCGCTGGTATAATGATGATTTTTCCTTCGTTACGTTGGAAAAGAAAATGAAGGTTAACCAGCTGACAATGAAAATTGACGCAGAATGGTCAGAAGAAGAACTGAAGTGCTTCATCTCCGGTGATACTGCCTGGATGATGTCCCACAAGAACGACTTAACCCGCGAGCTGTATGTGAAAATGAAAATACAGCAGCTTCGTCCCCGGGTCGTTGTCAGCTACATAAGAGAACCATATATATTCTCAGTAGGAAATGTCAGAGTCACTTTTGATACCGAGATACGCAGTTCACTTTACAGCCGAGATTTCCTGTCGGATACAGACATTGAAGTTACCGAAGAGCCCGGACATACGATACTTGAAGTAAAGTATGATGATTTTTTACCTGACATTATTGCCTGCCTCGTACAGTCGGAGAACTGTAGGCAGATAGCATTTTCAAAATACAGTACTTCACGCCGGTTTGGCTGAAAAGAGACTTTCGTCCATGCTTGTTATAAAACATATGAAATAAAATTAAAAGGAGTGTATACTTATGAGCTTTAACGATATTTTTAAATCCAGTTTTCTAGAAAGTGTAACAGAGTTTTCAATTATTGACACCGTAATCGGTCTTTCCTTAGCGCTTGCGCTCGGACTTTTCATCTTCCTTGTTTACAAAAAAACCTTCTCCGGAGTCATGTACTCCACCGGCTTTGCACTTGCTCTTCCGGGTCTTGCACTTGTGACAACACTTGTTATCATGGCGGTTACATCAAATGTCGTACTTTCCCTTGGTATGGTCGGTGCGTTGTCTATCGTTCGGTTCCGTTCCGCTATCAAAGAACCAATGGAAATCGTGTTTCTGTTCTGGTCACTAGCCGTTGGTATTGTTATCGGAGCAGGAATGATTCCTCTTGCTGCTATCGGTTCCGTCATTATCGGTGTTGTTCTACTCATCTTTGCAAACCGGAAATCCCATACGAATCCGTATATCCTTGTGGTTACCTGTACGGATGTGAAGGCGGAGAAAAGTGTACTTGCTTCACTGGAAAAGGAAGTTGAGAAATATGTTGTGAAGTCCAAGACCGTCAGTCGTGACAATGTTGAATTTACGGTTGAAGTACGGATGAAGGATGCTTCTACCTCCTTTGTCAACGGAATCTGCCAGATTGACGGAGTAAACAATGCAGTTCTTGTCAGCTATAATGGCGAGTATATGTCGTAAATACATAGAGTAATGGAGGTTTGGCATGATTTCAAGTAAACATATAACTGCCATTGTCTCAGTCATCGTTACCGTTGCTGTCATCCTCTGCCTGTGTGGTTT
>CAYMCV010000003.1:23208-23543 GCA_964389005.1 uncultured Lachnospiraceae bacterium | reverse complement strand
ATACGCAGGTGAGCTGACGGAAGCACTCGGTGGCACGGGAGTGACAATGGAATATGAAACAGAGTTATTTGACACAGACAAGATAATCAGTGTTGATATTAAGATGGATGCGGAGCAATGGAATGAAATGCTGGATAATGCAACCAGTGAAGTTTATTATCAATGCGATGTTATTGTAAATGGAAAAACCTTTTATAGTGTCGGCATCCGTCCAAAGGGAAATACAAGCCTTTCTGCGATTGCAATGGATGCAGACAATGACCGTTACAGCTTCAAACTGGAATTTGACCAGTATATTGACGGGCAAACCTGCTTTGGTCTTGATAAACTGATAT
>CAYMCV010000003.1:10339-23198 GCA_964389005.1 uncultured Lachnospiraceae bacterium | reverse complement strand
GTACCAGTATCTCGGTGCCGATGCTTCACTTTACAATTACGCTGAAATATCCATGAATGGCAGCTACTGGGGAGTTTATCTGGCAGTTGAGGCGGTAGAGGACAGTTTTTTACTCCGTAATTATGGTGTAGGGAACGGGAACCTGTATAAGCCGGACAGTATGAATATTGGCGGCGATATGGGCAATGATGACAGCTCATCCGGTCAACCGGATACAGGTAAAAGGAGTATGAATTTCGGCGGCTTTTCGCTTGGTGGTGGCGGTGCAAACCTGGAGTACACGGATGATGACCTCGACAGCTATTCGACAATCTGGGATGGTGCGGTCACCGACAGCTCAGATTCAGACCATAAACGCGTTGTCACGGCACTAAAGAATATCAGTGAAGGAAATGAGATTGAAAAGTCCCTTGATGTTGATAACATATTAAAGTATATGGCCGTTCATTCTTTCGCAGTCAATGATGACAGCCTCAGCGGAAACATGGCACATAATTACTACTTATATGAATATAATGGTCAGTTAAATATACTGCCATGGGATTACAACCTTTCTTTTGGCGGGATGAGCGCAAATGGTGTCAGTGGAGCATCCTCTGTCATCAATGATCCGATTGATACTCCATTTTCCGGGACAACGTTTTTTGATGTCCTGCTTGAAAATGAGGAATATATGGCAAAATATCATGAGTATTACCAACAGCTCGCAGAAAAATATGTAGACGGCGGTGAATTTGATTCGTTCTACAACAATCTGCGCTCACAAATAGATGAACTGGTTGAGACAGACCTGAATGCCATGTATACCTATGAGGAATATACGGCAGCAACAGCCATGTTATACAATACGGTAAAGCTCCGTGCAGAAAGCATTAAAGGACAGCTCGACGGAACAATTCCGTCAACGACGACAGGCCAGCGGTCAAATTCGGCAGCTTTAGTGGATGCTTCGTCCATTGATATCTCGGCAATGGGTACCTTCTCGATGGGTGGAGGAAGCGGTTTTAATAACATCGGAGAGAAGAACAGGGAACTGAAATCAGATGATACCGATGCATCTCAACTAAATGCGACCACACCGGAAGACCTTGAGGTAACTCAGCTTGGAAGTATGCCAGAGGACTTTGATCCTTCACAGTTCGACGGAAGCATGCCGGAAGGATTTGACCCCTCGCAGTTCGGTGGAAAAAAGCCGGATGGATTTGATTCTTCACAGTTCGGCGGAAGTATGCCGTCCGGCTTCCAGACAGGTTCCGGTTTAGGAACTTCTGGAAATATTATTTGGATCATTATCAGTGCAGTTGTAGTCACTGCGGGTATCGTCTTTGCATGCCTGTATAAAAGGAATTCAAGAAGATGAATAGATGTAGTTAAATAATCACCTTAAATACTATCGAGTTTCCACTCTGGCTTTTAACCGTAATATTACCGCCATGTGCGTTAGCAATTGCTTTTGCTATAGACAATCCGACCCCAGTGCCCCCGGTTTTTCCGGAGCGCGAAGGGTCGGCACGGTAAAAGCGGTCGAAAAGCCGGTTCAGGTTCTTTATATCAATCTGCTCGCAGGTATTAAATACCTCGATGCAGATTTTTGTTTTTTTACGGTAAGCATCAAGACGGATATAGCCGCCGTCATTGGAATACTTGAGTGCGTTGTCAAGAAGCACCGAAATCATCTGTTGGAACGAAACCACATCACCGAACAGTTTCATGCCTTCCTCAATGTGAACTTCAAAGTTTTTACCAGTTGCCTTTGCTGTGGCACTAAAGGGTTCGGTACTTTCCCAAAGTGCCTCACTAAGTGGGAATTCATACTTCTCCGGTATTGGATGTTCTTCGTCCAGCCGTGACATCATCACAAGATTCGAAACCAGTTTTGACATTTTTTGTGTCTGGTTACGTATGTTCATGATCCACTCGTTGGCAGAATCATCAAGCGCCAGTACATCAGCGCTGGTGGAAATAGCCGTCAGCGGGGTCTTTAGTTCATGGCTTGCATCAGTTATAAACCGTTTTTGGATTTCAACGTTTTTCATATAAGGTGCGACAGCCCGCTTCGAGAAAATAAGTACAAGGATGAACATAAGAATAAAGCAGGCAGTACCAAGCAGAAGGGATAATAGCAAAATGGTACGTATCTGCTGCAGCTGGCTTGCACTATTCAGGAATGTTACGGAAGTACCATTATTGTTTTCATAAACCAAATAACGGTATTCGCCAAGATATCCGGATTTCTTTCCATTATCTAAAACCTTGTTTGCATATTCTTCTGCTTCCTCCGCATTGACAGAAGAAATAAAGTCCATTCCCTTTGATGTTACTTCTCCGTTCTTATCAATACTCACTGTAAAAAACCTTGTCATGGCGCTGCTTTCCGGAGAAACCGGAAAACCGAAGGGTAAATCCGGTATCATATCCGGCGGTGGCATCCGAAATCCGCCTGCAGTAATTCTTTCAAGTATTGTATCCTGGGTTCTTGTATTAACGACATAATTTACGATATTAATGCTTCCGAACAGCAGGACAAGAACAACCAGCAATGCCAGCATTGACATCAGTATGAATTTGCTTCGTAATTTTTTTTCCATTACATTTCCTCTAATGAATATCCTGCACCCCGTACAGTACGGATTTCGATTTCCGCTCCGATCGCCTTCAGCTTTTTACGCAGGAATGCAATATAAGCCCACACGACATCAATCTCAGATTCGGAATCGTATCCCCAGATTCGCTCCATAAGTCGGTCGGTGGAGAAAACCGCATGTGGACTCCGGATAAAAAGTTCCATCATTTGAAATTCTTTATTATTTAGTTTCACATTCTCTTTGGTGGTAGAAAGGATATAGGAAGTGCAGTCCAGGGAGGTATTGCCGAAGGTTAACACATCCGGCAGGTAGGCACTCACCCTGCGTGACAGGGCATTGACCCTTGCCAGAAGTTCATTCGTTGCAAAGGGTTTCGACAGATAGTCGTCAGCTCCGGCATTCAGCCCTGCCACACGATCCTCAACCTCACTCTTTGCAGTGAGAAGAAGCACCGGAATTGAATTTTTCCTGTTCCGGACTTCACGTAACACACTGATTCCATCCAGAATAGGCATCATGATATCAAGAACGGCAATGTCATAGTTTCCGCTTTCGATATAATCGAGTGCGTCTTCTCCATTATCCACTGTGTCAACGGAATACCGGTTTCGCTCAAGGATGACTTTCAATGCTTTTGCTATCTCCTGTTCATCTTCTGCTATCAATATACGCATGGCTTCCTCCTTTAACTTCCCTTTGAAGAGACATCACCGAAGTATAATTGCATTTTTGTTCTGTAACAACCTGAAATCGGTATTTCATAAAAATCTTTCTTTTGTCACTGTAATAAAATCGCCGGAAATAATTACGGTTCGCCATGACTTCCATGAGAAATAACGGTGCAAACTTGATTTTTCTGCTTATCCTTGTCAGCTCATCCCATTCAAGTATAATCAGCTTACCATTCGGTTTTAGGAGCCTGTGTGCTTCGCTCAGAATACCGTTCCATAATCTAGTATTACATTCATGTAATACTAGTCCAAAACTAGTGCGACTTAAATAAGAATCATTCTTTGTGTTTTACGATGCGCCACCTTTGTTTGCAGTTCCTCTTCCAAAATATGCTTTTGAGAAATGTTTGCAAAATGACCCTTTTTGTTTGCAAACTGATTCAGAACCGTGTCGGCAACGTATGTAAAATTTCATCAGCCCCAAAAATGATTTATGCGAGTTCCAAAATCGCTGAAATCCGCATAAACACTTAACGTCCGCACGGGGAGTCGAACCCCGATCTGACCCTTAGGAGGGGCCTGTTCTATCCATTGAACTATGAGGACATATTTACTTTTTAACTTCAATCATTATATCGATTTCATATTCTTTTTGCAAGTCCAAAATCCTATTCGTTGAACTGGATAAAACCCTGCATCCATATGGTTCCTTTGAAACGACGACCGACCTCCGGCTCTCCGAACAAGTCTTCTTCATTAATGCAAACATCAAACAACAAATCGTTGCAATCAACCGTAAGTATATACATCTCCTCGTATGTGAGCGAATTCATCACCTTCTCGCAAGCAGTAATCTCGCCCAGTACGGAATAGTGATCACACTCTACACCATAAGGCATAAAATACGTATCTACCAATGTAAAAACATCCGTCTGATGAATCTTTTTGGAAATTGCCGTGTACATATCCATATCTTCCAATGTCAATGTCTCGATTGCATCTTCGTTTCCCTGTCTCGCAGCGGCAATCAATTGGTTTCTCGCCTGCGTCTCTTTCTGTGAACGAGCAGCTAAATCCATTGGTTTTTCAATGGGCATCATAATGCTGCCTTTGAGCGACAACGCCGATAGATTCAATGTGGTGGGACAAGCTCCGAGACGATTGGTGTTTTTTAGCTTCAAATAACTAACTACATTTTGCAAATAAAAAATCAACGAAACACCGACTTTGATATCATCGCACACGCCGGCATAGGATTCTTTCTCCGCATGTCTTTCAACGACAATATCCTCAGATGAGCTATAATGAATCGCACGCAAATAAGGAAAATAATATTCAAAATGAAAATTGTTTTCCTCATCATATTCACCCCGAACACCGATACCGATGTTCGGAGCGAAATCTTTATAAAATTCAGCAAACAGAATATCACCTTCTATGGAAGTGTAGGATTTCTGCGGTGCCGTTCTGATAATCTCATCCATCAGTTCGGTAATTTTATCTCTCGACGTGTAGTTACTGAACCCAATGGCACGCATGAATTTATGCAATCGTTCTCACCTCTTTACGGACGAATCTCTGTCTTTCCACCCATATACGGTTGTAATACCAGAGGAATACGAATCGAGCCGTCCTCCTGTAAATTATTCTCCAAAAACGCAATTAGCATTCTGGGCGGTGCAACCACCGTATTATTTAGTGTATGCGCAAAGTATTTTCCGTTTTCACCGTTTACTCTGATTTTTAACCGTCTTGCCTGTGCATCTCCGAGATTGGAACAACTGCCAACCTCAAAATACTTCTTCTGGCGCGGCGACCATGCTTCCACATCAAAAGATTTGACCTTCAAATCCGCTAAGTCTCCGGAACAACACTCCAATGTACGAACCGGAATATCCATGGAACGGAACAAATCAACGGTATTCTGCCATAATTTATCAAACCACATAGGACTTTCTTCGGGTTTGCAGACAACGATCATTTCTTGCTTCTCAAATTGGTGAATTCGATAAACACCTCGTTCTTCGATACCGTGCGCACCCTTTTCTTTACGGAAACAAGGGGAGTAACTTGTCAGTGTTTTCGGAAGTTCTCCTTCCGGAACCAATGTGTCGATGAATTTACCTATCATGGAATGCTCACTTGTTCCGATGAGATACAAATCTTCGCCCTCAATCTTGTACATCATGGCATCCATTTCCGCAAAACTCATCACACCCGTTACGACATTACTACGAATCATAAAAGGAGGAATGCAATATGTGAATCCTCTGTCAATCATAAAATCACGTGCGTAACTGATAACTGCGGAATGAAGTCTTGCAATGTCACCCATCAAATAATAGAAACCGTTTCCGGCAACCTTACCGGCGCTGTCCAAATCAATACCGTTCAATTTCTCCATTATCTCGGTATGATACGGTATTTCAAAATCCGGAACTACAGGTTCCCCGTATTTTGTTACTTCTACGTTCTCTGTATCATCTTTTCCGATGGGAACCGAGGGATCAATGATATTCGGTATTACCATCATGATTTTTGTCGTTTTTTCTTCCAATTCCTTCTGCTTCTCGGATAACTGCTCCAGCATTTCGGAATCCTTTTCAACTTCGGCCTTTACTGCCGCAATCTCTTCTTCTTTTCCCTGTGCCTTTAATGCACCGATTTGCTTGGAAAGTTTGTTTCTGTTCGCCTTCAGTTCATCCGCTTCCTGCTGTGTTTTTCTTCTTTCCGCATCCAGGGCAATTACTTCATCCACAAGAGAAAGTTTCTCCTCTTGGAATTTTTTACGAATGTTCTCTTTTACTGCTTCCGGATTCTCTCTTAAAAATTTAATGTCAATCATAATTTCTCTCCTTTTGAACGCTGTATTTTTAACTTATAATTGTAATATTTTTAACTCTGAGCAAATCTCTGATCGGGCCAATCAAACCATTCTTCTCAATAATTTGAACAATTGGGCGCTCCGGAAATCCTGCGTTCTGTTTCAGTACAATTCCCGTACTTTTGTCACTCAACACCACCTTGCTCCCCACCGGAAACACAGCAATAAACTTCAGCATTGCCTCAGCAACATCCTCCGGAAACATAACGCCGCTCGTACCTTTCACGATTTCAATGGCTTCTGCAGTTGAAATCTGTGGCTGACCGATTCCGCGTATTTTCTCATCAAATAACTCGCAGATATTCAGAATTGCCTGATTCTGTGATAACTTGGTCACCTTTAGCGGAAATCCGTTTCCATCAGACCTCTCGTGATGGCGAAGTATCATCTTCTTGCATGCTTCGGACAACCATGTTGCATTTTCCAACGATGCGTATGCATATACGGTATGCTTCTCATATTCTTTTCGACACTCCGGGGTTATTTGACGAATTGTTTGTCCGTCAAGGATATTGGGCAGAAAACGCCACCCCATATCATGTAACAAGGCACTCAATGCAATGTCATGTACTTTGGTCGCTTCTGTATGCAAACTCAACGCCAGTATTGTAGAAAGTGCACACACATGAATAGAATGTGTGTATAAATCGGGACTTTTATCCTTTATCTCATAAACTTGTTCCAATACCTTATCATCAGAGAGAATATCGGTTATGATGATATTTGCAATCTCCGACATTTCTTCAATGTCTTCATTCTGCTGATAAATATGCTGTTCCAACAATTCACGAATACGATCTCGATATAAGTTTTCCGTGTCTTTCTTTAATAAACATATTTCTTCCGTTTCCTGCAACTCGCTACCACGTATATATATGGTATCAATTTGGTGCTCGATTAATTTACGGATGTAAGACTTTCTGATGATTGTACCCTCTGAAAGCAAAATCTGGTAATCATGTGTCATAACCGTTTTGGCTACCACTTCTTCGCCTACAAGATCCGTTACCTTACATAACTTCACGCTTAAAACCTCTCTCGTACTTATTTTCCGATTGCTTTATCCAATGCAATTTGTTCTTCGTTTCCCAACAGAATATCACATTTTCCTTCTTTTACACGTTTTGTATAGGAGTAACAGCCATCGCTGCTGTGTACGGAATTCAGAATGAAACCATTGTTCTGCTCATCCAGTAACACTAAGCAAAAACTTAGCTTTCCACCCATTTCTTTGAATGCATCATACTTCACTATTCCGAGTTTTTGGTACGTCGTTTGATGTCTCCGATATAGATCCTTAATTCGTCTTGCATTTTCTTCCGATGTACTGCGAAGTTCCTTCGTATCCTCGCAAAGTTCCAACAACTCTTTCTCCAGACTGGTACCCCTTTTGCCAACCATGAATGAGTTGTATTTCTTTTTCCATTTTTGTAATGTCACCATTTGCCAAGCAGTCAAGGCAATCAACAGAAGCATGACGATTGTCATCACAATAAAAATATATCCAATATCAATGTTTCCGATGCCCCAGCTTTCAAACAATCGGTTATTCATATGTTTCTCCCTTCCGGAACTCGTTAATTTATCAGAATTTCCATTAAACGATCCATTTCTTCATGTGAAAAGAATTCTATTTCGATTTTACCTGCACCGTTTTCTTTCGAGGTTACCGTTACTTTGGTTCCCAGTTTGGTCTTCAGTGCTTCTTCCAATTCCTGATAGATATAATTCATTTGTTCGTGAGAATTGTTTTTGGGTTTCTTGGTTTTACCCAAACCTTTCACAATTTTCTCAATATCACGAACGCTCAATTTCTCATCAAAGATACGCTGTGCCATGGTGTATTGCTGTTCCGGATCTTCTATAGCCAATAGCGCTCTCGCATGACCGGTGGAAATCATCTCATCAATTACCATTTGTTGAACTTCATCTGTCAGTTTTAATAAACGCATGGAATTGGTTACTGCGGTTCTGCTTTTTGATACACGCTCGGCAACCTCATCCTGTTTAAGATTGAACTCAGATAAAAGCTTTTTGTAAGCCTGCGCCTCTTCAATGGGATTCAAGTTCTCTCGCTGAATGTTCTCAATCAAAGAAATTTCAACAATTTCCTGCTCTGTCAAATGTTTAATAATAACAGGAACTTCCTTCAAACCAGCAATTTTCGCTGCCCTCCAGCGACGCTCACCGGCAATAATTTCATAATATGTTTTACGGTCTTGTACAATAATCGGTTGTAAAATCCCAACCTGTGCAATAGATTCTGCCAAATCGTTCAGTGCATCTTCATCGAAATTCTTTCTTGGCTGTTCACGATTCGGTTCTACTTTCGAAATTTTTACCTTAGTTATTTCTCCTTGCTGTTCAGAAACTTGTACATTTGCTTGTTCTTCTTTTAAAGGTGGAATGAGTGTGTCCAAACCCTTTCCCAATCCTTTTCCAAGTCCTTTACCTAATCCCTTGTTTGCTGTAGCCATGTCTTCCTCCTCCGTTACACTTCGTTTGCAATCTGTCTATTTTCTTCCGTTGATAATCTCGTCCGCCAGTGACATATAACTTTCGGAACCTGCGGATTTCGGATCGTATACGTTTATCGGCATACCGAAACTCGGTGCCTCCGCCAACCGAATATTTCTTGGAATTACGGTTTCAAATACTCGCTCATGAAGGTTTGCTTTGACATTCTCGACAACTTGTGCCGAAAGATTGGTTCTTGAATCATACATTGTAAAAACAACACCTTCCATTACAAGTTCCGGATTCAATCGCTGTTTTACCAAATTGACCGTATGTATCAATTGACTCAATCCTTCCAGTGCGTAATATTCACACTGAATCGGTACCAATACACTATCCGCAGCGGTTAGCGCATTCACAGTTAACATACTTAATGAGGGAGGACAATCAATGATGATATAGTCGTATTCTCTTCTCACCCAATCCATCTCGTTCTTCAGAATATACTCTTTTTGATTCGTATCAATTAATTCAATTTCTACCGCCGCCAAATTCACGTTCGTCGGTAATAATGATAAGTTTGGTAATACGTCCTTGATGACTGCATCTGTTATGGAACACTCACCTAACATCAGTTCGTACACCGTATTCTCCAAGTCATTCTTTTCGATGCCGAACCCGCTGGTGGTATTCCCTTGAGGATCGATGTCAATCACCAACACCTTCTTACCCTTTGCTGCAATGGATGACGACAGATTAATGGATGTTGTTGTTTTTCCGACGCCTCCCTTTTGATTTGCAATTGCTATAATTCTTCCCATTCTCTATTACCTTTCTCCCTTTCCGTCTCGTCTCTCTCTAAGAATGTCCGGATGGTTGTTATTCTTTCAAAAATTATGTTATAGGTTTGCTCGTGAATTGCTTGCTTCGCAATTTGAATTTCTTACGGCATTCGGAATCCGCTTTTTGCTTCGCAAATCGCTACTTCCTCATGTCGTTGGGTGTCATAAAGTCGTAAAGCGTATCATGCAAGCATGAACGCTTTCGACTTTTGACACCTGTATCGTTCATTATATCATCTTTATTTCTAATTATCTACTGATAATGCTGTGTTTTTTGTATAAACTTCATGTTTCACGGCTTTGTGAAAATGTTTCACGCTTTGGTCACAAGATGTTGATTCTATGTTTCACGTGAAACATAATATCTTGTGTTTTCCAATTTTTTCATACAAATGTTTCACGTGAAACAGTGCTGAATATGTCTATATCAACTTATTCTTAATTGCAAATACAGCCGCTTGTGTACGATCGGAAACATGTATCTTTTTGAAAATATTTGATATATGGTTCTTTACCGTTCTTTCGCTTATATTAAGCTTTATAGCAATCTCTTTATTCTGCAATCCATTCGCTACTTCAATCAGAACTTCCTTTTCTCGAATGGATAGTGTTTCTACAATCTCTGTTGCAACATCCAGTTCAATTTTGTAATCGTTTAGTTTAACAATCAATTCAGGCTGTATACACGTCTCTCCTTTATACACTCTTTTGATTGCTTTCACCAATTGCGAAAAACCTACGCTTTTTAATATGTATCCTTCCACACCTAAGTTGATTGCTTCGATAAGTGATTCAATCTCACTACTTTCTGTAAGCATGATTATTTTTACCGGATACCCCTTCTTTCTGATCGCTTTCAAAACATCTAAACCATTCAGTTTTGGCATATTAATATCAAGTATTAATACATCTACATAACAGGATGCATTTTGCATTTTTTCCAAACATGCTTTTCCGTTATGAACCTCATATACAACAAAGAAGCCTCCATCAAAATCCAATAATTGATGAATTCCTTCTGAAACCATTTTATGGTCATCGACAATACCAACTCTAATATTCATCATTCTGTCTGTCATAATAGTTATCTCCCATTTTTCGTCTCGACATATTTCTTTGCCATAGCAACATACGCTATATTGACACGTTGTAAAAATATCATCGAAACCATTCTGCTAATAAATCCCTCATTGAAAACTAAACTATCTAAAACTCCTACTTATATACGATACGCTACGGAATCTTCAATTGTATTGTCATACTTCACATTTCTCCTTACATATAAGAAATTCTTGTTTATCCTCGTGTTCTAAATGCTACGGATATGATTCTATATAATAAATGACTCATAAGAGTACATTTCATTTTCACTCGTGTCTTCCGCTATGAATTCGAATCTCCGTATTCTAAAATTCCACGAATATGAAACTTTACAAAGTTCATAGAAGTACATTGTATTTTTACACATGTCTTCCGCTATGAATTCGAATCATCGTGTTTTAAAATGCTACGGATATGAGACTTTGCAAAAGGCTCATAGGAGTGTATTGCATTTTCACACGAGGATTCGAATTCATAGCGGAAGACCACAGCATAACATTACTATGATACTAACTATTCTTTAGTCGCAATAAATACCTACTAATCATCTTCTGGATTTCGTCAATCTCAATTCTTGCCCTATTAGGATCTTGACAAATAATTTTTGATGTTACTTCAAGTCTCTTACTAATTACTTCCAGATTTCCTATTAGGTCTGACGATACTTCGTTTGCTGTTGATAATTGCTTCTGATTTTCCTTCTCTTTCTCGTTCCAAGTACTCATAATCAACTCAAGATCTTTTAAATCACTTCTTTGCATTTCGAGCTTAATGCACATCTCATCATAAGTTCTCTTGTTTCGTTCCAATTCTTCCTTCAGTAGATTAACCTGTTCATAATCCGAATTCTTTACGGTTCGCGCAGCAAATACAGAAGAAGTTGAAGAACTCTCACTTGAATGGATCACACACATATTATTCAACTCATTCATTTTTTCTTTGATCGTCTCAATTTGTTGTGTACAAAAATCTATTTCTTCACGTTTTGTAACATATAGTGCTTTGATTCGTTCATATACACCCACCAAACTTTCGTCCATAACTTCTCCTTTCGAAAAATTGCTGTTTACAGTCATTTAAAAATTATAAAGGTTCTTTTGAAGGTAATCCTGCTTTTCTCGGATACTTCTTTGCCATCGCTTTGATCTTCTTGATCTCACATAAGGATCGATTGATCTCCGAATTCGGTAAAACAAAATCTTTTGTTTCGCCGATTGCTCCACCTAATATATTGATTGCCTTCTTGGCGCTTTCCAATTCTTCTTTTAGTCCCACAGACTTATATGATATAAAACTTCCTCCGATTTTTACAAACGGTAAACAATACTCTGATAGCGTTGAAAGATTTGAAACTGCTCTTGAAACTGCCAAATCAAATTTCTCGCGATACTCATTTTGTTGACCTGCATCTTCAGCTCGCATATGGATAGCAGTAATACCTTCCAAAGAAAGTTTACTTATAACTTCATTTAAGAAATTAACTCGTTTTTGTATAGAATCTAAAAGTACAATTTCTATCTCGGGAAACAATATCTTAATTGGTATTCCTGGAAAGCCTGCTCCGGTTCCAACATCAATTAATTTATACTTACCTGCATTAATCTCTTCCATCAATAATCCTTTGTACTTTTCATTCGCCTCAAAATAGTGAACAATCGATATACTGTCTAAAAAATGCTTCTTCAAAACTTCGTCATAGTCTGTAATAGCAGTCAAATTCATAACTGTATTCCATTCAACCAGTAAATCATAGTACAAAATGAATTGCTCTATTTGATGATTCGTCAATGTAATATTCCATGTCTTTAAATCAGCCTCAAATTGTTGTGTATCTCTTATATGCATGAAGTGCTTCCTCCGGTCGTACATGTTTCATCTATATGTGTCGTCTTATTTAGTGTTTTTAGATAAACAAGTAAAACGGCAATATCTGCAGGCGTCACGCCGCTGATTCTTGATGCTTGTCCTACATTAGTCGGCATAAATTCTTTTAGCTTCTGTCGTGCTTCCAATCGTAGACTATTGACATCATCATAATCAATTGTTGCAGGAATTAGTTTCTGCTCCGTTTTTTTGAACTGTTCAATTTGATGAATTTGTCGTTTAATATATCCCTCATACTTGATATGAATAACAACTTGTTCGATTACTGCAGGAATCAGATTCGGTCTAAAATCATCAATTTCAGATAGCATCTCGTATGTTAACTCCGGGCGGCATAATAATTCTGCTAAACTTGTTGCTGTTTTTAACTCTGGACTATTTTTATCTAAAAGAAAATCCTGAATTTTTTTATTCGCTCCGACTTGCGTTTCTTTC
>CAYMCV010000003.1:5717-10329 GCA_964389005.1 uncultured Lachnospiraceae bacterium | reverse complement strand
GTGTGTAGACAATATTACAGAAGTCCCGTTTTCTTTCAGACGAATAATTTCTTTCTCTATCAGTTCTTCTTTCTCGCATACAAAATGATAGTCTCGCTCGTCAATCAACCCAATCTCATACCCATATTTTCGAAGTCGAAGATCGGCATTGTCTTGACGAAGCAGTAAGCGATACTCTGCTCTGGATGTCATCATTCTATATGGTTCTCTGTTGTCTTTGGTAACCAAGTCATCGATGAGCACACCAATATAAGCTTCCGATCTTGTCAATACCAAAGGTTCTTTTCCTTTTAGTTTCATCGCTGCATTGATTCCCGCAATCAATCCTTGCGCTGCAGCTTCTTCATATCCGCTGCTTCCGTTAGCCTGACCTGCAGAAAATAAACCTGAAATACGCTTAAACTCCAAAGAAGCATATAATTGCTTCGCATTGATACAATCGTATTCAATTGCGTATGCATTTCGAATAATTTTACAATTTTCCAACCCGGGAACCGTTCGATACATCGCAAACTGAACATCTTCCGGCAATGAAGAAGACATTCCTCCGACATACATCTCGTTCGTATGTAATCCTTCCGGCTCAATAAATACTTGATGTCGCTCTTTGTCAGCAAACTTTACAACTTTGTCTTCAATCGAAGGGCAATAGCGCGGACCGGTTCCCTCAATAATCCCTGCATAGATGGGAGAGCGGTCTAAGTTATTCCTTATAATTTCATGTGTTTGTTCGTTTGTATAGGTCAACCAGCAAGATACCTGGTCTTTTTGAACAGTATCCGGATCCGTTGAAAAAGAGAACGGAGTAATTACTTCGTCACCTTTCTGTTCTTCCATCTTCGTAAAATCAATACTGCGTTTATCCATACGTGCCGGTGTTCCTGTTTTAAAACGACGAATTTCGATACCTAATTGTCGTAAAGAATCCGATAAGTGTGTTGCAGCTTGCAGTCCATTCGGTCCGGTATGCGTTATTGTTTCTCCGCAAAGACATCTGGAACTTAAATAAGTACCTGTACAAAGAATAACCGTCTTACACTCGTAAATTGTTCCTGTATATATTTTAACTCCGGTAATTTTATACAATCCATCCGCGGTCGATTCTGTCAGAATATCACATACCTCACCCTGTTTGATGGTTAAATGCTTTTGATTTTCCAAAACTTTTCGCATCATACGTGAATAATCTGCTTTATCAGCCTGTGCACGTAACGAATGAACAGCAGGACCTTTTGAGAGATTCAACATCTTGGATTGTATAAATGTTCGGTCAATATTTTTTCCCATTTCTCCGCCAAGTGCATCCAATTCGCGAACCAAGTGGCCTTTTGAGGTTCCTCCGATATTCGGATTACATGGCATCAAAGCAATACTGTCAACACTCACCGTAAAAATGACAGTATCAAATCCCAGTCTCGCACAAGCCAATGCCGCCTCACATCCTGCATGTCCTGCACCTATAACACATACATCTGTCTTTATTCTTAACTCTGACATATCATCGATCTCCAATCAATTACAGTATATAACAAATGAATTCTTACTTCATGCTAAATTTCACTAATCTCAAAACTCTCCCCTAACACCCATCCTCATGCAAAGCCTTATTCGTAATTTCTCTCCCAAACGCCCATCCTCACACGAAGTTTATTCCTTCATTCATCCCTAACGCCCATCCTCACGCGAAGTTTTTCCTTCATTACTCTTCACAAACACCCATCCTCACGTAAAGCCTTATTCGTAATTTCTCTCCCCTAACGCCCATCCTCATGCAAAGCCTTATTCGTAATTTCTCCCCCCTTAACCCCTATCACACATTACCCAATTTTACCACACCAACCCCACGGTTATCGTAATTTTCGATATGAATCCGCATCTACGTGTTTTAAAATGCTACGGATATGAGACTTTTTAAAGGCTCATAGGAGTGTATTGCATTTTCACACGGAGATGCGATTCATTCGAAAATTAACTTCCCATTGCGATTCATTCTAAACTAACTTCCCATTACAATTCATTCGAATGCAAATAAATCGGCGTCCCCATAGAATAAACTTCGCATCACTTCCCCATACAAAACTTCGAGAATATCTCCTCCACCAAATCCTCTCCGACTTCCTCCCCAATCAAATTCCCAAGCGAAGCATAAGCCCCCATCAAATCAATCGAGTAAAAGTCCTCCGGCATTTGTTGATCCAAACTACTTAACACTGACTCCAAACTCTGCATAGCTTCCGAAACCGCCGACTTTTGTCGCATATTAGTCAACATGACTTCCTCGTGATATGCAATCTCTCCTGAAAAGAATAACTCTTTGACACAATCAATAAACTCTTTGATACCACTTCCCGTTTTTGCGGAAATGCTGATTACATGTGAAAACCTGTTTGTTACTTCCTCTATGTTCACTGATGGTTGTAAATCAGATTTGTTCATAAGCACAATCGTCTTTTTATCTGCAATGATACGACATATCTCTTGATCGTTATCATCCGTTTGCACGGATGAATCCATCATATACAGAATTAAATCCGCTTCCTCAATCGCTTCTTTTGCTCTGCAAACTCCAATTTGTTCAATTTTATCTTCTGTAAAACGAATCCCTGCGGTATCCACGACATTGAGGATAACTTCATCCATAATTATAGTCTCTTCCAGCGTATCTCTGGTCGTACCCGCAATATCTGTTACAATAGCTCGTTCCTGTCCGGCCAAATAATTTAAAAGTGATGACTTCCCGGCATTTGGTTTTCCTACGATAACTGTCTTTATTCCTTCTCTTTTTAATCTACCGTCGTCAGCTGTATGATACAAAATCCTCAATTCCGAAAGTAAATCTTTTGTTTTAACTCTTAAGGTCTCAACATATCCTTCCAAGGACATATGTTCCGGATCATCCAATGCCGATTCTATTCGGGCAATTTCATACAATAGTTCCTGTCGTATATTTGATATCTTTTCGTAAAGACTACCGCGTAATCCCGCTAAAGAAGATTTTAATGCATATTCATTTTTAGATTGAATCAAATCCATGACTGCTTCCGCTTTCGTCAAGTCAATTCGACCGTTTAAAAAAGCCCGCTTCGTAAACTCACCGGGTTCGGCAAGTCTTGCCCCATGCTTGATAACCGTTTCAAGAATTTTTTGCATGACATAAACACCGCCGTGACAATCAATCTCGACCGTGTCTTCTCTTGTAAAACTATGTGGCGCCAACATGACAGCAAGCATGACTTCGTCAATCATCTCTTCGTCATCATAAATGTAGCCATAATGAATGGTATGACTTGGGACTTCACATAAATTGGAAATTTGATTGGATGAGAATATAGCATTTGCGACTGGAACGGCATTTGTACCGCTTATCCGAATAATTCCGATACCGGAAGGTGAAAGCGCCGTAGCAATTGCTGCGATTGTATCTGTTTCCATAGGCACGGCTTCCTTTCAAATAATGGCTACTCTACATGAATGCAAAGCAGCCATTATGATTACTTTCATTATCTTTTGAGCGTAACAATGACTTTTCTGAAAGGTTCTTCCCCTTCACTGTGTGTTGTAACATACCTATCGTTCTGTAAAGCGGAATGAATAATTCTTCTCTCGTATGGATTCATAGGCTCCAAAGATACGGAACGTTTGGTTCTCTTTACTTTAAAAGCAATATTCTTTGCAAGGTTTTCCAACGTTTCTTTTCTTCTTGCACGATAATTCTCTGTATCGGCCTTGACACGAATGTATTCTTCGTTACCCTTATTTACTACCAAAGAAACGAGATACTGCAAGGAATCCAGCGTCTGTCCTCTTTTCCCGATGAGCACGCCCATGTCTTCCCCTTTGATATCAATATCCATCTCATGTTCTTCTTCAGAATATTCAACAGCAACGGTTGCTTCAATGTCCATAGCTTCAAATACTTGATTTAAAAATTCTTTTGCTTTATCCGCAGGTGTAACCTCTGTATTCTTAACACCGGCTTTGATAATTGCAGGTTTTGCATTAAATCCTAAAAATCCGGAAGATCCTTCTTCAATTACTTCATAGTCCAAACTGTCGCTAGTAATTGTAAAATACTGACATGCTTCGGTGATTGCATCTTGTACTGTTTTGGCACTGAATTCTTTATATTCCATAATGAAAAACCTCCTCTATTTTTTGTCTTTGTTGTTCTTTTCGTTGTATTGCTTCACCATAGATGCTTTCGCAGCCAACGAACCGGGCTTTGCTTGTTGAGCATTGTTATAATAATCCGTTGCTTTCTTCAATGCCTCGTTCTTTTCTTCCTTACTCATCTGCGGCTTCGGTTCCACTTTCTTGGTATTCATCTTTGCGGAATTATTGATTCCCTGTACCAAAACACCGCGTTTCTTTAACTTTTCGTTGTATTTCTCGGTATTTTTTTGGATTAACTCATCAATATCAATTCTATCAATGTACTTATTAATACAAATCTGCTGAATACATCTGACTACCGCACCGATAATCCAGTAAATACCCATACCTGCAGGAAGCGTAAATCCAAAGAAAACAGACATCAACGGCATAATGTTGTTCATGGTTTTCATGGAGTTCATCATGGTGTTTTCTTCCCCGTGGTTCTGATTTGCATTAT
>CAYMCV010000003.1:0-5707 GCA_964389005.1 uncultured Lachnospiraceae bacterium | reverse complement strand
GGAAATGGATTTGAATGCAACCTATACGAATGAGGTTCTGATTTGCATTATTTGCCGTAGGCTGTAATTTTAAACTGATCCATTGTGATAATCCTGCAAGAACAGGAATAATCAAGGCCCCGAAAATCACCAAAAAGTTCTTTTCCGCCCAGCCGCTTAACAATACATCCCAAGGTGTCTCGGCAACATTGATAAAAAGAAATGTATTATATCTGTCGAGAGTGCTGATTGTTGTCTCAACGCTGCTTGCCAAATCCGGAAACTTCTCCGAAATACTTGCCCACTCTGCGGAAGACGCCTTATTTAAGACATCTATAAATGTATTCTGTACATATTCAACGTCCCCGTTGATAAATAAATCATTCTTGAACTGTTTGGCAAACATTCCGGCATTTTTAAATGTCTGAATGAATTCCTCACTGCCTTGTTTCGCAATCAACTGCGGAACCAAATCCATAAAAGCGTTCTTAATCTGTGCTACATATGCCGGCATTGCGTAAATAACACGATACAAAGCGAACAAAATCGGCATCTGAATCAATAACTGTAAGCAACTGCCTGTAGGTGATACGCCGTACTTCGCATAAACTGCCTTGGTCTCCTCCTGCATCGCCTGCATGGATTCTGTGTCTTTTTTGTTCTTATACTTTGCAGAAATTGCCTGAATCTCAGGATTCATCTTCGCCTGTAACTTCGAAAACTTCTGCTGTTTGATGGTAAGAGGTAATAGTAATAAATATATTACAATTGTAAATAATATAATGGCCAAACCAACATTCGGTATGTTGATTTTATCCAATAACCAAAAGATTCCTTCCATTATATATCCCAAAACCACCGATACGGGACCGATAATGAAAGTACTGGTTTTTGTTAAAAGCAAAGCTGACAATTTGATTCCTCCTGTTATCGGAATTGTTCCGATTAATTATCCTATACTGCAACGTTTGTATTAAAAATTCTTTTTAGGGTACAGGGTCGTACCCTCCCTTTGAAAAAGGATTACAACGCAAAATTCTCCATGCGGCCAACAAAGAGCCTTTCAAAGCACCATGTTTTTCAATTGCTTCCAATCCGTACTGCGAACATGTCGGAATATACGGACAACAGGTGCTTTTCAACGGAGATAAGTATTTCTGGTAAAATTTTATAAGAAAAATTAGTATTCTTTTCATATTTTCCTATTCTTCGAACAATTGCTCGGTATGCAAAATGCGATGCAAACGTGAAAGATGCATAATAGCACTCTTCGTCTCATCATAACCAATCTGTTCCGAACCTTTTCTTGCTATGACTACAATATCTAAACCACTATTAAATATTTGTTCGTGTAGTCTGTAAGTCTCTTTTACCAATCGCTTAATGCGATGCCTGATTACACTGTTTCCTACTTTTTTGCTCACTGATATCCCAAGTCTGTTTCCTTCAAACTGATTTTTCGATACGTACATGATAAAATAATGGTTGGCAAATGATTTGCCTGTTTTGTAAACAGTTTGGAATTCTGAATTCTTTCGTAATGATGTTGTCTTATTCATACTTCTTCAACCATACTTCCTGTTGTAAGAGCTTTTTACATAGGAAAATAGGCCACGATATGCGGCCTATGCTGATAACTGCTTTCTTCCTTTTGCTCTTCTGGCTGCTAAAACTTTTCTTCCGCCCGGACTACTCATTCTTGCTCTGAAGCCGTGCACTTTAGATCTCTGTCTTTTTTTCGGCTGAAATGTCATTTTCATGGTCAAACACCTCCTTTACTCGTATCGAAACACCAATCCGATTATATAAGAAGAAACTCGATGCGTCAAGGAAAATTTGATATTTCGCGCTTAACAAAAGTGCCCTAAAATATGTAGAATTTTTCTGCTATTTTTTCAATGTCTATATGTTGATAACGAATTATTTGATTGTCCATATTTTGTATTTGAAAAAATGTATTTCATTTACATAAAGTAATCAACATATTGTCGATTGAATGTTTATAACTAATCATTTACTGTTGATAAATGTGGATAAATAGTCACAAAATCCGCATTTTCGTTCCTTTTTATGTGTATGAAGTGCCAACATTAATCAACATGAATGTGGATAACTTAAATAAATATGTCAACCATTTGTATTTATTTCAAAAATAATAAACATTTGAAATTTTTCCTGTATTAGAGTAAAATTAACTTGGTGCGATTTTATACTGTGTTTCGGAGGCTTTTTTGAATGAATAACGTAAAAGAAAATTGGCAATTAATTAAAGATACCATCAAAAAAGAATATGAGTTGACCATGATTGCCTACAATACATGGATAGAGCCTCTTGATTTTTACAGTGATGAGGATGATGTTGTAAAGATTTTGGTACCTTTTAACAAAGCACACACGTTAGATTACATTGTTAATAAGTATACGGATTACTTTAAGGTTACCATTTCGGAAATCATGAATCATACCTACGAAGTAACATTTATACTTGCGCCGGACGAAAGCAAAGAATTTCCTTCCGAGACTTCCGTGAGTGAAGATACCAATTTATATAAGTACAAACAGGCCAACTTGGTCAAAAAATACACTTTTGATAATTTTGTCGTTGGAAACAACAATAATTTTGCTCACTCTGCCTGTCTTGCCGTTGCGGAATCTCCGGGTGAAGTTTTTAATCCGCTTTTTATCTATGGCGGATCCGGTCTTGGTAAGACACATTTAATGCATTCCATCGGTAACTATATTTTAAATCACAATCCTGACATGAAGATTCTCTATGTCAACAGTGAAGCTTTTACAATTGAAGTTATTGAATCCATCAGAAGCGGTAATTCTTCCGTTATGAGTAAACTTCGTGAAAAATACAGAACGGTTGACGTCTTGTTAATTGACGATATTCAATTTATAATAGGAAAGGAAAGCACACAGGAAGAATTTTTCCATACATTTAATGATTTGTATGAAGCCGGCAAAGCGGTCATTATTTCTTCCGATAAACATCCCAAGCAAATGGAAACATTGGATGAAAGATTCCGTTCCCGTTTCCAGATGGGTCTTTCCGCGGATATTCAACCGCCTAATTATGAGACGCGCGTTGCAATATTGCTAAAAATTGCCGAACCTTATGATAAGAACATCGATATCTCCATCATTGAATATATTGCGAATAACATTAAGTCCAACATTCGTGAACTGGAAGGTGCTTTTAATAAATTAATCGCATATGCAAGAATCAATAACAAACCAATTACTTTGGAACTTGCGGAAGAAGCATTGAAAGATATGATCTATCCGGATAAGCAACGCATCATCACTCCAACAATCATTATTCAAGTTGTTGCCGAGCATTTTCGCGTCAATGCCGAAGATATTACTTCCAAAAAAAGAAATGCAGAATTTGTAATTCCAAGACAGGTGGTTATGTACCTTTGCAGAGAACTGACAGATATTCCTCTCAAAAGCATTGCTACCATTTTAGATAAAAAAGACCACAGCACCATTATTTACGGTGTTGATAAAGTCGAAGAAAGAATCAAAACCGATACGGACTTCAATAATACAATTGAAGTTATAAAGAAAAAGATTGTTTCTGTTTAGAATTATTCACATATTTTGTTGATGATTCTGTTGATAAAAATGTGATAATTAATTTTATAATTATTAATGTAATTTTTAGATATTATGAGATGTTTATATCTTCATCATAATTCTGAAGTTATTCTTCACTTTTTCACGGTTTATCATTTTCATTTTTGCTCTAATTATGTATAATGAATAGGGTTATCCACTTTTCAACATCCTATATTACTATTGTTACTGATTTATTTTTAATTATTTATCATACGGTTTCACAAAATGTCTGAAGGGAGTTTTTCACATGAAGTTAAAAATTTCGAAAAGCAATTTATTAAAAGGAGTTCAAATCGTATCAAAAGCCGTTTCCACCAAAACATCCATGTCCATCTTGGAATGTATTCTGGTAGATGCAACCAATGATGAAATCAAATTGATTGGAAATGATACAGAACTTGGTATTGAAACAATCATTGAAGGAGATATCGTATCTTCCGGTATGGTTGCTTTGGAATGTAAAGTTTTTTCGGAAATCGTTAGAAAACTTCCGGACGGAATTATAACCATCGATACGGATGATAATTTTAAAACTTTAATTATGTGCGAAAAATCCAAATTCACAATTTTGGGTAAAGACGGAAGAGAATTCACCATGTTGCCTCAAGTTGAGAAGAATCAGGGAATTTATCTTTCTCAATTTGGTATGAAGGAAATTGTTAGACAGACGATTTTCTCTGTCGGCGAGAGTGAGACCAACAAAATTATGACCGGTGAATTATTTGATATTGACGGAAATTCCTTTAAAGTAGTTTCTTTGGACGGTCACAGAATATCAATTCGTAAAATTGAATTAAAAGATTCTTATGAACCGAAAAAAGTAATTGTACCCGGGAAGATTCTGAATGAACTTACCAAAATAATCAACGGTGACATGGATCAAGACATTATTCTTTATTTGACCGACAGACATATTCTATTTGAGTTTGATCAGACAGTTATGGTTTCGAGATTAATTGAAGGCGAATATTTCAGAATTGATCAGATGTTGTCTTCCGATTATGAAACGAAAGTTACAATCAACAGAAAAGAATTTTTGGATTGTATCGACAGAGCAACACTTCTTGTAAAAGAAGGAGATAAAAAACCTGTAATTATCAGTATCAATGATGATTTTATGGAACTTAAGGTCAATTCCGTTATCGGTAGCATGAATGAAGATATTACAATTGAAAAAGAAGGAAAAGATTTAATGATTGGCTTTAATCCGAAATTTTTAATTGATGCTTTGCGTGTAATAGATGATGAAACAGTTGATATTTATTTGGTAAATCCCAAAGCTCCTTGCTTTATAAGAGATGCTGCGGAAAGTTATATTTATTTGGTTCTTCCAGTTAATTTTACAACTGTAGATTAAAGGAGTTATTGTGGAATTTCAATTAAAAGATGAATTTATTAAGTTAGGTCAATTACTCAAAGCCGTTAATTTGGTTTCGGACGGCGTTGAGGCGAAATATGTTATTCAAGAAGGAAACGTTACGTTAAACGGTAATGTTGAAGTGCAGCGCGGTAAAAAAATTTACAGCGGTGATTGTGTTGCTTATAAAGGTAATACAATTATTGTAAAAGGACCAATCAAATGATTATCAAATCACTGGAACTTGAGAATTACAGAAATTATGAGACGCTTCACATTACATTTGACCGTGGTACCACGATTCTCTATGGAAATAATGCCCAGGGCAAAACCAACATTCTGGAAGCTATATTCTTAAGTGCAACAACCAAGTCTCACAAGGGAAGCAAAGACAGAGACATCATTCGTTTTGATTCCGATGAAGCGCATATCAGGACATTTTTAGAGAAAGAGAACATGGAATATCGTGTAGATATGCATCTTCGCAAAGACAAATCCAAAATCATAGCAATTAATTTGGAAAAAATAAAAAAAGCGGCGGAGTTGCTCGGAATTCTGAATGTTGTGTTTTTTTCTCCGGAAGATTTGAATATTATTAAAGACGGTCCTGCGTATCGAAGAAGATTTGCAGATATGGAATTGTGTCAGTTAGATCAATTTTACATTTATAATCTTAATAATTACAATCGTATTGTCAATCAAAGGAATAAATTACTGAAAGAATTGTATACAAACCCTTCTCTT
>CAYMCV010000002.1:30242-44682 GCA_964389005.1 uncultured Lachnospiraceae bacterium | reverse complement strand
TTAGATGCCATGTATTTGACATCGTTATGATTACAGGAAGGATATTTCATGATCAATCAACAAAGAGTGAAATTAATGACACGATTGGCTGTGTACGAGAAGGAAGAAGGCAAGAAGAACGCTTCCATCGGCAGTTACTTTCGCGGAGATTACATCAGTCTCCAGATAATCAAATCAGTCATATGCGCAACCATTGCATTTATTTTGATTGTCGGCATGTATGCTTTTTATGATTTCGAGGTATTCATGGCTGATATATACAAGATGGATATGATGTTCTTTTTGCGTAAATTGGTAATGTATTACGCGGTAACCGTAATTGGATATACCGGATTGTCTTATGCCGTATATGCGGTCAGATATGCAAAAGCCAAAAAAAGGTTAAGAGTTTACTTCAATAATTTAAAAAGGTTGTCAATTCTTTACCAGAGAGAGGGAAAGGATAAAGAAAAATGACACGGATGTTGGTTTTAAGAGAACAACTCAAGAAGTTCTACGGGAAATATGAGGTCTATTTAGTTCCCGTATTGAAATTTTCGCTTGCCTTGTTGGCATTTTTATTGATTAATACGAAGATTGGGTATATGCAAAAAATCAACACAGTTCCGGTTGCGTTGATTTTAGCTTTGCTTTGCTCTTTTTTACCGATGAATACAATTATTGTTGTGGGAGCAGGTATTATTCTTGCACATTTGTATGAACTTTCGATGGAGTGTGCGTTGATTGTTGCCGTGCTGCTAATATTGATGTTTGTATTGTATTTTCGCTTTTCTCCGAAAGATACGATTGTTGTTCTTCTGACACCGATTTGTTTTGCACTGAAGATTCCGTATGTGATTCCGCTGGCAATGGGATTGGTGGGAACACCGACATCTGTTATCTCCGCGGGGTGCGGTGTTGTTGTTTATTATACCCTACACTATATCAGTTCATGTTCCACGGCATTATCGGCATTGGATGCGGAGAATATGCTTGCGAAGTTCCGTTATGTCATTGACGGATTATTGGCGAACAAAGAGATGTTTGTGGCGGTGGCTGCATTTGCGGTTACAATTATTATGGTATATCTGATTCGCAGATTGAATGTCGACCACGCGTGGACGATAGCGATGATCGCGGGCGGGTTAACGAATATACTAATCTTCCTAATCGGTGATTTGATGTTTACGACCAACACATCCATTTTTGGCCTTTTGTTCGGAAGTGTAATTTCATTTGCAATAGTGAAGGTTATTCAGTTCTTTGTGTTTAATGTAGATTATACTAGGACAGAAAGAGTACAGTTTGAGGATGATGAGTACTATTATTTTGTAAAAGCGGTTCCGAAAAATACAATCGCGATACCGGATAAAACAATCAAGAAGGTTTCCGGAAACGTAACAAAACAAGAAAAAAGTGAACAGTAACAATTGAAGAAAGCCGTTTACGAATGACATAACGGGTTTTCAATAGAAACGACGGGATTGAACGGGCATGTTAGAACGATTATCGGATTTTACAAATGAATATTTAATGGCATTTCGGATGCCGGAAATCAGCATTTTAGACGTCGTCGAGATGATTATTTTGGCTGTTCTGGTTTATCAGGCAATGCTATGGATTAAGAATACCAGAGCGTGGTCCTTCTTAAAGGGCGTAACGGTGGTATTAATTTTCTTGGCAATTGCAGTGATGTGCGACATGACTACGATAGTCTGGATTGCGAAAAATTTGTTGACATTGGTTGCGGTTGCGGTCATTGTTGCTTTGCAGCCGGAAATTCGACGTGCAGTGGAAGAAGTGGGACAGAGAAGTTTCTTAACGATGATGCTTCCGTTTGGTGCCAAAGAGACGGAGGGAAGATTTTCGGATACAACATTAGCAGAAATTGTGAAAGCAAGTTTTGAAATGGGAAGAGCACGAACAGGTGCTCTGATTGTGTTGGAACAATTAACGCCACTCATGGAATTTGAACATACCGGAATTGCATTGGATGCGATTGTCAGCAGTCAATTGCTTATCAATATCTTCGAACATAACACACCGTTACATGACGGTGCGGTCATTATCCGCGGGAATCGTGTTGTTTCGGCAACCTGCTACTTACCTTTATCTGACACAAGGACATTAAGTAAAGAGTTGGGAACTAGACATAGAGCAGGTCTTGGTATGTCTGAAACCACGGACTCCATGACAATTATTGTATCGGAAGAGACGGGACGTGTCAGTGTTGCTTATGCCGGTGTTTTATATCAGGAATTGAATGTTGATGCATTACGTGAGCATTTATTAAAGATTCAGGCGAAACCAATCAAAGAAAATAAGAAGAAATTCTGGAAGAGAAAGGGAAAAAGGACTGACAATGAAAAATAGAATTGTTCATAATTGGGAATTAAAGTTGTTGGCTATCCTTTTTTCGGTAGTCATTTGGCTTGTAGTTGTAAATATTGATGATCCTGTGAAATTTGTGCAGTTTTCAGACATTGAGGTCGAGATTCTGAACGAAGATGCATTGACTGAACGTGGAGAAGTCTATGAAGTACTGGAAGAGACAAATGTAATTGACGTTACCATCAAGGGAAGACGCTCCATCATTGAAGATATTTCCAAGGAAAATATCCGTGCAACAGCAGATATGTTGGATTTAACGTCAATGGATACATTAACCATCAAATTGTCAACCAATAAATATGCCAATGAAATAGATGATATCAAATGCTCAACAGAGAACGTCAAACTGAGTATCGAAGAACTGAAGAAAGTACAGCGTGTTATTGAAATCAAGACTGAAGGAACTCCGGCAGAAAACTATATGTTGGGAGATCTCTCTACGAACCTGAACCAGGTTTATCTCGAGGGACCGGAATCATCCATTGACAGAGTAGCCAGCGTAAAAGCGGTACTCGACGTGGAAGGTGTTTCATCAAATATCAGTTCCAGCGTTCCTTTATCACTTTTTGATTCCGAAGGCAACTTAATTGAAGACTCGAGAATTAAGAAAAATATCAATACTGTCAGCATATCGCAGACTGTTTTAACTGTGAAGGAGATACCGCTGAAATTCGAGGTATCCGGAACGCCGCAGGAAGGATACGCATTAACCGGAAATGTAAAAGCTAACGTTGAGACTGTTTTGGTTGCGGGATCAAGGATTGCAGTGGAATCCATCGGCACCTTGACAATCTCGGGTTCACAATTGGATGTAACGGATCGAAAGAGCGATTTGACGGCGCGCATTGATTTGGATGACTATTTACCTGCGAACTTAATATTGGCTGATAAGAACTACGCAGGAATTGTCAATGTTACTGTAGAAATCAACCGAGAGACTTTTATCACTGCTGTGATATCGGAAACGGACTTTAACATTGTGAATGTACCGGCGGGAATGAATGCGGAATATACCATTAACCCTTCATTTGTGAATGAAGAGGAGATAGAGTTGAAACTAATCGGATTGGCCGAACGCTTGGAAGACATTAACGTAGACACCTTAAAAGGTGAGATTGACTTAAAGGCATATATGGAGGAGCAGGAATTAACAGAATTGAAGGCAGGAACTTATATTATTACGCCGAATTTCAATCTGCCTCCGGGAGTCAGAGTACAGCCCGAAATAAAAGTCACGGTTCATGTGACGACAGAATAAGATGAATGTGTGGAGGAAAAAATGGCTAGATTGTTTGGTACGGATGGTGTGAGAGGTGTTGCCAATGAAGAATTGACACCATTGTTGGCGATGCAACTCGGTCAGGCAGGGGCGTATGTGCTGACCAAAGAGGAGAATCATAAACCTACAATAATGGTAGGGTGCGATACACGTATTTCCGGAGATATGTTGGCGAACGCTCTGATGGCGGGCGTGTGTTCTGTTGGTGCGAATGCTGTATATGTAGGTGTGGTTCCGACACCGGCAGTTGCTTATTTAACACGTAAGTACAAAGTTGATGCAGGCGTTGTGATCTCGGCATCACATAATCCGGTTGAGTGTAATGGAATTAAGTTTTTTGACGGAAACGGATATAAACTTCCGGATGCTTTGGAGGATGAGATCGAAACCTTAATCAAAAACAATATGGAGGGCGTTACATTTCCGACCGGCTCCGGTGTGGGTAAGATTAAGTATCGAACGGATGCAAGAGAGGAATACATCAATCATTCCATACAGTCTGTCAATGTTGATTTGAGCGATATGAAGATTGTGGTAGATTGTGCAGAAGGAGCTTCTTATTACACTTCTGTTGACGCACTGCGCGAATTGGGTGCGAACGTTGTGGCGATTCATAATATGCCGGACGGCACCAATATCAATGCAAACTGCGGATCAACGCATATGGAAGAATTATGTGCAAGAGTAGTATTTGAGAAAGCGGATATCGGAATTGCTTTTGATGGTGATGCAGATCGTATGTTGGCTGTTGATGAAAACGGAAAATTAGTAGACGGCGACCAAATTATGGCGATTGTCGGAAATTACATGAAGCAAAAAGGAACACTGAAACAGAACATGATTGTGGTTACCGTAATGAGCAATCTTGGCTTTACGTTGATGGCTAAGGAGAACGGAATTGCTTTGGAGCAAACCAAGGTGGGCGATCGTTATGTTTTGGAACGGATGAAGGAGATTGGTGCAAATCTCGGCGGAGAGCAATCGGGACATATAATTATGCTTGATCGTAATACCACAGGTGACGGATTGCTCAGTGCTTTGATGTTGTTGCAGGTTTTGGTGGACACCAAGAAGCCCTTATCGGAGTTGGCACAAATTATGGAAGTATTACCGCAAGCGTTGGTAAATGCGCATGTGCCGAATCATAAGAAAGAGCAGTACATGGAATATCCTGAGATTGCGGAAGCAATTGAGAATTTGAATCGCAAGTTTGCGGGAGAAGGCAGAGTTTTGATTCGCCCTTCGGGAACAGAGCCGTTGGTTCGTGTCATGATTGAAGGGAAGGATAAGAAATTGATTGAAGAAGAGGCGCATAAACTGGCAGAATTGATTCAGAACAGTGTTTTGTAGCCTGAAACTTTTGGTTTGGTTGTAAAAGCAGGGAAATGAAAACAGACAGGAGGAATTCATATGGTAAGTCAAAAAGTTTTGGTGAAAAATCCGACCGGGTTGCATTTGAGACCGGCGGGTATTTTGTGTAAAGAAGCAATGCAGTTTAAATCATTGATTACATTTTCGTTTCGTGACAACACCGCTAATGCAAAGAGTGTTTTAAGTGTTTTGGGAGCATGCGTGAAGTGTGGAGATGAGATAGAAGTGCATTGTGAGGGCGAAGATGAAGCAGAAGCGCTGAAGTCTTTGGTGACTGCGATTGAAAGCGGGCTTGGTGAATAAATGTGAAAGTTATAAAACGAAGTCTGATTGCGATAGTAGTTATGTTGATTGGAATTGTCTTGGGGTTTTTACTTCTTGTCGCTGTTTTTCTATTACCGACGCAGAGGATGACGCAGAATCTTGCAGAATCCCGAGAAGCCTTGGTGCAGGTTAACGGAACCGGAGAGATGGTGTTTGGCTATTCATCTACATATGTTGGAATATATACGGATTGTTTGATGCTACAGGAAGCAATTTATCGTGGCGAACACTCAGTTCTTGAAGCGGCCATGGGCATTTATCGTTTCAATATTGCCGAGGATCAGTGGTATCCAAGAGATGCGCTGGTAATGTATTTGGATGGCGTACCGGGTGTGGAAACAGATTATGCAAGGTATTGGCATGGATATTTAATATTCTTAAAGCCATTGCTTATGCTTTTTAACTGGGGTGAATTACAGTTTTTTGGAACAATGTTGCAACTGTTTTTGACGGGGCTTGTTTTGTATCGGCTGTTTCAGCGAAAACTGACAAAGTATGCGGTAGCATTCGGAATTGCATTGCTTTTTTTATGTCCGATGATTATGCCGGTCAGCCTTTCACTATCCATATGTTTTTATCTGACAATGACAGTCATGCTGATACAATTATTGATGCATGAGAAAATATATGAGAAGCAGTATTATTGCTATTTTTTTATCATTGTCGGTATGGCAACGTCCTATTTTGATTTTTTAACATATCCGATAATTACATTGGGTATTCCGCTGACATTGTATTTGATTCTGCAACCTGAAGAAGGATTGGGAGAACGAATCCGAAGAGTTATTTGGTATCCAATGATGTGGGGTGTGGGATATATCGGAATGTGGGCTGCAAAGTGGGGAATCGGTAGTTGGATTCTTCAAAAGAATATTTTGGCAGACGCTTCTGAAACCTTGGCTCAACGTACCGCACCGGTTTTTTCGGATTCCAGAGTGATGTCGACGTTGCAGGTCATAAAAGCAAACTTGCGAGAATATGTTCCGCTTCCTTATCGATTGGTGGTTATAGGCCTTGTTGTTGGTGTCGTTCTTTGTATCGTATTGTATCCCGGCACCAAAACAAAAGTCTGGAAGTTTAGAAACTGTATTCCGTTTGCAATCGTTGCGTTATTTCCGTTTGCATGGTATGCAGTTGCGCTAAATCATTCCGGCGAGCATTATATGTTTACATTCAGAGCGTTGACGGTAACAGTGTTTGCCGGGAGCAGCATGCTGATGGGGCTGTTTGATTGGGGAAAGAAGAGACAAGTTCGTAAGTCATAATAAATACTTCATTTTTCGGGTGATATATGTTTGCTAAAAATAAACGAATCATAACATTGATTTATATACTTGAAATCATCATTGTCATAGGCGGTATTGTTTTTTCTGTTTGCAGAAAGACAGACAGTTATACGTTTACGGCGGCTGATTTATTAAGTGACGGCGGTTTGGTGCAGAATGATTCGTTGGTTATGACACAGGGTGATAGTAATAGCCTGTGTAGCATCTGTACCCCCGCAATACCGTTACATTGCGGGACTTATGAGGTGGATTTTCTATATAATCCCTATGAGAGTGAAGACGAGCATTCATATGATTTTTTGAATCAGGGTTATCCATATTACGGTTTGCGTTATGATGAAGGTGTATCTTTGGATGAAAGGTATCATTCCCAAACTGCGCATCTACGCGTGTCTGTGTATACCGAAGGGTTTCAGACACGTGTCATATATAATGGTCAAGGAACATTTTCAATTCAAGGAATCACAATTCGAGAAACCAAAGCATTTGATCACGTGCTGTGTACACTGGGCGTTATCATACTATTTATGACACACGCAATGATATGCATAGTTAAAAAGCGAGGCGAAGGTGTAACCGCTAAATCTGTGCTTATACAACGCCCTCTGTTCTTGGTTCTTTTGATTGGACTCATCGCATGCATTCCATTGTTTTCCGATTATCTGATATCTGTCTCCGGGCAGGATTTATCCTTTCATCTATTGCGCATAGAGGGAATCAAAGATGGATTGTTGTCCGGTCAGTTTCCGGTTCGTATTCATCCTACGCATTTGGATGGGTATGGGTATCCAACCGGTGTTTTTTATCCGGACTTGTTCTTATACATTCCGGCGATTTTAAGATTGATTGGTTTTTCTGTGATGAATTCTTATAAAGTGCTGTTACTGATTGGTAATTTTGCGACAGCTTTTATCACATATGTTTGTGTACGGCGTGTAACGGGACAAAAGGATTTAGCGGTATTGGGAAGCGCTTTGTATACGCTGTCGCTCTATCGTCTTGTGAATCTTTATTACCGCAGTGCACTTGGAGAAAGCATTGCGATGACATTTGTACCGCTAATAATTCTGGCGATATATCTTCTCCTATATGAGGATAGTGATGAAAAGAAACATTTACGTGACGGTATGTTCGTATTGATTTTGGGTTGCACCGGTATTTTGCAGTCACATATCCTAACTTGTGAGATGCTGGGTATTTTTACGGGTTTGATCATGGTAATATCGTTTGTTAGGATTTGGCGACAAAAAAGGTGGTTGTATATTTTGTCGGGCGGAATCATCACAGTCGGCTTGAACGCAGGATTTTTACTGCCATTTATACAGTATATGCGATTGGATGTTACAGTAAAGCACTGGGAGATTCGAGATATCATGGTTCATGCATTGAACCCGGTTCAGATATTCTTTCCGTTTGCACGTGCACAGGGATTGACAGAAGGTTTACCGAACGGTATGGCGGCGGAGATGCCTTTGGGAATTGGTTTTGCTATAGCGATTGCCATTATTTTGATGCTTATATATGCAAAGCAATGGTTCGAACAAGAGAAGGCGCATAAGTGCCGTTTCGGCAGTATATGTTTGTTTACGGGGATTCTTGCGCTTTGGATGACGACGTATTGCTTTCCATGGCCAATCGCTGACAGAATTGGCGGAATATTTGCAAAAGTGATGAATATGGTGCAGTTTCCGTGGCGGTATTTGGGCGTTGCAACTATACTTCTTACGTTTGCAGTTGTAATCTGTATAAACGCTGTTAAAAAGTCAGAAGAGCGTGTCGGAATAATCTTTACACTTCTGTTGGTTTCATTTTTTACCTGTTGTATGTTCTCTCAGAAACTGTATGAGAACGACGCAATGAGTAGGGTATACGACACGGAGGGCATACAAAATCTGCATTTTGAGAGTCCGGATTATCTGTTGAATCAAACGGATCTCTCGGTTGTAAGCGAACAGTCGTTTTCGATATACAGTAATGACGGCGTGCTTTCCTATACAAAAGACGGAACCAATGTACAGATGTATGTAAAAAATGAAAAAGAAACTGCGCAGACTTATTTGCTACCGATATTCTATTATCCATGCTATGAGGCGGTAGATACAGAAACGCACAATCGGATTGAGACATTGGATGGTATGAATCACCAACTTGCGTTGCTGGTTCCGGAATTCTACGAAGGAGAAATCACAATCGGGGTAAATGAGCCATGGCTTTGGAGAGCGGCAGAAGCCTTGTCATTGATTGTGGCAGTTGCACTCATGGTTCTTTATTTTGTGACCAATCGAAAATTAATTAAAAAATAGAGGATATCCATTCATAATAGAAAGAGGGTTCTGTGTAAGAACAGAACCCTCTTATAAGTATCAAAATTCATTATCGATTATTCGAAGGACGGTGTTCCATTCTCATCCCAAAGGATGCAGACCATGGTTTTTCCGGTCTCTACGGTAATTTCTTTTCCGTTCATGTCGTAGTATTTGGTAGGCTCGAAGTCTCCGGTCTTTTCCCAGGTTACCGGAATTGCTTTGCCGCCGGTAATATACCAACCGTCCTTTGTGGTATCATGACAGGAAAAAGCCATATAACCTTTGGCATCACGCTTCGCACCGGTTGTGTTCTGAAGGATGATGTTCTTAAAGGAAAGCTGTACATCGTTTGCGCCGTCAATATGTTCGTCACCGTATTGGAAACGATAATAAACATCTTCGTCGGCATTGTACTCAAAATAAGGTTTATTAACCGTAAAGCATTTGGCAAGGTCAACTTTGGTACAATCAAAACTCTTCGGCGAATCGCTTAAGTCCACGGTATCGGAGAAATTGTAGTGTGCACCCTTATAGTTGTTTGTATAGGTTGTGGAATAACCGTAATGCTTAATTGCCTGATCGATTCCGTCGGAGGTAAGATAAGCATTCTGCCAGTCAACACGTCCGGGTTCCGAAACACGATAAAATACGCCGGAAGGAGCCGAGCCGCCGTTAACACGGTCTGTATATTCCTGTCCCAAAATCCAGTCGGCATAAAAGGGATTGCCGTAATGGAAAAAGATAGCATCCCATTCAAAAGCCCAATAAACATAATAGTCTCTGGCGCTTCTGACATTTCCGAGTCGATCCAATCCGGAGTGATCCAACATAACAGCCATGGTTCTGGTAATACCGCCCTCTACGGGAACTTCGTAGTATACATCCGCTCTGGATATTCCGTATTGAGGGAGACAGCCGGATGCACCGTTGTCATTTGGAATCATAACCGCTATCGGTCGAATGTTTTCAAAAGATTCATCTACCCACTCATTCGTTAAGGGACTGCGAATCATGCCCTCGCGGGAAACGACTTCTTCGCTTGTTTCAGTGGTTGATGGTTCCTCCGAGGAGGTAAGTCCGATGGCATTGCCGTCGATTGTAATTTTGTCTCCTGATGCAGATTCTTCGGGCGTACCTGTTTTTCCGCAACCGAAGAGGAGGAGAGCCATGGAAAGAAGCAGTAGTAATGCGACTCTCGTTTTTTTCATAAGGTAACCTCACTTTCATGATAGAATGGCAGTGAAAATAAGAATTGACGATATTGGTCAGATAATATTTACAACCGCCAAGCAGTAAAATTGTTGTGTGAAAAAATATTTACACACAACTGTTAGTATAGCATAGACGTGTCGAAAACACAAAGGTTTCTTGCGCGAATAAGGCGGAAAAATTGCACATTTCAGACAGAATTATGCAAGTTTTGTCAATCGTTGCCAATGGGGGTTAACAAAAATACGTCAAAGTCGTAATACATGTAATGGAATGAAAGCTTTAATTCTGATGCGTAATGCTCCCCCATCGGGTGAGTCGTGTCATCACGAAAGGCGACATACCAGATATTTCCGGGCAAGGAATCGAGTTGCTCATACGATGTATAAGCAGAGGAATTCGGGAAGGGATTCAGCGGTGATTTGTTTCCGTAGATAAAATTAGTGATTTCCGGGTAATAAACGCTGAGATATTGGGTATGCTGTTCCGTAAAAACGATACCGTCTTCCGGAGTCATGTTCTGTTCCACAAAGTCTTGATAAGTTTGCAGTCCGGGGTCATTATCCATATGGTAATTATCTTTGTAGTGAAAAAACGCAACTGCCATTACAGTAATCATTAGCGGAAGCAACAATCGAACAGAACTGATACGACTCGCGCCGAGCGCAAGGAGAAGGCATAGGAATCCAAATGCAGGAAACGAATAGCGACCGAGATAGCAAGGCGTAATACGAACGGAAAGATACACGCCGATTACAACTGTAAAAACAAAAATCAAAGAACCAAATAGAATTGCAAGATTCTTTTTTTGCCGAAAGGAATCAATCGCGAAGTAGAGAAGCAATACAACTAAAAATAGATAGAACAAAAGCGCCATGGGTTGCGGAGTCTCGTAGAACGAAAACCACTCTGCCCAGAAATCGACAACATCATAGGTCTCCATCACAATCAAATCGGGTGTACTCTGCCTGTTTTGAAATTGTTCCCAAAGGACGTTCAGCCAAGGGAGAAAGGCCAGGGAAACCATAACTGCAGAAATCAGGAAGGATAAAATCTGCCGCCATTCCTTTTTAAATATAAAATAGCCCAGTAAAAACAGATAAATCATCACGGTTGCTATCAGTGCAAAGGTATGGATATACACCGAGCAGACAGACAGTAACGTAAATAGAATCCAGTTAACGACCGTATTCTTTCGCGTGATTTTGTATGCTAGAAGACCGGTTGCGGTGACAAAGAATATTGCCGCAGAGTACATTCTTGCGTTGGTTGCGTTCATGATGAACGAAGGTATCATC
This sequence comes from uncultured Lachnospiraceae bacterium, assembly GCA_964389005.1. Classification (GTDB taxonomy): domain Bacteria; phylum Bacillota; class Clostridia; order Lachnospirales; family Lachnospiraceae; genus CAYMCV01. Next base: position 33,239 of record CAYMCV010000002.1, on the reverse strand, counting down.
GCAGAAAAAAACAAAAAGAAAAACGAAATACGATTGCCAAATTCTTTACGAATCGGAAAAGCACCCAACAACAGATAACACAGATAAAAGAACAAAGAACAAACCTTCAAACCTTGAATATGCCCTCCGAATAGTAAATAGAACCCTTTTGCCATGAGATAATAGAAAGGGGTATGTACATCATTGGAGGTGACGGTCAGGATGTCTTTGACGCTTTGTGCGACCAAGGCAGCCGTATATCCCTCGTCATACCAGAGATTCTCTGTGAGACAAAGAGAGGCGCCCATCAGTGCCGCCAGAATAAGAATACCATAGATTGCATAGGAGGCTATTTTGGGGTTCGTAATCTTGATTTCGGGACAGACGGAAAGCCCGGTTAATATTGCCCAACCCATTAACATGATGTAGTGCAAATTTGGGCTTGCATCGTTGCAAAGAATCACAAAAGTGGTAAAAAGCAATGATAAAAAGAACCCCAAAACGGTATATTTTTTGTTGAATGAAATTTGCATGGAATACCTCCGAGAAGAAACTTATAAATCAATAGCAAGTTGTATCGGCACGTAAATCTTTTTTGCCTTATTTATCCTAACACAGGATGCCTAAAAAGACAATCAATAGCATTTGACAAATGTTATGTATGTAATTACAATGGAACTGTTCGATTATTTCGATGAAATGGGTTACATTATTTATGAGATCAATTACAAAACCATGCAGAGGTGAAAAAGATGATAAAGCTATTGGTCACAGGCGGAAACGGTCAGTTGGGACGGGCAATCAACGAGTTATATGGGAAACGTGAAGACATCATTTGTGTGAATACGGATGTGGAAGATCTTGACATCACAGATATGGAAGCCGTGGATACGGCAATCGGTGAATTGCGACCTTATGCAATCATCAATTGTGCGGCTTATACGGCAGTCGAGGCTTGCGAGACCGCAGAAGATTTGGCTTTTCGCATCAATGCAATCGGACCGAAGAACCTAAGCGTTGCCGCAGAAAAATACGGTGCAAAAATGATGCACATTTCCACCGATTATGTATTTCCGGGCGATGCAGACAAACCGTATCGCGAGTCGGATGCGGTGGGACCGCAAGGCGTGTATGGTGCAAGCAAATTGCAGGGAGAGCGCTTTGTACAACAGTTTTCGAATCGTTACTTTATTCTGAGGACGGCGTGGCTGTACGGAGACGGAAAGAACTTTGTGAAGACCATGCTCCAATTGGCGGAGACACATGACGAATTACGTGTGGTGTGTGACCAATTTGGGAATCCGACCAGTACCGCGGAATTGGCCAAAGCCATAGACCATCTGTTGTTTACGGAGAATTTCGGTATTTTTCATGCAACCTGTGAAGGCTTGTGTTCTTGGGCAGATTTTGCGGAAGAAATATTCCGTCTTGCAGGGAAAGATGTGAAAGTCATTCGTGTCAGCACGGAAGAATATAACGCCAAGGTTAAGAGACCGGCATTTTCGGCGCTTGATAACTATATGTTTAGGCAGACAACGGGATTTGAATTCGCAGATTGGAAAACAGCCATTCGCGAATACATGGAATGGCTGAATCAACACACTAAATGATAATGAATAAGCAGTAGATGAGGGAAACGGTAATTCCGAGTACCCCGCCGACAAAAACTTGCAGTGGAGTATGTCCAATCAATTCTTTGAGTTTCTCCTCAGAATTGATACCCTTTCCAAGATTGTCAAAGATTTCCATCATTTCGTTCAGAACCTTGGCTTGAATACCGGTTTCATATCTGACACCGCCGGCATCGTACATGACCACAATTGCAACGATGAAGGAAATCGCGAATTCCGGCGAACTGAGACCGCAGTTAATCAATACAGATACTGTCAGTGCGCATACCGTTGCGGAGTGGCAACTCGGCATACCGCCACTGCCCACAAGACGTTCTGCAACAAACTTACGTGTGACAAAAAGATGTATGATGGTTTTGATTATTTGTGCAATCAGCCAGGAGAGACCTGCCGACATCAATATTTCGTTGCGTGCTATTTGATTTAAATAGTTCATATGTATTGTCCCTCACATAAAATTATTTTCTTATTATACCCATGTTGTGCGGGAAATACAAGGCGTAGAACAAATTTTTATCATAGTGGTGCCAAAAATTAATTTTGCCACAAAATCATCATCGTCAGACATTGATTGGAGGATTATCGTGAAAAAGACAGACAAAATATTTGTTGCCGGACACAGAGGACTGGTTGGCAGTGCCATTGTTCGGAATTTGGAATCCAAGGGATATCACAATCTTTTGGTCAGAACGCATGCAGAACTTGATTTGACCAATCAAAGTGCGGTGGAGGAGTTTTTTGTAAAGGAGCAGCCGGATGTTGTGATTCTGGCGGCAGCCAAGGTTGGCGGGATTCATGCAAACGAAACCGAACCCGCAGATTTTATCATGAAGAACTTGCAGATGGAATGTAATGTGATTGACTGTGCGCACAGATACCATGTTTCCAAATTGTTGTTTTTGGGGAGTACCTGTATTTATCCGCGATTGGCTCCACAGCCGATTGTTGAATCTGCATTGCTGACCGGCGCATTGGAACCCACGAATGAGGGTTATGCGCTCGCAAAAATATCGGGTTTGATGATGTGTCGATTCTATATGCGTCAGTACGGTGACTGTTTCATCAGTTGTATGCCGACGAATCTTTACGGACCGAACGATAATTTTGATTTGAACGGTTCACATGTGATGCCGGCGATGATTCGTAAATTTCACGAAGCCAAAGTTAACGGTACACCGACGGTGGAATTGTGGGGGAGCGGAACGCCGCTGCGTGAATTCCTGTATGTGGATGATATGGCGGATGCCTGTGTATTTTTACTTGAGAACTATGAGGGCGAAGAACATGTAAATATCGGTACCGGCAAGGAAGTCAGCATTGCGGAACTTGCGGAGACGGTGAAGCGTTGTGTCGGTTATGAAGGAGAAATTGTTTGGAACAGGAGCAT
>CAYMCV010000002.1:27519-30232 GCA_964389005.1 uncultured Lachnospiraceae bacterium | reverse complement strand
GGACGGTACACCGAGAAAACTGACGGATGTCACCAAACTTCACAATTTGGGCTGGAAACATCAGGTGGAATTGGATGAGGGGATTACGTTGGCGTATCGATGGTATTGCGAACATATTACAGATGAGACAACACGACTCAATTCGTAGATTGCATGCAACAAGATTAGCGAATTGTATTATATGGAGGCTGTATTGAGTAACGAACACAAAAGTATCAAGGAACGATTAACGACGGATTCTCGTCTGTACTATATTTTCTTATTGTTGCCCGTGATTATGACGGGCGTAATAGCAATTGTTTATGCAATCAAAAACGGTGTAATATCGGCACCGGGACTGAAATGGAATGATGAAGCGGCCTATTATGAATTGGTTAAGACCTATCTTAGTAAGGGATGGCCGCGCGGTTATTGGGGATTTGACGGAAATCATGCAATTCTGGGAACAGGAAGTGCTTGGAGTCCGGCCATTCTGCTCCCCTACATCTGCTTCGGGTTTATTTTTAGTTGGAGTTTGGAAGGGGTATTTTATACCAATATTGTGTGTATGATTGTTGCCAACCTGTTCTTTTTGACAGCGGTAAAGCCTGAAAAGACGGTCAAACTACGTCTGATTGCATTACAGGCAACGTCAACGGTTCTGATTCTCTATTTGTCGACAAATATGTCCGAACCGTATCGATTTTCGATTGCAATTTCGTTGGCGGGACTGTTATACGGCCTGTTTTTTAACATTAAGAATCGTTTTGTGAAATATGTATTGGCACCGGTGATGATTGTTTATGCGGTTCAGGTGTACACATTCTTTGCTTTTTGTATTCCAATCTATGTGTTTGCCGTAATGAAGAATCAAGCATGGTGGAAGAAGCTCTTGGCGGCAATCGCATCGATGGGTATCGTTACGGGAGCAAGTTACTATTTTCTCCATTTGATTTCGAGTAATTATAACATATATAAAACGGAAGCACTTCTGCAGGCCATGAAAAGTGCGGATTGGGCGGAGGTCATTCACTCTTTTGTAAGAATGCTAAAAGAAGGTGTGCGTGGTGTACTCTCAATCATGGAACCTTATTGGGGTAACGCGTTGTTCTTGTGGTATTTACCATTTTGCGCTGCGGTTGCGGTGATTGCGTTGATATTGATTATTCTTGGAATTCGCAAGAAAACACATGAGAGTGTTACAACAACCTCGCAAACAAAGGAAGAACCGGATCGCGACTTAACCATCGGAGTTATCGTTCTATATTCGATTGCGCTTGTTTTTTTGATGTATGTAACGCTGTATTCCATTGAACGATTTACCTTTTTAAGAGGAACTGCGATTGTAATATTGTTTTCAGCACATCTCTTGGTCTTGTGTAAGAGAAAGTGGGTTGCTTGGACTTTGATTGGTATACAGGCGATTGGATTGATTGCGATGCCCATGAATCTTGAGATGTTTATGGAAGATCGTTATTTGACCAAAGAAGATAGAAAAGAGTGGGATTCTTTGGAACTATCGCTTTTTAACATCATGGAAGTTCGTAAAACAGGCGACCCGTGGGATAATACGGTTGCGGTATATACGCTTGAGCCCAAGGTGCTTGCCTCCATACCTGCGGGGATGGGAGTCAATATGATTTTGAATGCAGATGCGTTTCCGACACAGGCGGCGTATTTGTTGTTTTCGCTCGAAGAAGACGAGACGAAGTTGAATTCCGAGTGGCTTGAGGTTTTTTATCCGAAGGTTTATGAGGAAAATCGAGAATTGTTGGAAGAGGCATATGTGATTGTTTATCAGGATGAAGACTACATTGTCTATCAAAAAAAGGGTTTCGAATAGAAACCCTTTTTGACTTACGTAGTATCATTCCCTCAATGAAAAACATTACGTATGTTGAATTAAGTAGGTACTTTCATCCAGTCGCACGTGGTCTACAATGCGACATATGTATTCGCTGTTGGTCGGACGATTGCGCCCGCAGAGCAAGGAGTATCCGAACAGATTCTGAAAGGTATCGGTATTTCCCCGACACCAGGAAACCTCTATGGCATTTCGGATAGCTCGTTCCACCTTCTGATCGGTGGTGCGGAAACGTTTGGCAATCGCAGGATATAGTCGTTTGGTGACACTTGTAACCGCTTCCTCATCTTTGAGTGAAATCAAGATGGCTTCTCTTAAGTAGTGGTATCCTTTCAGGTGCGCCGGTATTCCCATATCAAGCATCAGATTGGTAATGCTTCGTTCCAGCGGGAGTGAATTTGTGCAGTCGTTCATTTCGTTCTCCTTTCAAAGACATGCACATTGAGGGCCAACTACTTTTCCAGTTTATCACGTTTGGTGATTTTTGCAAATTAAAAATGTATTATAACGAAAAATATGTAAATTCTGTATCTAAAATCGGACAAAACGCAGCATTTTACTACAAATCACAACAAATATCGCGGAATCTTTTGAACGGTTGCTTTCTTGGCGGAATGTGGTAAAATGAGATAGAAATTTACGAACACGGTTCTGAGAGGACTGCCGCATGGAGAATCAGAAGGTCAGCATTGTGATTCCGGTTTACAATGCAGAAAAATATATTACGGAAACGGTCGACAGCGTACTGCAACAGTCCTACGAAGATTGGGAGTTGCTCTTGGTGGAGGATGGTTCTGCCGACGATACAGTCAAAGTGATTTCCGAATTTACGGATGAAAGAATCCGTATCATTTTGTTACCTTCCAATCA
>CAYMCV010000002.1:26870-27509 GCA_964389005.1 uncultured Lachnospiraceae bacterium | reverse complement strand
GGGGCAGCGCGTGCCAGAAATACCGGAATCAAGGAAGCAACGGGACGTTACATTGCATTTTTGGATGCAGATGATTTATGGCTGCCGGAGAAATTGGAACATCAACTTCAATTTCAAAAAGAATTGCAGGCGGGATTTACGTTTTCCGGTTATGAATTCGGTGATGAAACCGCACATCCGACGGGGAAGGTGGTTCGTGTTCCAAAAGAACTTACTTATCGACAGGCATTGCGGAATACGACAATTTTTACCTCAACGGTTATTTTTGATACAAATATCATTCCGAAAGATTCCATTGAGATGCCAATTATTAAGAGCGAAGACACGGCTTTGTGGTGGAAGATATTAAGGAGTGGGCATACGGCATACGGATTGGACGAGAACCTCGTGATATATCGTCGTCCGACCAAATCATTGTCTTCGAATAAATTAGAGGCTGTCAGACGAATATGGAATCTGTATCGAAAAGCAGAACATCTATCCGTATTCAAATCGATAGGGTGTTTTATCGGGTGGGGAATACATGCTGTTTGGAGGCGGATTTAGTTCCTGACGATGAAGCAAGACAGTATTTACCACGTTATCAAGAGATGCTTGAATGGAGAATCGATATGTTGAAGACCAAAGCACCGGATGCTT
>CAYMCV010000002.1:20198-26813 GCA_964389005.1 uncultured Lachnospiraceae bacterium | reverse complement strand
ACAGTTGAATCAGACGATGCGCCCATCGGTTAAGGTCGCATTTTTATCTGCGTGTATCATCGGATTTTTGACGCACGCTTATGTTATGACACACCAGTTTCTTAATTATGACGCAATGTGGAATCTATATTCGGATCAGAATATGATTGCATCTGGGCGTCAGTTTCTTCAGTATGCTTGCGGACTGAGTTCTTATTATGCGTTGCCGTGGCTAAACGGCGTGCTTTCGATTCTTTTTCTTGCGCTGACTTCCGTTGCCGTGGTTTCAGTCTTTCGCATTGAATCACGCATTCCGGTGATTCTGACAAGCGCAGTCTTGGTTACGTTTCCGACCATAGCCTCCACCTTTTGCTATATGTTTACCGCTGACGGTTATATGCTTGCGATTGCGTTGTCCGCATTCGCATGTTTGTGGTGTGAACGTAAAAAATGGGGATGGGTCGGCGGGCTCTTTTTACTTGGTATCGGTATCGGAATTTACCAAGCCTACCTATCGCTTGCAATTGTAATGTGTATATGCTACCTCTTGCTGTCGCTGATTGAAGAGGATGATCTCAAATCGATTGCCGCAAAAACACTGCGTTTTGGCTTCATGGGAGTCGGAGGCTACGCATTCTATGTCATATCGCTCAAAATTATGCTCAAGATTCAAGGCGCATCCATGTCCGGGTACCAAGGAACCGACAAGGTGGGAACGTTTGCATTTGCGGAACTGCCAAACGGTTTGATTGCGGCATTAAAAACAACGGCAGCGTTTGTGTTACGCTCCAATGTATTGCGACCGAATCGAATGTTGACGGTTGTGTTGGCAATTGCTTTTTTGGCAACAATCATCATGTATGTAGTCATTTTTATCCAAAAGAAGCGTTATACTTCGTGGGTGAGAATCGTAGCGGTTCTGCTGTTGCTGTTGATGCTTCCGTTCGGACTCTCCACGATTTCGATTATGTCGCCGGATGCGTATTTCCACCTTTTGATGCGAATGCCCTGGGCTGTTCTGCTGGTATTCCCATTGGCATTATCGGAGCGTTTCACAGTAGGAGAACAACATTCTAAAAGTAAGAAGACAATCAAGGCAACCGTGATGCTTGCAATCGGAGTGCTGGCTTTTGCGTATGCAGTCATATCCAATGTGGCATATTTTAATATGAACGAGCGATATGAGAAGACTTATGCATTCTGCCTGCGTCTTGCGAATCGCTTAGAACAGACCAAAGGGTATGAACAGGGCATGGAGGTTGCTGTTTTGGGCGGAGTTTTATCGCCGGAATCTTATCCGCCGACCGAAGTGACAACACAGGCGTTAAAAGGATATTTTGGAGCTTCCGGAGAGATTTGCGTTGATTCCACACAGAAAATAGCGGCGTTCATGCAGCATTATCAGAATGTTACCATACAGACGGTTTCCGATGCGCGGGAGCAGGAGTTGGCGGCAACAAAAGAGTATGCGCAGATGGCGCATTTTCCGGCAAGCGAATCCATACAAATGATTGATGGTGTATGGGTTGTTAAATTGCAATAATCACGGATTTGTGTTAAAATAGCAGAGATTGGTATGGGAGTCAAAGATGAAACAATTAGAATCATTTAAAAGATTGGCAACATTACAATTGTCGCTTATCGGTATGCTTGCAATGATTGCAGGTTATGGGGTTGTTTGGTATCAATATTATAAAGGCGTGGTAAAACTGGAGTTTTACGGTCGTGGGCATTGGCTGGTCATTGCCATCTACGGCGTGTTACTCATTTTTTTCATGGTCACATACGGAGGAACCAAAATCGGTTATCTGAAACCGTTTGACGTATTCTTATCGCAGGTGTTTTCCATATTGTGCGTGAATTTAATTTCCTATGCACAGATTTCATTGATGTGTGAATGGTTTGCAGCCGTTCGACCGCTTGCGATTCTGACTGCGGCGGAACTCATTTTTGCCCTTGTGTGGGTATTTTTAAGCAATGCATTTTACAAAATGGTATTCCCGCCGCGCGAACTTCTGTTAATTCATGCGGATCGACCGACGGAGGATATTTTAAGGAAATTCTCAGGTCGTCAAGATCGCTATGTGATTGCAAAATGTATGCATATCAAGGAAGGCAGAGAACGAATCCAGGAAGAAATCTTAAGCAGGTATGATGGCGTGGTCTTGTGGGACATCCCCACGTCGGAGAGAAATATTTTGCTGAAATATTGTTACAGTCGTTCGATTCGTGTCTATATGATGCCCAAAATTCCGGATGTCATCATTATGGGTGCGGATAAGATGCATCTTTTTGATACACCGTTATTGTTGACAAGAGAGTATGCGCTGACGGTGGAACAACGTATGCTGAAACGAATGATTGATGTCGCGGTTTCCTTGTTTTTTATTGTGCTGACACTGCCCATCATGTTGATTACGGCATTGATTATCAAGATATCCGACGGCGGTCCGGTGTTCTATACACAGGTACGCTGTACGAGAGGCGGCAGGGAATTTCGTATCATTAAATTCCGCAGTATGCGCGTGGATGCGGAGAAAGACGGAACAGCAAGGCTTGCATCGCAGAACGATAGCCGTATCACACCATTCGGTCGATTTATTCGTACGGTCAGAATCGACGAATTGCCGCAGTTGTTCAATATCCTTGCGGGTCAGATGTCTTTTATCGGACCGCGTCCGGAACGCCCGGAGATTATCGCGCAGTATATGGAGAGCATGCCGGAATTTGCGTTCCGCATGAAGGTAAAGGCGGGACTTGCGGGATATGCGCAGGTGTATGGTAAGTACAATACCACGCCGTATGATAAGCTGAAATTAGATTTAACCTATATCGAGAATTACAGTGTTTGGCTGGATTTACGCCTCATGCTTTTAACTTTGAAAGTTTTGGTTTCACCGGACAGCACCGAGGGTGTTGAACAGAGCCAGATTACGGCATTGAAGAATGAAATGCTTGCGTACGAGCAAAGCGGTGAAGAGTCGGAAGAAGAAGGAAACGTGCTTCCCAAAGAGGCGTCAATTTGTGAAATTTCCAAGCAGGAATCAGATAAAAAAGACCGAAAATAAGTGGGACGGAGGCGAAAGATGTTCGCATGTAAGTATGGGGATGAGCCCTTGGATATCAAACTGATGTTACTCTACGTGTGTAAGCGGTGGTACTGCTTTGTGCTCGCCGTAATATTGACCGCCGGCGTTTTTGCAGGGGCTTATTATTTGAAGACATTTGTCTTTGCAGAAGATCCGTCCTATGTCGCGAAGTCGGTATTGTATCTTGATTACAACGACGCGGTTAAGTTAGACAATATCTATGTGAACGATTATACGTGGCAGCAGTTGGTCAAAACAGATGCTGTCATTGAATTTGCGATGGAAGAATTACCGGATGACATTACACGTGCGTACTTGGACGAGGTCGTGTTTGCCGGATTGGAATCCGATGTCAGAATTGTCAACTTACGGGTTACCACCAATGACCCCGAGCGTTCGGTTCTCATAGCACAGAAGTTTGAAGAAGCATTGGTTCAATTCGGGACCATGATGGATGATATTGACGGAATCACGATTTTTACACATGCAACTCAGGCCGAGACGTTGCCGATTACCAATCGCATCTTGAAAGTTACGGCTTTGGGCGCAGTTCTTGGTGCCGTTTTTTCATTGCTTGGACTTTTCCTGCTGTTTGTGACGGATGATTCTATCTATGTTCCAATTACATTTGAACGTCGATTTTCCATACCGGTCATCGGCATGTTTACCAGAGAGGGAACGGAAGTCTGGGCGGGGGAATGTGCGCTCAATATTAAGTCCTGTCTGCGTGAATGTGAGCAAGTGGTTATTTCCGGTGTGCAGGAGGATTGCGAAGGGCAGCAGGTCATTCAACTTTTAGATAAAAATCAAATTGCATTGCCGAGAATACTGAAATTCAGTGAAGCACATGCGGTCAACACCGCACCCGAACATATGGAGGAATTGTTGGGATATGACGGAATCGTACTTGCTGTTGCGGCAGGAAGCCGGAATATGCGCGTATGCGAGAGAACCATTCAGTTCATACAAAAACAAGGCGGTACGATTTTGGGTGTGATTCTGTATCACGGCGATCGCAAACTGCTGCGTGCATATTACAGATTTACGCCGATTGGAAATACGAAGAAAGAAGAGGATACGTAAATGCGACTTCAAGTGTTGATTTCGGCGGTGAATCGAGAACCGGAAGACTTGATTGAACAGATGCATCTGTCTTCGGACGCCGTACTGGTGAACCAGTGTGATAGGAACGATGAGTTGGTAATCCATACTGCATTCGGTGAAGTCAAGGTGTTGTCGAGAGCCGAACGCGGTGTCGGAAAAAGCCGTAATTTGGCATTTGCGCATTCGGATGCGGAAATCGTTTTGTTTTCGGATGAGGATATTCGCTATCGGGAGGGCTATGCGAAGCAAGTTGCGGAAGCGTTTGCGGCGAACCCGCGCGCGGACATCCTTCTTTTTAATTTTGACGTTTGCGAGGCAAGAAGGACTTACTACAATAACAAAGAACATCGGGTTCATTCATACAATTGCGGAAGATATCCGGCATACAGCATTGCAGCCAGAAGAGAGAAACTTTGTAAGGCAGGCGTTGTGTATTCCGAATTGTTTGGAGGCGGGGCACAATTCAGTAACGGTGAAGACAGCCTGTTTCTGATGGATGCCATACGCGCAGGATTACGCGTCTATACAACGACAACAAACCTTGGTGTCGAAGAGCCGAGAGAATCCACTTGGTTTTTTGGCTACACAGAGAAGTTTTTTACGGACAGAGGCGTCTTGTTTGCCTTTTTATACGGAAGATGGGCGAAACTGTGGGCACGCAGATTCGTAATTCAAAAGAAAGAAGCGGTGCAGGGAGAAATCGGACGTAAAAGAGCATACGAATTGATTTGCCGCGGCATCAAAGAAGGAAGACAACTTTGTAAGAAGAGATAATCACCGAATGAAGCGGGAGGACGGAAATGGGCATCTATTTGCTTCTGACAATTACGACAATCGCCGTTGCGTTTCTCGTTGATTCTTCACAGATGCCTGCAATCATGACTGAGGCAGGAACAAGAGGAATGCATCCGACGAGACGCCAAATGCATAATACAATTGTCGTGTCCGCAATTTTTGCGGCATTGTTTTTGGTGTCTGCATGTCGTATTGCCATCGGTCACGATTATTGGGAATATACGGAAATTTTTAGCCTGATTTCGCAGAATCGTCATGTCTCGACAGAGTTTGGCTTTAATCTGCTGGTGCGAATTTGCCAGTGGATGTTCGGAACGGAGAACTATCTGGTCATTTTCGGGATTGTTGCATTTGCCACGAATTTTTTCTTTTTAAAGGCGTTATATGACCAGAGTGAGCACTTTGCCTATTCGTTTCTGATGTTTATGACGTTTGGATACTATCTGTTGACGTTTAATTCGATTCGTTACTACCTGGTTCTGGCGATTGCGCTCTATGCCATCAAATTCCTGATGCGTAAGGACTATATTCGCTTCGTGCTCTGCATTTTGTTTGCGGCTTGCTTTCACAAAGCGGTATTGCTGGTTTTGATTTTTTATCCGCTCGCGAAACTAAAGTGGAAGAAGTGGTTTCTGCCGGTAATCGGTGCGATATGTGCGTTTCTGTTGCTTTGTCCCGACCTCATTCGGCGCGTGATTTTTATCTTTTATCCGTTTTATGAGGGCTCGGTTTATGATACAGGAGACGTTTCCTACGTGAACATCGCGCGTTCTGTGGGTGTGATGATTTTTGCACTGATTTATTACAAAGCCGCGTTGAAGGAACATGAGGTCAATCGGTTCTATTTCAGTCTAAATGTGATGTCAATTGTCGTATACTGTTGTTGCTCCTTCATGCCGCTCGTTTCACGAATCGGTTATTTTTTCAGTATCGGGCAGTTGTTTCTGGTTCCTTCGGTATTGCGGTTGATTCCGTCGAAGAAGCAAAGAATTGTATGGACGGTGCTGATTACACTGGCCTGCGTGGGATACTTTGCTTTCTTCCTCAAAACCTGTTTGAATGATGATGTCAGAATTATTCCATACTTAAACTGGATATTGAATTAGTCAATAAAGAAAGAGGCAAACCTTGAAATTTACAGTGATTACCGTGGCATTAAATGCGGGCGATAAATTGAATGAAACTGTGCAAAGCGTACTTTCGCAAACAATGCAGGATTGGGAGTTGTTGGTCAAGGACGGTTTGTCAACGGACGGTTCCGTGGAACAATTGCCGAAGGATGACAGAATTCGCGTTGTTTCACAGAAAGACAGAGGTATTTATGATGCAATGAATCAGGCGGTTGCCTGTGCGCGCGGAGAATACGTGATTTTCTTAAACTGCGGGGATTTTTTCTATGATTCACAGGTGCTTCATCATGTAAGCGGGGGTATCGATGCGAATCCGGGACGCGGGATTTATTATGGGAATGCGTATTTTCGTTTGGCGGGCGAGGTGCTGCATATGCCGGCCAAAATAACGCCGTTTACATGTTTCAGACATATTCCCTGTCATCAGGCCTGCATCTTTGAACGAAGTTTATTCGATAAAAAAGCATTTGATTTGCAATATAAGATTCGCGCCGATTATGATTTCTTTTTGCGTCAAT
>CAYMCV010000002.1:15428-20188 GCA_964389005.1 uncultured Lachnospiraceae bacterium | reverse complement strand
GCGTCAATTCTTTCAAAATGGCGCAGAACCGTGTGACATCGGGATTACGATTGTTGATTACGAGGGCGGAGGCTATTCGGAGACCAAAGAGAACCGGAAACGGGATCGAAAGGAGCACGGAGACATCATTCATAAGTACATGTCTCCTGTGCAGATTTTTGCATTTCGCGCCATTATGGTCATTACACTGCAGCCGCTTCGGAAGTATTTATCGCAGAGAAGCCGTTTTGCGGGTACCTACGACCGCATGAAGAAGGCAATCTATCGAAAGTAAGAAAATCCTTGGCTCTGATAGGGGATGGAGATAACGATGAGAGTATTGTGGTTATGTAATATGTGTCTGCCGGTACTTGCCGAACAGTTGGGATTACCGGTAGGGAATAAAGAAGGCTGGCTGTCCGGTTTATCCAATCGACTGCTTTTGACAAAGGAAGCGGTCACACTTGCAGTATGCTTTCCGACAGACGCTTTGCAAAGTGTGATTCAGCAGGCGGTATCTGCAGAATTTACCTCAGGAGATCAAAGCCGAGAGGCGGTTGTATATGCATATTCGTTTTATGAGGATACGTGTTGTCCCGAAGTATACGATAAACGAATGGAAACACGCATGAAAGAGATTCTTGCAGATTTTCAGCCGGATATTGTCCATTTGTTCGGTACAGAGTATGCGCATGGACTTGCAATGACAAATGCCGTATCGGAACCGAAGAAAATATTGGTTGGAATTCAAGGAATGTGTACGGCCTGTGCCAAAGTCTATACGGATGGAATTCCGGAACGTATTGTCAAACGTAATACACTCCGTGATTGGCTCAAAAAAGATAACATTCTGAAACAACAACAGAAGTTTCTTATGCGTGCCGAAAACGAGCAAAAATTACTGCAGTCAGTCGGAAATGTGACCGGGCGGACAGCATGCGACAATGCTTTTACACAAACATATGCACCGAATGCCAAGTATTTTTTTATGAATGAAACGCTTAGGAATTGTTTCTATGACGGTCTGTGGAATGAGGAAGCGGCAACGAAGCATCAAATCCTCATCAGCCAGGCGGATTATCCGATCAAAGGTTTTCATCGAATGATTGAAGAATTGCCTGAGATTATCGAGGCATATCCGGATACGACGGTTTCGGTATGCGGAAATGCAATTATCGGCGAGGGAAGTTTAAAGAAACGGGTTCTGATTTCATCATATGGCAAATATCTGCGTGAATTGGCAGAAAAATACGGGGTCAGAGATCATATTTCGTTTCGCGGCATGTTGAATGCCAAAGAGATGAAAGAAGCATATTTGTCGACAAACGTCTTCGTGTGTTGTTCCCTCACAGAGAATTCGCCGAACTGCATCGGTGAAGCCATGCTATTGGGCGTTCCGACGGTTGCTGCTAATGTCGGCGGAATCAAAGACCTCATGGTGAATGAACAAGAGGGATTTCTCTATGAAAGCGGATACCCCGGGGCGCTTGCGAAAGCTGTAATACGCGTATTTAGAGAGAATGGAAGCGATAAGCAGCGTAAGCGAAGCGAGGCGGCACGCGCTCATGCACGCAATACACACAATGCCGATCAGAACACACACAGATTATTGGAAATATATGAAGAAATGCTTAGCGTTTGAAAGGAAATGAGGGAGAAATGAAACTTACATTTGTCTCAAACTATATCAATCACCATCAAATTCCGGTCTCACAGGAGTTTTATCGACATCTGAAAGATGACTATCATTTTGTGGAGACGGAGCCGATGGAAGAAGAACGGATTCGTCAGGGGTGGAATCCGGATACGGCATCGCTCCCTTTTGTCGTCAGCTTTTTAAAAGAGCCGGAAGCGTGCAGACGGCTGATTTCGGATAGCGATGTTGTCATATACGGTGGCGTTGAGGATGAGTCTTTTATTGAGAAGCGAATTGACGACCGCAAAATCATTATTCGTTATTCCGAACGCCTCTATCGAGAAGGGCAGTGGAAGTGTATCTCGCCGCGCGGATTACGCAAAAAATACCACGACCATACCAGACATAAGGACAAGCCAATCTGCCTGTTGTGTTCGGGCGCATATGTGGCATCCGATTTTTCCATTGTACATGCATATCCGGGCAAGCGATTGAAGTGGGGGTATTTCACCGAATTTCGAAAGATGACGGAAGAAAAGGCGCATAACGATAAGACAGAACTGCTCTGGGCGGGACGCTTCATGAAGCTAAAAGGTGCAAAACAAGCAGTGAAAGCAGTGAAAAAGCTGCATGAAAAAGGGCGAAATATTCATCTGACAATGATTGGAGACGGTGAAACCAAGGAGTCTCTTCAGAAAATGGTACAGGACAATCACCTGTCGGATGTGGTTACATTTACCGGCTTTTTGACGCCACCCGAAGTACGCGAATACATGATAAATTCAGATATCTTCCTGTTTACGAGTAATTATCGTGAAGGATGGGGCGCAGTGTTAACGGAAGCCATGAACAGCAAATGTGCCGTCATTTCCAGTCATGCGGTGGGTGCCGCACCGTTTCTGATTCGAGACGGAATCAATGGTTATGTATATCGGAGCGGACGGGTATCGGAATTGGCGAAATACATCGATGAACTGGTTATGAATCGTGAACGTTGCAAGGAAATGGGCGAAAATGCCTATGCGACCATCAGAGATGAATGGAATCCCGCAGTTGCGGCAGAGAGGGTTTTGCAACTGTGCGACGATATGAAGCAGGGCGAAATTCATTTTCATGAGTCCGGACCTTTGAGCCCGGCACGGGTGATTCCGCCGTGGCGCATGTATTCGATGATCAAGAAGAAAAGAAAGGTCTGAGAATTGCGTCTTTGTGCCGAGTGTGGTAAACTTTGTAAGATTGGTGACTTAAGAATACGCAATCAGAACGGAAGGAATTGTGCATGGGAGCAAAAATCTCGGTGATTGTTCCGTTATACAATGTTGAACAGTATTTGGAACGCAGTGTTTCGGCATTGCGGAATCAAACATACCGCAATCTGGAAATTATTCTTGTCGATGACGGTTCAACGGATCAAAGCGGATTTATGTGCGATGAATTTGCCAAGCAAGATGCAAGAATTCGCGTGATTCACAAGGAGAACGGCGGTTCGTCTTCTGCACGAAACCGCGGTTTGGAGGCGGCAACAGGCGAATATATCGCGTTCAGCGACAGTGATGATTATGCGGAGCCATTTTTATATGAAAAACTGCTTGACGTTCTGACCACACATGATGAGACACCGATGGCACAGATGATGGCAACGTATTTTGACTTGGACGGAAATGCCGTTTGGGGTCCGTATCGCGATTCGGGACAGTTGCAGTTCATTTCGCAGGAAGAGATGTTTCGCATGCTCATGATGCATGTCGGCGACAGTTCTTTTTGCACGAAATTGATTCGTGCGGATTTCATGCGTGAATTTCGATTTCCTGAGGGCGAATTGAATGAGGATTTCAAAATTCTTCTGTGGATGCTGCTCAAAATCAAAGGCGTCTACTCGCTTGAGGAGAACGGTTATAACGTGGAATTGCGTCAGGGAAGCAATACGAGAAGCAGTTTCAATCCGGTTTACTACGATGCTCTGATTTATAACAGTGATTACGCGTTTACATTGATGGAAGAACATTTTCCGAATTGCCGTACAGAGGCAGTTCGATTCGGCTATATACAACGGCTCGATTATCTTTTGCATATACCGTTATCCAAGATGACGAAGGACAACAAGGTCTGTAAATCTGTCATTGCAGATATACGAAAAGGTCGCAAAGAAATCAGGAAGAATCCTTTTTTTACCAAGAAGGAACGTAGGAATTTGATGATTTTAAGTTTTATACCGAAGGGTGCGAAGAGATTTCACAACCTTTTGATGCATCTTCGGGGAATTCGATAAAGATAGGTGGATAACTATGTTAAAAATACTCAAAAAGCTGAACCTCTTACTGGACGGAAAGCAAAAGAGATCCATGTTCATATTGATTTTGATGATGATTCTCGGCGCGATTTTGGAAGCTCTGAGTGTGGCAGCGGTCATACCGGTGGTAGCCATCGTGATTACGCCGAATGCCATACAAGAAAATGAAATCATTGTAACCTTGTATCGCATGTTGGGGATGCAATCCGAGCAGACATTTGTCGTTATTATTATGTCTGTTGTAATTGCGGCTTTTGTGTTGAAAAATGTCTATCTCTATATCCAGCAAAAAGTTTTATATCGGTTTGTGTATACCAATCAGTTTCGCACTTCGGAACGTATGATGAAAAACTATATGCGACGTGATTATGAATTTTATCTGAATGCGGATACAGCGGTGATTCAGAGAAACATTACTTCAGATGTCAACAACATGTATGCATTGATTCTTGCATTGTTGCAGCTGGTTTCGGAAGCCATTGTTTTCGTTGCGCTGACGGTGGTATGCTTGGTTTCCGATGTGTGGATGACCATCTTTTTGGGAACGATTCTGATTATCACGCTGCTTTGCATCAAAGTGATTCTAAAGCCGCGTATGTACCGTGCCGGCGAGGAAAATCAGAATTATTACAGCGGATTGTTCAAATGGATCAGCCAGACCGTGACCGGCATCAAAGAGGTAAAAGTTGCCGGAAGAGAGCGTTACTTTATCGATGCATATGTGGCATGTGGCAGAGGCTATGTCGGCGCGGTGCAGAAATACACCATCCTCAACAACGTTCCGCGTCTGCTCATCGAGACCGTATGTATTGTGGCTATGATCTGCTATTTCATGTATCTGTATTTCAGCGGAGG
>CAYMCV010000002.1:0-15418 GCA_964389005.1 uncultured Lachnospiraceae bacterium | reverse complement strand
ATCGTTTCTTCGGTGCTTGCGGCGTTTGCAATGGCGATTGCACGTCTGATGCCTTGTGCGAACAGAATCAACAATCAATTGAACAACATTGCGTATTTTGAACCATTTTTTATGAATGTGACGGATAACTTGCAGGATGAAATCAGCGGGCAAAAAGTCGACATCTCCTTCATGGAAGTACCGAAGGAGAAATTAAGTATTACGAAAAGCATTGAGCTCAAAAGTCTGACTTATGCGTATCCGAATACCGACACACTGATTCTCGAAAATGCGGATATGTCGATCAAAATCGGTTCGGCGGTGGGAATTGTCGGTGCGTCCGGTGCAGGAAAGTCGACAATTGTAGATGTACTATTGGGATTGCTGAAACTAAAAGACGGAGAGATACTTGCCGACAATCAGAACATCCTTTCCAAGGAGAACTATCGTAAATGGCTGAAAAACGTAGGTTATATTCCACAGACCATTTTTATGCTGGATGATTCGATACGAAACAACATCGCATTCGGGATTCCGGAATCGGAGATTGACGATAAGCGATTATGGGAAGTATTAAAAGAGGCACAGTTGGACGAGTTCGTACGCTCCTTGCCGGAAGGCGAGCATACGGGAATCGGAGAGCGTGGTGTTCGCTTATCGGGCGGACAGCGTCAGAGAATCGGAATTGCCAGAGCATTGTATAACGACCCGGAGGTTTTGGTTTTGGATGAAGCGACTTCGGCGTTGGATAATGATACAGAAAAGGCGATTATGGATTCCATCAATCGGTTGCATGGGAAGAAGACATTGATTATTATCGCACATCGCTTGCAAACCATCGAAAAGTGTGATGTGGTTTATCGTATTTTAGATAAAAAGGCTGTACGTGAGAGAGGGTAGAGATGAAACTGAGTGTGATTGTTCCGGTATACAATATGATGGCGGACGGGAAACTGCAGTTTTGTTTGGAGTCGCTGGTTCACCAAACCATATCTGACTATGAAATCATTGCCGTGGATGATAAGTCGACGGATGATTCTTTGTTGTTGCTCGATGCATATGAAAAAAAATATCCGGACAAATTCCGTGTGATTGTTTCGGAAGAAAACCGCAGACAGGGCGGAGCGAAGAATATCGGTCTGCGTCATGCATGTGGCGAATGGGTCGGATTTGTGGACAGCGATGATTGGATTACGCCGGATTACTATGAGAAATTGTTGCAAAAAGCCGTAGAAACGGGTGCGGATATTGTGGGTTGCAACTTTAATATCACCGATCGATTCAGTTTCGAGGTCGGCGAAGTCGCAAGGAGCAACGAGCCTTCGCAGGCAGGTGTCATGGACGAGGAAGGTTACCGCAAGGCAATCTTAATGCCGGGGAGCATGGTAACGAAGATTTATCGTTACAGTATTTTTTATGACAATGGTCTTTGGTTTCCGGAATATACATTTTATGAAGACAATTGTACGGGGGTTCTGACAATGCTGTATTGTAAGAAGTTTGCATACATTGACGAGCCGCTGTATTATTACTATCAGAACCAATCGTCCACCACGCATGCAACGACGAAGTCGCGGTGTAACGACAGACTGAATACAATGAATATACTGATGGAAGAGTGTTGGAAGCGCGGTTTTCTGGAGGAGTACCCGGAAGAACTTGAATACCGTTTCACGGAAATCAGTTATATCAATACATTGTTTTCCTATATGCTCGGTATGAAGTTTTATCAAAAAAGGATTTCTTATTTGCGCTTGTTGCGTCGTGAAATTCTGGATGCGTTCCCCGATTACCGGACGAATCCGTACTTTGAAGAACGAACGGACGCAGAGGTCAAAAAATTAACGGCAATGCATTGTAAGTCGCCGTTTCTGTTCTTCTGGTATTATACGGCGTTGACAACGTATCGGAAGATTCGTTACGGCAAGAGAAAGAAAGAGAATGGGTAAATTTATGGAAAAATGCTCAATTGTTGTTCCGTGCTATAATGAGGAGGCAGTATTGCCGCTGTTTTATGAGGAAGTTGAGAAGGTTTTGGCACAGATGCCGCAACTTACGTTTGAATATGTGTTTGTTGATGACGGAAGCAAAGACCAAACCCTTATGATACTGCGAGAACTGAAACAAAAGGATCCGAAGGTTCACTATGTGTCGTTTTCCCGTAATTTCGGCAAAGAGGCAGGAATTTATGCCGGACTCAATGAGTCAACGGGCGACTATGTTGTGATTATGGATGCGGATTTGCAAGACCCGCCGGAACTGCTTCCCGAGATGTACGAAGCGGTAACTGTAGAGGGGTATGATTGCGCAGCGACCAGACGAGTCAATAGAAAAGGAGAGCCGCCTCTGCGCTCATTCTTTGCGCGGATGTTCTATCGTATCATGAATCATATGGCCAAGATTGACATGGTCGACGGAGCCAGAGATTTTCGCTTTATGAAGCGTGTCATGGTGGATGCAATTCTGTCCGTGAAGGAATACAATCGTTTTTCCAAGGGAATTTTCGGCTGGGTCGGATTCAAGACCAAGTGGTTGGAGTTCGAGAACCGGAAGCGTGCCGCGGGCGAGACCAAGTGGTCGTTCTGGTCATTGTTCCGCTATTCGTTGGAGGGAATGGTTGCATTTTCCACTGCCCCGCTTGTGTGGTCCTCTTTTATCGGACTGTCCTTCTGCGCGGTGGCTTTTGTCATGGTTTGTGTCTTGTTTATCAGGGCGATTCTGTTCGGAGATCCGGTGGCCGGCTGGCCTTCACTGGCATGCATGATTATGTTTGTCGGCGGCTTGCAATTGTTTGGAATCGGCATCATCGGTATGTATATTGCGAAGGGTTATCTTGAAGTAAAAGACAGACCGATTTATTTAATACGTGAGAAAGAATAACGGAGGCTTCCATGAATGAATTCATGACGAAAATCAAACAAAAAGACGTCACGCTTCCATTTTATGCGGCAATCATCATCGGATTGTTGACGCACGCCTATCTGTTTGTCAATAAATTTCCGAATGCCGACGCAATGGACAGCTTCTGGTTTGACCAGAATATGGTTACGTCTGGACGCTGGTTTTTGACGATTGCCTGCGGTATTTCGTCCTATTTTGATTTGAATTGGGTAAACGGCGTTTTATCAATCTTTTATCTTGCGCTGACAGCCGTGATTTTGACAAAGGTGCTAAAAATTCAAACACATACCGTCAGGGTTTTGATTGCCGGTCTTTTGGTTACGTTTCCGGCAGTAACGGCGACATTTGCCTATCTGTATACGGCAGACGGTTATATGCTTGGTCTGTTACTCGCGGTGCTTGCCGTGTATTTAACTTTTAAAGGGCGCTTCGGATTTCTCGGCGGTGCCGTTTGTCTTGCATTCAGTCTCGGAATCTATCAGACATATCTGTCTGTTACCATATTACTTTGCATCTATCTTGTGATGCGCTCCTGTCTATGTGCCGAACCCATCAAAGAGACGGCGCAAAAGGGCGTGAAATTCCTGCTGATGGGTATTGGCGGCGGTGGATTGTACTATGTAATACTTAAAATTTGCCTGTATTTACAGGGAAAAGAGTTGGATACCTATCAGGGAATCAGTACCGCAGGGCAGATTTCGCCGGAGAAATTGCCGGAAATGATTTACCGTGTGTATTATGACTTTGCCGCTTTTGCGGTGAAGGGAAATATCTTGGCAAATAATAGATTTTCTATGGTAAGTATGGTATTATTAACGGTAATGGTGTTGGCGGCAATGCTTTGGTTGTTCCTTCGTAGCGGCGCATACAAGAAGTGGTACCGGATACCGATTTTACTTATTTTTATCGGTATTCTTCCGATTGCAACCAATATTATACTGTTGGTTTCCGAACAGGCGGAGTACCATTTACTGATGCGTTTTCAGTGGGGGTTGTATCCGATTCTCATGCTTGCGGGTGTGGAGACGGCATTGCAGTCGTCTGTGCCTCAAGAGAAGGACAAGGACCATACGAAACGTAAGCGTGTGATCAATCTATGCGCTTGGGTTTCTTTGTTGATTGCGGCGATTCTGATTTACAGCAATATCGTTACAGCAAATATTGCGTATTTTAACATGAATGAGCGATACGAGAAAACATACGCCTATTGTCTGCGTCTTGTCGACAGAATCGAGCAGACACCGGATTATGTGCAGGGCATGCCCGTTGCGATGATTGGTGTGGTCAGTGAAGATGCTTATCCCAATACGGACATTACGACGCAGGTTACAGAGAGAATTACCGGAACGACGGGGAGTATCCTTTTATACAAAGGCGTTCAATATCAGGCATTTATGAAGCACTATTTGAATTTTACGATGAATATGGTCAGCGATGAGGAAATGCTTGTCATCTATGACAGCGAAGCATATCGGGAGATGGGAACGTTTCCCGCCCAAGACTCCGTGCGTGTGGTGGACGGGGTATTGTACATTAAGACAGAGTAGGAGAAGACTATGGGTAAGATGTCGGTGATTATTCCGTCCTACAACGAGGAATCCAATATTGAGCGAACCGCATCTATATTGGGACAAGTGTTGCAGGAGGCACGAATTGAATATGAATTGATCTTTGTCAGTGACGGCTCTCGCGATGAGACGTTTGCACTCGTTGAGAAACTGTCCGAAGCGGATGAGCGAATTCAGGGAGTTCAATTCAGCCGGAATTTCGGGAAGGAAGCGGCAATTTTTGCGGGGCTTGAACTCATGCGGGGAGATTGTTGCGTTGTCATTGATTGCGACTTACAACATCCGCCTGAAGTACTTCCGCAGATGTATGCTTTGTGGAAAGAGGGTTATGACGTAGTGGAAGGAATCAAGAGCAGCCGTGGCAAAGAAGGTCTGTTTCACAAATTATGTGTATCGGCGTTCTACGGGGTTATGAGTCGATTGATGAAAATAGACATGAATGCGACTTCCGATTTCAAACTCCTTGACCGGAAAGTTGTGGATGCATTGTTGTCGCTGTCCGAGAAGAACACTTTTTTCAGAGCACTTTCTTTCTGGGTGGGATTTCGCTCGACCTCCATTACGTTTGATGTGCAGGAACGCGTGGCGGGAGAGAGCAAGTGGTCGTTTTCAAGTTTAACCAAATATGCGATTACCAATACAACATCGTTTACCACTGCTCCATTGCAACTTGTAACGATACTTGGCGTAGTTGCAATTCTGATGGCAGTCGTTGTCGGAATTCAGACGCTTGTGAAGTATTTCATGGGGACGGCGGTGGAAGGGTTTACAACTGTCATACTTTTAATTCTGATTATCGGCGGTTTTATTATGCTGAGTTTGGGAGTGATTGGTCATTATCTCTCCAGAATTTACGAAGAAGTGAAGGGCAGACCGAAATATATCATTCGTGACCAAACCACCTTGCTTCGGAGGTAGCGCGTGAAGAAAAGAGAAGCAAATCTGGAATTACTGAGAATTGTCGCTATGTTGATGATTATATGCCTCCATTATCTCGGAAAGGGCAACACGTTGCTGATGCCGGGAGAGGAAGGCTTTACGATTTATACCGCTTTTGCATGGTTGCTGGAGGCAATCTGTATCGGCGCGACCAATCTGTATGTATTAATCAGCGGATATTTCTTGGTTACCTCTGAATTCAAGATAGAGAAGTGCATAAAAATATGGATGCAGGTGCTTTTTTACTCGCTCGGTATTTTTGTACTGATGCTCGGACTCGGAAAGATATCGCTTTCCGATTGCAAGGATGTGTATTTCTTGACGAAATTCATCTTTCCGCTGAATGCACAGCACTATTGGTTTCCGTCGATTTATATACTTTTTTACTTATTGTCTCCTTTCCTGGCGGTTTGCGTTCGCGCATTGAGCAAAAAACAAATGCAGGGGTTGATTGCGGTATTATTGCTTTTGTTTTCCACAATCGGTATGACACTGATTCCGACTACGGTTGGCTTCGGCGACGGCGGAATGGGTATCATATGGTTCGTATGTCTGTTTGTCATTGCCGCATATATCCGGCTTTATGTGCCGATTACAGGTAAAAAGTGTCGCGGTATTTTGGTCTACATCCTTGCATCTGTCGCGGTGTTCGGCACACTGTATATCATTTACGGTATTTTTGTCCTAACCGGAAAACAACCGCTTCCGACCAATCTTTTTTACTATTACAACAGCCCACTCGTCACGTTGGCTTCCGTTGCGGCTTTTTTGGTATTTTTGAATCTCAAGATCAAAGACGGCTTCTTCAGTAAGGCGATTTTAAAAGTGTCCGGATTGACATTCGGCATCTATCTGATTCATGAACACGAATTGTTGCGCGACCTGTGGACGACGTTTTGGAAAGTTGATCAATATAGTCAGACTCCGCTGTTTCCGTTACACTGTATCGCGGTTGTAACGGCAGTTTTTATCCTGTGTGCAGTGATTGAGTATATACGTCAGTTGTTGTTTATGCTCTTATATAAGACGAAGTTGTGGAAGGCAGTGATTGCGAAATTGTCTGTTGTGAATGCATATTTCAATGTGCAAACCGGAGAACAAAAAAAATGACAAAGGACAATCGGCTACAGACAATCGACTATGTTTTTCTTGTGATTCTGTTTGTGTTCCCGTTTCTGCACGTTGCATCGGGGGTGGATTTGACGGATTCCGGATACAGCCTCGGGAACTACGAAAACCTGCAAAACATGGACGGCATGTGGGTGGTGGCAACCTTTTTATCAAGTGTACTCGGAAAGGCATTGACCTATCTGCCGGGCGGTCATACGTGGCTTGGAATGAACTTGTATACCTCGTTGTTGCCGGCATTTCTCGGAACAACTTCATATCTGTTTCTCAGACAGTATCTGACGAAATGGATATTGTTTGTGGGGGAGTTGTTTGCACTCTGCTTATGCTGGTGCCCTCATGTCATTATCTATAACTACTTGACTTATACGTTGTTTACCGCCGGTGTCATCGTGATTCTGTATGCGCTAAAGACACAGAAGACACCGGTATTGATACTTGCAGGCTTCCTGCTTGGCACCAATGTGTTTGTGCGATTTCCGAATGTGGCGGAAGCATTGCTGATTTGCGTCGTATGGTATGATTGCATTTTGAATCGGCGTGGGCGCAAAGCATTCTTCAAAGCAAGCGGTTTTTGTTTGCTCGGGTACTTTGCGGCAGCGGCACTTTGGCTTATGATCATCAGTCTCATATATGGACCGACGGCGTATCCCGACATGATAGCTTCCTTGTTCGGGATGACGAAGGAAGCCACTTCCTATACGCCAAACGGTATGCTGGAAGTAATTTTGCGTGCCTACCAAAATGCGCTGTTACCGCTTGCGCGCGTTATAGTCGGAACCGTCGCAGGCATTGTTATTTACTCGTTTTTGAAGCCCAAATGGCTCAAAATCCTATTCATTGTCGGATATTCGGCGGCGTATGCGCTATTTGTATTCTGGTGCGTCCGTAATTGGGTATTTAGACCGCTCTACAACGATTATGTATCCATTTTGTTTTGGAACACATGCTTTTTGATGCTTGCAATCACGGTATCGATTGTGAGTTTGATTCATAAAAAAGTCGAGCCGCAGATCAAAGTTCTCTCGCTGGCGATGCTCTTGGTGATATGTATCACGCCGCTCGGAAGCAATACAGGTGTCTATCCGAATTTGAATCATATGTTTCTGATGGCACCGTATACGCTGTATATGTTGTGGCAATTTTTATTTAAGGCAAAAATCGGTCTCAAGAGAGACACCGGAAAGATACAGTGGATGCCGTTGCGGTTGTGTGTGATTTTTACCGTTGTATGCACGCTGTTTCAGACCTTGGTATTTGGTATCAATTTTACGTTTCTCGACGCAGGTTTTCCGTTCGGGACCGATACGAAAATTGAGGGAAATGAAGTTTTGCAAGGAATGCATACCAATGCGGCGTCTGCAGAAGAATTGGAAGTATTAACGAAATTTGTAGACGATAACGATTTCCGAGGACAAAAAGCCATATTTTTCGGCGAAGTTCCTTCACTGAGTTATGTTTTACAAATGCCGTGTGCAATTTCACACACATGGCCGGACTTAGCGTCTTACCCTGCCGAGCAGATGCGCAAGGAACTGAGCAATCTGACAGAACCGCCGCTTGTTGTGGTCGGAGCGGCCCGCTATCCGAGTCTTTTGGAGGAAAATGACAGTCAGGAAGATCATATCAAGAGAGATTTACTGATTGAGTATATGAATCAATACGATTATGACGCAGTATTTCGAAGCGATAACTATATGATTTATCAGGCAGAAAGGGAAAATCATGATTAATTTTAACGTACCGCCGTTTACCGGCAAAGAATTACAATATGTTGAGGATGCAATTCGCAGACAGAAAATATGCGGCGACGGAGCCTATACGAAGCTTTGTAACGAGTGGCTTGAGCAGAAGACGGGAACCACCAAAGCACTTCTGACGACGTCCTGCACACATGCGACGGAACTTGCGGCAATTCTTGCCGACATTCGTGAAGGTGATGAGGTCATTATGCCTTCTTATACCTTCGTATCCACGGCGGATGCTTTTGTATTGCGCGGCGCGAAGGTTGTTTTTGTGGACATTCGGCCGGAGACGATGAATATGAACGAGGACTTGATTGAGGCAGCGATTACAGACAAAACGCGTGCCATTGCGCCGGTGCATTATGCGGGCGTATCTTGCGATATGGATAAAATCATGGAGATTGCAGCAAAGCATAATCTCAAAGTTATTGAGGATGCGGCGCAGGGAATCATGTCAACCTACAAGGGCAAACCGCTCGGAACCATCGGAGATTTTGGTTGCTTTAGTTTTCACGAAACTAAGAACTTTACGATGGGCGAGGGTGGCGCATTGTTGATTCGAGATGAGGAGAATATCGAACCTGCAGAAATCATACGCGAGAAGGGAACCAACAGAGCAAAGTTTTTCCGCGGTCAGATTGATAAATATACATGGATGGATAAGGGCTCCTCATATCTTCCGAGTGACATGAACGCAGCATATCTGTATGCGCAGTTGCAATTGGCGGATGCGATTACGGGTGAGCGTATGGATATTTGGAACCGTTATAACAGCGAACTTTGGGGACTCAAAGAAAAGGGATTGATTGAATTGCCCTTTATTCCAGAGGATTGTACGCACAATGCACACATGTTTTACTTAAAGTGTCGCGACTTACAGGAACGTACGAAATTTATCGAATACATGAAAGAGAACGGAATCCTTACGGTATTTCACTATGTTCCGTTACATACGGCTCCGGCGGGGTTAAAGTTCGGTCGTTTCCACGGAGAGGATCGCTATACGACTGCGGAGAGCGAGAGAATTGTTCGCCTGCCGTTATATTACGGGTTAAAAGACGAAGAAGTGAAATTCATTTGCTCCAAGATAAGGGGATTTTATGAAGGATAAAAAATGGTACAAACTGCTTCCGTACGGGGTTGCGGCGATGGCGGTTCTGCTGTCGGTGTTATTTTTACGTATCATTTTTCCCACCTATTTCGAGTTGAATGATGACTCGACCATTCAAAGCATTGTTTCCGGTGCGTATTCGGGCAACTATGACGGACATGCGGTTTATATGAGTTATCCGATGACAACGATTCTGAACTTATTGTATCGTTTGATTCCGTATGTATCGTGGTACGGCGTCTTGCTACACGCTTGCTTTGCATTCGGATTGTTTATCATTTTGTCATCGTTGTTGACGAAAGCATCAAAGCCGGAGAACTACGCATACATTGTCATACCGACTTGCCTGGTTTACTGGGCGATTTGTGCCGATTCTTTTATCGTCGTTCACTACACGGTAGCGGCTGTGGTCTTGGGGAGCGCAGCGCTGTTTCGATTCTGTATGAAGGAATCGAAAGGGGGAATTGTCGATACGCTTAAGGACAGTGCGGTATCCGTCGTTGTACTTTGGATTGTATTTATCATTCGGACGCAGTCTTTTTATCTGTTGTTGCCGTTTGCGCTATGCGTAATCTTGTGGAAATGCTTTCGCGAGAAGTTTACCGCAAAAGTGCTTGCAAAGTATGCGTGTGTCATCGGGATTACCTTGCTCGGGGTCGGCATTTTGTGGGGCATCGGTCAAATTGCCTATTTATCACCGTCGTGGCAGGAGTATCTTCGGTACAACGATGCACGAACGCAAGTTTATGACTATACGGGGATACCGGATTACACGGAGGAAAACGGCGATTTTTATGACAGTATCGGCATTGATTCCGCTTCCGTCAATCTCATGGAAGAATACAATACGCAGTTGCTTAGGAATGTGGACGATACACAACTGAACCAAATTGCAGATGAGGCGAAAATTCAGAATCACGTGCAAAAAACGCCGGTTCGTTTCATCAAAGATATCTTTAAAACCTACTATTACCAGATGCGTTATTCCAGTCGTTACGGATTCATATGCATGGCACTCGGCTTGGCATATCTTCTCTGTATCGGCTTGATGATCATCAAGAAGGAAAAGAAACAAACGATTTTTCCGATATTGCTTTTGGCGATTCGAAGCCTTGTGTGGATGTACTTGCTCTATCGCGGACGATTTCCGGAGCGCATTGAGATATCGTTGTATATTGCAGAGTTCACTTTTATCGGCGCCATGATTTACAACACGATGGAGCGGAGTGAAAACAAAAGAAAATGGGTTACAAGTGCGGTTGTCGGCTGTTATATGGGAATACTGGTACTGCTGTTTGCGGGACAAATACTGATGGTTCGCGGTGATTTGGCTTACAAGGGCGGAAATCATGCGGATACCAAAGCACTGACTTCCTACTTTGCATCAAATAGTGATAATGTATATTGTGTGGATGTTTTTTCCTTTGTATTGCAGACGGAAAGTGTGTATGAGGCAAAAAATTACCATACATTCGAAAACTATGTTCCGCTGGGGGGATGGCTGACGAACTCGCCTCTTTATGAGGACAAGATGGCAAAACTTGGTGTCGCATCCGCATACGAGGGCATGCGAAATGAAGAAAACTGGTATTTGTGCATTTTAAGCAGTCGTTCGACGGATGGCATTATGCAGTACTACAATGCTTGCGGGCAACCAATTGCATTTACGGAAGCGGATACAATCACGGTTCCGTCCGGGAAA
This sequence comes from uncultured Lachnospiraceae bacterium, assembly GCA_964389005.1. Taxonomy (GTDB): domain Bacteria; phylum Bacillota; class Clostridia; order Lachnospirales; family Lachnospiraceae; genus CAYMCV01. The sequence continues at coordinate 4,345 of CAYMCV010000002.1, read as the reverse complement.
CAATATCGGATTCTGAAAGCAGAACCGGTACAGAATTTGGAGGAATAGTCATGAAGTATGCAGCAGAGAGCGAAACCGTTGCATTACGTCCCATCACGTATGCGGACACCGCAGATATTGTGCGCTGGAGAAATGTCGACGAAGTTCGTACCCATTTTATATATCAGGAGTTATTTACCGCCGAGCGTCATGAACGTTGGATGCAAGAGGAAGTTGAGACCGGCAGAGTGGTGCAGATGATAATTGTAGATAAAAGTAGCCAACAATCCGTCGGGAGTGTCTATATTCGCGATATCAGTAAGCAACATCGTAAAGGGGAGTATGGCATTTTTATCGGAGAAGAAAATGCGCGCGGTAAGGGAATCGGAACTTTGGCCGCACAATTGATGCTTCAATATGCGTTTGGTACAATGGGGTTACACAAGGTGTTTCTTCGCGTATTTGCGGATAATCCGCAAGCAGTACGCAGTTATGAAAAAGCGGGTTTCATTCAGGAAGCTTATCTAAAAGAGGACGTTTGTATCGACGGAACATTCCGCGATGTGATATTGATGGCAAAAATTGCCGGAGAGAACTAGGAGGAACCAATGCAAAAGGTCAGTTTTGTGATTCCGTGCTATCGGTCAGCAAAAACAATTACGGGAGTAGTAGATGAAATTTTTGCGACAATGGCGGGAAGCAAGGAATATGAATATGAGATTATCTTGGTAAATGATGCTTCGCCCGATGATACCTTCGAGGTGATTCGCGGATTGTGCGAAGTACATTCCGAAGTCAGTGGATTGAATCTGGCCAAAAATTTTGGTCAACATGCGGCATTGATGGCGGGAATGCGTCATGCGACAGGCGACATCGTGGTTTGTCTCGATGATGACGGACAAACGCCTGCGGACGAAGTCGGAAAACTTCTGGATAAACTTGCGTCGGGATATGATGTTGTTTATGCAAAATACCAGCATAAGCAACACAGCGGATTTCGAAATTTCGGCAGCAAAGTGAATGAGTTGATGACGCGCGTCATGCTGGGAAAGCCCAAAGAATTGTATGTATCCAGTTATTTTGCGGCAAAGCGATTTATCATCGATAATGTGTTGACCTACGAGAATTCTTATGCGTATGTCATCGGATTGATTCTGCGTGCGACCAAGAACATCGCGAATGTCGATGTGACGCACAGAGAGCGTGTGGAAGGAACTTCCGGATACACTATCAAGAAACTGTTCGGGTTGTGGTTCAACGGGTTTACGGCGTTCTCCATCAAACCGCTTCGAATTGCGACATTTATCGGAGTGATTTGCGCCTGCGGCGGATTTCTTTATGGCTTGTATACCATCATTAAGAGATTTGTGTTACCGGACATACCGCTTGGTTACTCTGCGACGATGTCTGCGTTGGTTTTTATCGGGGGAATGTTGATGTTGATGCTTGGTCTGATTGGGGAGTATATCGGGCGAATCTACATCAGTATGAATCATTCACCGCAGTATGTAATACGTGATTATGTCGGGCAGGTGAGTGAGCGGAAGTAGCGCGTGAGAAACATGCAATAGGAATGTTTTGCGTTTTGTAGCGAGGTTCTGATTCTTTGTACGCGTTGCCAAAACATAAACAAAATTGCAAGGTCGATAGTAATCAGAACAGTTTTACCAAAAAGTTACATACATCATGCAAAAAAGGAAGATTGATATGGCATCCGTCCACGAAGTTAAGCAAGTACAACAGAATCAGAAGTCACGCCGAATCGCGACAATTATCATATGGACATTTTCGATTCTGTATGCGGTTGCTTGCACTTACCTGTATTATATGCAGGCAACACACATCGGCGGTCAGTATTTTGAATCCGACCTGCCTTATCATATTCGTATGGCGGTGGAGGATAATTGGGGATACAGTCTGACGGCAATCATATACCGATTGTGCTCGTATCTTCCGTTGATGAATCTATGGATTGCAATTATTCTGGCAGTGTGTACGTCAGCATCGCTCATTTTGATTTATTATGGATTTTTTAGTGAGAAAACATCTCCGTATATTGCCTGCGGACTCACAATTTTGTCTGGTTTTGTGATGCCGATTTTTATACGTGCGGTTCACTATCAGAGATACATCGGATACCAGTCGCCGTCCATATGGCATAATTCCACATATATCGTGATGAAAATGCTGGCGATTATGACATGTATCTTTTATACGAAGCGGGTTCGTATTTCCGGCGAGCAGCTGAATGTGAAGAACTGGTGTGTTTTGGCGACACTGTTTGCAATTACGACAGCCACCAAGACAAGTTTTATTGTGGTGTTTGCACCGGCATTGATTCTGATGCTTCTGTTCGATTTGTGGCGTGGCGTTCGATTCCGGACATTGTTCGCTTTGGGCGCAACGATGATTCCGTCGCTTGTCGTGATACTGATCCAGAACGCGATCCTGTTCGGAGAGAAGAACGGGATTGTCATTCGATTTGGGTATACATTGTTTATGCATACGGGAAATGCGCCGATTACAATGATTTTGTCGGCACTGTTCCCTGTATTGGTTTTTCTGGCAAATATACTTCCTTTTGGAAGACAATTTTTAGATGATTGTAAAAAAATCAGAGCTTACCGCAAACTTCCGAAGGAGGAGCGAAGGGGAGTCGCTTTGCCACCGATTCGTAACCGATTGTTTTGGGGCGCATGGCTTGTATGGTTTTTTGGCGCTCTGGAAATCATGTTTTTATGTGAGTCGGGCTCACGTGCCTTGGACGCCAACTTTGCATGGGGATATTACTTTGCATTGTTTGCTGTTTTTACGGTGAGCATGTATGTGTGGGTTAAGAATATGCAGGATAAATCGCTGTCCGGCAAATGGGCCATCGCGAAGTATGCGTATGGAGCGACCGCAGGCGCGATTCTTTTGTGGCATGGATATTGCGGTTTCGTCTTTTTCGCAAAACTGCTTATGGGAACGACATATTTCATGTAGCAATGTCGGTGAGGATGTGTGATGAAGAAGAATAACCTCATAAAAATAATCGCTTTTATCTTTGGCGTGTGCCTTTTCTCGGCACTTCTTTTTGTTGTGGTTTCTCTGGAACCAAAACGCAGTCTTCCGCAAGACACAAGTCGTTTGCAGGTCGTTTTTATGGGAGACAGCAATGTTGCGTTTGAGAGAGAGGGAACAGACATACCGACGATTGTCAGCGAGATTACGGGCGCCGAGACTTACAATTGTGCCATCGGCGGTACAACGGCAATCAAGTTAAATCGAGAAAACTATTTTGACAGACATATCTCACTATGTTGTATGGACAGTCTCGTGAATATCATGTGTACGGGAAATACGGAGATTGTTCATGATAACAAGGAAATGATTACAATTTTTTCCAATTCTGCGCTTGATAAGGTGCAACTGTTGGCACAACTTGACTATACAAAAGTGGATTATTTGTTTCTCTGTTACGGAGTGAATGACTATACATTGGGCGCTCCGCTTGACAATCCGAAGGATCCTTACGATACCTATACGTATTGCGGAACCTATCGCACGGCGATTGACAAATTGCGCAAAGACTATCCAAATCTGACAATTGTACTCGCATCGCCTTCATACTATTGGACACTGAATGAAGACAAAGAGTTCGTTTCGGGGTACGAGGTGGATTACGGCGGAGGAACCATCGATCAATATCGGGACGCATTGATGGAAGTCGCGAATTCCTATGAGCGTGTATATGTACTGGATGTACTTACGAACATGCAAATTAATGAGAACAATTATCAAGAATATATGGAAGACGGAATGCACGTGAATGCCAAAGGGCAGCAGTTATGGGCCGAGAATGCGGCGAAACTGATTATGGAAGCGGAGTCAGAATGAGCATATGGAAAAGAAAGCTGGAAAGAACATCAAAGAATGGCTAAAAATGATATATCGTATGATTTTCGTTGCGTTGACACTTTTACAGTCAGGGTTTGCTTTGGCGTGGGCAGTGCAAAACGGTTTACGCATTCAGGGATTTGCGGATACGGCCATTTACATTTCCTATGCTTACGGTGCACCATCTGACGGGTGGAGGCTCTATGGATATGGCGTGCTGTTGCGATGGATGCAAGCAATATGCAAGGATGGTTATCCGCTTGCGGTTTTTATTGTGCAGACGCTTATCAGTGTGGCCGTTTTTTCCTATGTGCTAAAAGTATGCGGTAAACTTGTGACAGGCAAGAAACTTGCAATTTGGCAAGCAGTTCTTGGCGGCTGGTATCTGTGTACAATTCCGACAGTTTGGCAGATGAATTTTGCACTATTGCCGGATTCCGTTTGTACGTCATTGCTTTTTTTGTTGATAGCTATACTGATACAGGTC
>CAYMCV010000001.1:54597-65674 GCA_964389005.1 uncultured Lachnospiraceae bacterium | reverse complement strand
GTTCCCCATCTCATCAACTTTCAAATAAGGCATTCGTGTGATGGCATTCACGCTCTCATCCAAAAGTTCATCCGATACGGAATAACACCGCGTCGGACTGTCTCCGATTTCAAGCCGCACCAATCGGAATCCAAGACTCTCAACTGTTTCTTTCAGAATATCAAACAGTACTTCTCCGATCCCTTCCACTGTCGTATCCCGATGGAATGCATCTGTTTCGTCCAGATCACAGTTTCGATATTGATTCAATTTTTCATTGACTACACCTTCCACATCGTGATACAAATCCATTATTTCGTTCATATCTTCCAGAAACAATCTGATTCTGAAAGTATGCAGATGTGATGTTTTCTCATCTGTATGATTACTTCGATGCAAGGCGTTCAAGTCAAATTCTAACTTGTATCCTCGAAAACTCATGTTTTACCTCTTTTGTGTCTTTCTTCAATAACTATCGTATTTTCACTTTCTTATCTGTCAAAACGGTATGTTTGTACCAATTTGTTCCAGCCAAACCGCCACGCCGTCTTCTTCGTTGCTTTCAATAACACCTGTCGCGACGCTTTTTAACTCATCTACCGCATTTTTTACGGCATAACATACATCGGAAACTTCAAACATCGGTATGTCGTTCACCGCATCTCCAAAGGAAATCACACGCTCGCAATGCAGTAAGTCCTTCATCATTCGAATTGCCTCTGCCTTGGAGGCTTTTGCAGGCATAATCTCACACCAATACTCCGGTCGATACAACTCTTGTTGTAAGGTACACCGAAAACGCTTATCTTCTGCGAAACTTTTGTAAACCGGCAGTAACTTCTCACGCTCTCCGATACATGTGTAATAGAAGTTCTGACCATCAAACAAATTTGCAATGCCGGTGAGCGGCCGCATACGCGGATCGTTCTTCCGTTTTGATATATATCGTCTGATACCGTCGTTTTCCGAAGTCACATCCCATGAAACGCTTTCTTTTTGATTTATATAGGAATAAACAATCGGTTGAATCTGCATCTGCGTAAATCGTTCCCTTGCAATCTCTTCTTCCTCCGGTGAAAACGCCAATGAGTATAGTACCTCTTTCGTATCCGGTTGTATGATGAGCGCGCCGTTATAGACAATCACCGGTGCCTTGACTTGAAGTCCCCTCGTCACCACTGCTGCCGATGTCAGCGAACGTGCCGTCGCATAGGTAAAAAGCATACCGTCTTCAACAAGGCGATTGATGATTTCCAATGATTTCGGATTGACACGGTCTTCTGAATTAAGTAATGTACCGTCCAAATCCGTAATGAACATCGTTCTCGACGTTTGTAAGTATAATTTTCGTTTCAACGCTTCATAACGCAAACGCTTTTCTTCTTTTGCAAAATGAACCTCTCTAAACTGTTCCGGATGATTGTCGTAATTCAACTTTTCCTCACCGAACTGTTCGCTTGTCAAATCGAACACGCAGTCACCGACAACATTGTAGCAATGGTAATTACCGCCGTCGCGTTCGATTCCGTATACCTTTCCGCCAAAAATATCCTGCGCCAGAAATGCAGTAATGGAGCACTGCCCGAACGTCTTGTTCTCCTCCGTCCATCGGTCGCGCATGCGAGGCGCGCAGGTTTCGGCACACCAAACTGACGACAATGCATCATACAATACGTGCGGCGTGGTAAATTTGCTTTCAGTCTGTATCGGTTTGACATCGGCTGATTCCCAACCGTAAAAGCAATACTTTTTCTGCATACGCTCTCCTTATCAACTTCCCCATTCCAATGGTACACTACAGAGTATCACAAACAGAAGGATATTTGCAAGTTCATTTTATTGGTAATATTGCCTTTCGCCTTTCCTCAACTATGAATTGCCCAACGAAGCTTTGCTGACTTGGCACGAGGATTTCTCACACATTCTTCTTTGGACGCTCTAATCGCATCCTTGGCTATCTCAGAATACGCTCCCGTCCGGAAATGTTCTTTAAAGGATTTTTTAACCAAACGGTCTTCTCCGGAGTGAAATGTTAAGATGGCAACGCGTCCGCCGGGATTCAATACCTGCGGAAGTTTGGATAACAATTCATATAGCACTTCGAATTCGTTATTAACATCAATGCGTAATGCCTGAAATGTTCTCTGACAGGACTTTTTCACTGTTTCGCTTCGCTCTGATGCAGGCACGCGACACAATGCCTTCTCTATCACATCACGAAGCTGGGATGTTGTCTTAATTGCACCACCCCTTTTTATCGTCGTTATGATTCCATCTGCGATTTCTGCCGCATAAGGTTCGTCGGCATTTTCGGTAAGCATACCGATGAGCTCCTCCCTTTCTATATTTATCAGTCGCTCAGCCGCACTGATTCCCTTCTGCGGATTCAATCTTAAATCAAGCGGACCTTCGGTTTTATATGAGAATCCTCTCTCAGGATTATCAATCTGCATGGAAGATACACCTAGATCTGCAAGAATAAAATCAAACTTGCCCACCTCTGATGCAACCATATCAATCTCTGCGAAGTTTTGAAGTCTCACAGATAAAATGTCCGGGCCGAATCCGGCATTTCGCAAACGTTCGGTCGTTTTCACTGACTCAATCGGATCGACGTCCAACGCATACAAATGCCCCCGTCCTTGCAATCTCCCAAGCATTTCCAACGAATGCCCTCCGTAACCAAGCGTTGCATCCAGTCCATTCTGTCCCGGCTTGATTTCCAGAAAATCCAGGATTTCCTGCACACAAATCGATATATGCATACCAGCGGGGGTAGAACCTTTTTTCATGACTTTTGATATGGTTTCCGCATATTTCTCCGGTTGTAATTCCTTATATTTTTCTTCATATTTCTTGGGATGCGTTCCTGAATAGCGAACACGTCTCTTATGAGGTAATGATTCGTTTTGCACTGTGTTCCTCCTCAATGATTTATTGGTTTCTGTAAAACTATATAACCTGTGTTTATTCTAACATAAATCATGCTCGATACCAATGATATTGTGATGAGTATACGCACTAATGCGATTCTAAGAAGTCATGCTTGACAGTCATTCCGTTGCTCTTTAGAATCAAAGACAACAAGGCATGATATTTACATGCCGCCGTAGAAGGAGTACAGATGGCAAAGTTCGAATATCAAAATTGTAATACAGACTACATTGAGGATGCGCTGGAATTGGCGCTATGTGAATATCGCGAGGAGTGTGCCGAGAATGAACATCTCCCACAAGAAAACTTTCGTGAAGAATTACGTGAAATGTTGACGGAATTATTTCAACAACCATTTGGTAAAATGGCTTTTAAGGACGGTCATATGATTGGATATCTTGCTTTTTGGGGACCGTTTGAAGGACATTTCGGAAACGTAAACGGCGTATTCTCACCTTTTGGCGGGAATGCATTCACGGGCAATGACCGCGGAAAATTGGCTTCTTTACTGTTTGAAGAAGTATCAAGAGAGATGATACTTCAACATGTCGGTAGTTATGCAATTTGTCGTCCTGCCGGCTGCGATATCGTAAATCGCACACTGGTAATGTCCGGATTCGGCATCCGTTGCTCAGATGCCATCTTACGTCTTTCCGCAAAAGCATGGCAATGTGATTTGGATCCTACATTTTCATTCTGTGAATTGGATCATTCAGAGATTGCATGCATGCGCCCTCTACGCGAAAAATTGTGCCTGCACCTCTGCGATGCCCCGATTTTCTTTCCGCCGCTCATTCCGGAGATGGATCAATGGTTTGCCAATGAAAGTATCCGTGTATTTGCCGCCATAAAGAACGATTGTGCTGTTGGTTTCATTGCAATTACCGATGACGGTGAAACTTACCTTACCGAAAATAGCGAAATGATGAATATCTGTGGTGCTTATGTAGAACCCGATTATCGTCGTTTTGGGATTGCAAAGCAACTACTCTCTTATATCTGCGACATCTGTTCCAAGGAAGGCTACACCTACTTGGGCGTTGATTGCGAAACCATGAATCCGACTGCCCTGCGTTTCTGGGGCAAGTATTTTCAGAGTTATACATACAGTTACGTTCGCCGCATTGATGAACGTTGCTTTGATTATTTGGGCTATCTGCAAGACGAAGTATGGAAACACGGGGAGTTCTAGCGTTTCATCTTAAGCTACTTTTTAGCATTTGTTTTGTATTTTTTAGGCATTCTGTTTTGTGTTTTAGGTGTTCTGATTTACTATATAGAATAGCTGAATTCTCAACAATTTTTATCAATTATTATTGACTCTCCAGTTACGGTAGGGTTTATACTGTATATAAACCAATAATTAAACCATCCGGAGGAACTATGAGAGCAATAAAAGAAGTCTCACGATTGTCAGGCATCAGTATCAGAACCTTACGCTACTATGATGAAATCGGACTGATGAAACCAACCAAACTGACAGCGGCAGGATATCGGTTATATGATGATGCAGCATTGGAACGTCTACAGCAAATCATGTTTTTTCGTGAACTGGAGATTCCCTTAGCGCATATTAAATCCATCCTTGATGATCCCGGATACGATAAAAATCAAGTACTTCTTACCCAACTTGGTCTCTTAGAACAAAAACGAACTCGCCTGGACAGAATCATAACGCTCATCCACGATGTGCTAAAAGGAGAAAACACGATGAATTTTGAAGTTTTTACGAAGGAAGATATTGAACAGATACTGGACCACACACTTTCTTGTATGAAACCGGAGGTTTTATCCAAAGAAATTAAGAAACACGGAAGTCTCGAGAACTATCGTGCGTTTTTATCTGCCGGATTTACGAATGAACAGGCTGTTGCAGATATTATGAAGTGGTATGGAAGTAAAGAAAAGGCAATGGAGGCAATGCTTAAATCCACTGGTGAGGATACCGAAATCAAAGAACAACAGGATTTAAACAATGCCGTTTATCTGGAATTTATGTATGCGAAAGAACAGCAAAACGACACACTTGCTGCCGAATGTGTCCAGAAACTCGATGCGGTTTATCGCTCTATGTTTATGCTGGATGATGCCAAAGCCATTCTTGTGGATCTCGCACAAGAATACCTACAGCACACGAAACTTGCCGAAGCAACCGATACACAATACGGCGAAGGTTGCTCCGACTATGTCGCAAATGCAATACTAAGATACTATGAATCATAAATGTTTGTACTATTCCTCAAACCGGATTTGATACGGCAAAAAATTACTTCCCTCACCGCTAACCTGCCCCGGAGTTAAGTTACTGACATCAATCATGATTACCGGTCGAATACCGAATCCGGAAGCGGCCGCCCGAAAAGATGTATACCGCTCGTGTGCCATGGAGGTCTCCACTGCCATAATCTGGCTGACGTCCGGTTCCCACGGTGTTCTTGTAACCCATAGATAATCCGTACATCCTGCTCCCTCGTATGTATTGTACCATGAGGTGTCATCGCTCGCGATTGCCGATTTGGTTACTGTCGGACACAAAATAAAAGTCGGCTGCTCACAATATGCATCCACCTCGAAGGTTGCAAGTAATGTAACTTTGTCTGTTATGGCATCGTCTACTACATAATCCTCTATCATGGCAATCTCATCATTTCGAAAAGAAGTCAGAAAACCTGACTGACTTCCAAAACCGTTTCCGAACTCATCTGTTGCATTATCTGCCTGCGACGGCGATTGATATTTCACAGGACCGGAAGCATTCAGCCAAGCGCGCAAATCTGCTTTTTCCCAATCACAATTACCAAAAAACTCTATCTTTTGTTGATCTGAATACGAATCCATCATAAGAGAATCATACTCGTTTCCTTCACTGTCTTTCCCATAATAACCGCTTTCTGCACAGTCATACGGTTTGATATCAATGATTTGTTCCGTAATTAATCGCAGTGTCTTTCCGTCATCATAAATATCAATAATCTGCCACTTCAATTCGCCGTCATTGTTCTCTTCGGCATAATTCTTCGGATAGTATCGACCAAACATCAGAAACTCTCCTACTTGATAAGTCGGAAGTTCTGCTGCGTTTGTAGATGCGCTTTCTGTTGACGCCTCCTCTGTATTATCGTTTAAGTCTGTGCTAATATCTCCCGAATTCTGCGATATTTCACCGCCTGCCGGCGTCGATGAGTCACTCATCTCCGGCGTCTGCGCACCTTGAGAAATCGCCTCTTCACCTCTGTGTGAATTAGCAATTGCCCCCCAAACTATGGCAAGAACAACAAGTGCCAGAACCGCTCCAATGACCAATCCCAGCCATGTCTTGCTTTTTGATGGATTCTCGAAATCATCGTCTTCGGAAGTATCTGCTGTAAATGTATCTTTGCCGGTATCCTTCGCCATCGGCTGCAACATTGCCAGTCTCTCGCACAAAGGTCCCAACTTACCGCTTACGCCATCTTTGGCGTCCAGCCATTGATTGGTAAGTAAAAAATACTCCATCGATTTCGACAGTTGACACTCCTCAATTGCAACCACAAAAAGCGGAAGTTTGCGATTTACCGCACGCTCTACCTCGCGTAATACATGTTGCGACTCATTGGATGCCTGACTAAGAATCAATATGAAGGCATCACTTTGATCCAATCCCTTGATGATTTCTTCCCCATAAGGAGCTCCGGGCGGAATATTCCGCGGCGCGATCCAACAGGACTCTCCATTCTTTTCCAATTCCTCACAAACGCTATCTGCAACCTCTTTGTTCTTGGATGCATAGGATATAAATACTCTGGTTTTCATGAATCTTTTGTCTCCTTTTACACTGTAATGAATTCTTTATTCAGTCAAAAATGTTTCCGATTCTTACTTTATTTTATGCCCTGAAGCCTGCTCAAAATGGTATTTCACAATACCGCGATCCACGCCCATCTTGTCACCGGTTCCCATTGTTAATATCGCCTCTTCTCCTTCTCTTTGGAAAGAGAACTTCTGCCTGTTTTCTACCTTTGAAACGTCTCTATATATGCACGCATTTCCTTAATTCGGTGCTCCTTTGCAAGTTCCATCGAGTAATCATGCATTAGATATGTCGTCGCCCGGCCACCACTTTGATGTGTAACCACCTCATCCATCGAATATGCGGTGATTTCCGTTTTACCGTCCGTCGACTTATGTAGAGTAAATTTTGCAAGCCCGCCGACCATGCATTCACACTGTTCCTGCCCTGATATCAGATTTCCAAGTGAGTAGTAAACCAACATCTGATGACCGTCTTCCCCCGTCATTACTTCATAGGGTTGCAACACATGCGGGTGTGTTCCGATGACCACATCGACACCATGTGCTAAAAATATATCTGACAAACGTCTCTGTTCGTCGCTGACCTCAAAGCTGTATTCTTCACCCCAATGTGCATATACAATCACCGCATCGGCTCGTATGCGCGCATAGTCAATCTGCGCAATCATCCTATCCTCGTCCTCAAAGCGCTCCACCAAATACGGCTGCTCTTTCGGCGACGGAATTCCATTCGTTCCGTAAGTATATCCCAGCAGCGCTATCCGTATTCCGTTCACATCTACAAACGTAACGGAATCTTCTGCACGTTCGCATATATCTTCCGTCTCTGTACATTCGTCCGGTACAGGATTGACACCGCAATATACAATTTGATTTTTATCATAAAAATCAACCGTCGTCTCAATTCCGTATGTCCCATAATCGAGCGTATGATTGTTCGCAAGACTCACACCGTCAAATCCTGCCGCAATAAGCTCCTCGCCGACACTGAGGGGTGTTCCGAATTTCGGAAAATCACTGATTAGATTCTCATCCTTGACGTAAATAGTTTCTTGATTGACAGTCGCAAAATCCGCCTCCGCCACCACTGTGCGTATATTCTCATACAGACCGCTGTCATCTGCCGCATTCGCATCCAGAATCCACGGATGAATCAGATTGTCACCTGCACACAGAAAATCTGCCGTTCGCTCCTTCGCATCGCCCGCCAATTTCAAGCCGAATCCTTGCCAATACCAGACCTTGCTACACGATTGGACATCTGTAATCAACAACATATTCTTCTCACACTGTGCAATCGAGCGCACCTCGTATTCAAGTGCGGAAGACATCCAAATCGAACGCAGTCTTTCTTCCTTACTCCACTGATAGATAAAAATATGTTGTTCGAGACGTATGTCGTTATTTTCTGTCCAAAACGGAAGATGCTCTCCGTAACTGCCATGCTTCCAAACCAGCATCACCAGTTCTTCCACACCGTCACAATTGATGTCAAAGACCTGTACATCCTGCACAAACCAATCCCAATCCGACTTCCATACACAGGTTTGCGTTCCGCTGTTGTCCGACTGATTGACGCAGAGATTACGATTCGATAATTCCACCGTGACACCCTCGTATAAAAATGACTTTTCGCGCCAATCAATGTCCGTAGGTAAAAAGCACCCCATCCACCAGAGTCCGAAAACAATTGCAGCCAGAAGGATTCCGACCGCAATTGTTATAAATATACTCTTTCCTGTTCTTCCAATAGTAAATCTAAACTGCTTCATCATTCATAAATCCGCTTCGCCCGATAACTCTGTGTCCATTCCGGTTGGTCGACTTCCACTGTCTCTACGAATTCATAATCATCCGTCAACTCCATGCCAATCATTCGTCGCCACTCAGAATCTGTCAAGCGTTGATCCAGGGGTTGTGTAAACTGATAATAGTTATATACCAAGCCTGATGCAATTCTTAATTTGCCATCCACCGGTACCGCAACATAGATTTCGGAAAGCCCACCGACTGCCTGTTCCAGAACAGCACCGTTCGGGTCGGTTGCAACATCAACAACCAAAGCGGCCGGAAATTCTTTGCTGCTATAACAATAGTCTTCGTTCTCGATTTTATCTTTGATGGATTCCTCCCAAAAATGCTCGATACTACCGCCGTAAGTCCTAATCAATTCATAATCGTCTTCCGTAATTTGCTCACCCGTCAATTCTTTAATGGATATCTCCTTTAGTCGGTCGGCCAAGGTACTTAATTTATCCAAATTCTCAATATCCGTATCACTGATAACGCCAAACTTCATAAGTCCGGTCGAAGTATTCTTGGTCAATGCACTCAATCGAGCATATACCTCCGGTTCCGGCTCTACATAGCCACGATCATCCAACCTTTCGTCACCACCGCCCATCTCCGCAATAAACTGCTTTGAATAAAGAACGGAATCATGTTTTAACTCTGTGTAACTGGATAAAAATCCTTCCAAATTCTTCTTATTCCATTCCTCGCTCTGCATAAAAGAGGGATAGCCGGATCCTTTTTCAACCAAAAGCGGACGTAGCGTATTCATCCACCCTCCGTATAAACTTGCCGACCAAAACGTATCGTCGGCTGAGCCAATCTGTTCCCTGGTTGCAGCCATATTCTCCTCATATCCCTTGAATGAGAAATTACCGTTATCTTCCAGTATTTCCAATGCCGTATCGGAACCGAGCGCCGCCGGCACATCCAATGAATCAGGCAAACATCTCCTCTCGCCATTCGAATTCTCGCCGACATTACTGTAACATAATTGTGTAAAAATTGCCGCATCCACCGAAAACCGCTGTCCCATGAAGCGAAATCCCTTTTCTTCTTCGCCTCTGTCCGTCTCACCATTGGTATCCATGGTAACAACAGAATTAATCACCGGCGGATCCAGTTTGCTTGTTAACTGATGGTATTGTTCAAACGCATCTGCATTGCCGATCAAGTCGGAAACGGTTACCTCCTCACCATAAACCTCATGTATAATCGGTAAATACTCATAAATACCGGAATCATCACTTGCCCCCGCAAAAAAGGAAGTAATGGAGTATATTTCCTCCCAATTCTTTGCGGCATTACCCGTCAGTGCAAGTGTCATCAGCAAGGCACTGCGATCAAGCGTCTCGTCTTTTTGTACGAAATTTCGTCTTCCGTACCACATCATTGTCTTGAAATATTGTTTCAACGCTTCCGTTTCTTCATAATATCCGCGCGGTTTATACTGGGAATAATCCTCGTATTCTCCGTTTAACGGTGAAATCGAAATCCCCTCCTGCCCATTTATAAGCGCAATTTCCGCGTCAATTACCTGTCTGTTAATATCAGGCATTTCAACATTTGCCCCGATTAAAGAAGATGCTACCGCAAAGTAAGCCACATTGATTGCTGCTGCGTCTTCCCACTCGGTTCCCTCTAATTCCTCATATTGACTGATGGAATTGCGAAGCATGTCTGCGCTCATTGATTTGGCATCCTCAATTAAATAGTCACGTTCAGTATTCTTCTGCAACATTGCATAATACAGATGATATGTATGCATCATGGAATCAACTGTTATAAAATTAGGGAACTGTGTATATCGATTCATCTCGTATATATCAAAAAATTCAGACCATTGTCCGTCGACTACCACAAAATTGTTGTCTACCAACTGTTCCACCATATGATCCTGCAAATGAACACGATCCTTGTTTTCGATATTGGCAAGTCCCGGCTCAACGTTATAATCCGCAACCGACGGCACATACGAAAGCACATCTTCTCTTGCCCCCATGTTCATCAGAAATTGTCTTTCTCCAATGATATAACTACATTCTTCTACATCGGCAACCGTTTCGCTCTCCGCGGTATCCTCTCCTATTTCTTCTGCGGTTTCTTCCTCCGAGTTCGAAGTTTCCTCACTGACCGCTACGCTCTCCGACTCTCTCACCTGCGCAATCAGACTTTTCAATATGCCGCATCCGGTTAAAAATACCGTAGCCAAAAGAAGTGCAATCAAACAAATCTTTGATAAATGATGATTCTTGAAATTCATCCCCTTACCCTCCGTTTCTGTAAAACTCTGTCATACGTGTATCATTCTAACAGAAAACTTGTGATTTTGCTACCACATTATTTCATTTCACGGTGCAGAATCCATCCGATTGCTCATCCCTAAAAAATGCTCTTTGAGCGGAATTTACCGTGCCTTGCATTCTATATGACACATTAAGTCATTGATGCAAAAATATGTCAGACTTGATTTACCATTCTTTGCACGGCTATACATCACACGGAGTTATTGATACAAGAATATGTCAGACTTGGCTTACTATTCTTTACTCTGCCGTACGTCACATGGAGTTATTAATAC
>CAYMCV010000001.1:4956-54497 GCA_964389005.1 uncultured Lachnospiraceae bacterium | reverse complement strand
AGAATATGCCAGACTTGGCTTACTATTCTTTACTCTGCCGTACGTCACATGGAGTTATTAATACAAGAATATGCCAGACTTGGCTTACTATTCTTTACTCTGCCGTACGTCACATGGAGTGTCTTGACAATATTAACGTGACATATGTCGTAATTCGTATTTGGTTGACATAAGTATTGACTTTTTCTAAAAATGGGGTACAGATGGCAAATTCGTCATTCTGTACCCCACTCGACTTCAATTATTCGGTTAAAAAACATTAATTAAATAGACTTTTTGATATATTTATATCTTTTTTATCATATTCATGATTTTAGCATGAGATTTTAGTTAACATAACACAAGTTTTTGGGGTACAAAATCAATTTTTACAATTTTGTACCCCAAATATTTATGACACTTGTGTCAAATGGCGATATTTAGCCACTTTTCGCGCTGCATTTGTAGATTTATAGTGTGGTCTACTTTGAAACAGCCTCCCAATGACATATTTCTAGAATGCTGGCTATTCCATCCGCTATCGGAGTACTCACGCCTTCTCCATGCCATACTTCTAAAAATACCGCCATTAATCCGTTATCGGAATACTCACATATCCTCCACAATGAATACCGATTCTTCTGTATTACAAATCACTCTGTCGGTACCGTATCCAAATTCACATCACCTGAATCGATGGCAAATGTCAATTTACATATTTCTTCGGAAGTCGTCTGTACATACTCCGTCCCAACTTCGTCGCCGTTTACGTAAACTTCGCCAAACTCCGTGTTGGCTTTGACAGCACACGTCGCGAAATCTCCCGCATAACCGACAGACGCGCTTCCGAATGATAAGGTGATATTTGCCTCTTTTCCGCTAAATTCCTTTACATCCAAATCTCCGCTTTCATAATTACATGTAAAGCATTTACTTGCGTTCACCTTTTGACCACTGACGCCACCAAATGAACCTGTCACCGTAATATCAGCAGCATCCGCATTTCCCAATTCGATATGACCGCTCTCTGCATTGCATATCAATTGTTTCGATGCAATGATATCGTCTATCTGAATATCCCCAAAAGATGTATCCAAGTTGACATTGTCACCCTCAACATTGCCAAGCATAATACTGCCGGAATCCAGTTTGAGTTCATTTTCCTTGCAAACCAACTTATCAATTTCAATATCTCCAAACGACCCTTTCACATAAAGGTCATCCGCGATCATCTCCTTTGCAGTCGTATTTCCGGAATCCAACTGAATATCGACAGAACCGCTATCTGCCTTATCAATTGTCACATTACCGAAAGAACCATCCAAAACCAGGCTTTCTGCTTTCACTTCGCCAAGTGTAATATCACCGGAATCGACACTGATGGAAATATCTTTGAATTCCTCTCCCTTCGGCACCATAACCTTCACATAGTAATTCTCACTCACATTATGAAAAGACCAATCACCGAGCGACAGCCCAATCACATTCTGCATCGGATTCTTCTGCCGCAAATTCAGCACATCACCCTGCACATCTTCGATGATATCTCTATCCTTCTGCACACGGTACGAAATTGCAAATCGATCCGACTCCACAATCTCAACATCTGCAAATGCTATATCCATTTGAAGACTGCTGAATTCCGATAAATCTCTTTCTTCCGTGATAACCTCTGTTACAATCGTCTCCTCGGTTTTGACATTCACACCGCCTCTCCCGATACCGATGCCGTAAACCTTGCCTCCAAACATGCATCCGATACCGATCAGAACCGCGCCGATGCCAACAAATATTAAGCTAAAAATTACAAATTTATGCTTCATCTTTCTTTTCCCCCTTTGCAAATTTTTTTCCAAACGCAACGATGATACCATTTAAAAATCTCTTTAAAACCCAATAGGAACCGTAAACCATCAATGCCCCGATTCCCAGTGAACAAAGACTGATACCGAAGCAAATCAAGGCCGCTGGAAGATCCCGAATCAGCATGGAAATTGCGCCAATCAAAGATAACACCGATGTTAACAGTAATGCAATTCCGGTAATTGAAAATGCAAACAGCAAAGCAAAAACCACAACAATGGCAGAGAACAA
The DNA here is from genome assembly GCA_964389005.1 of uncultured Lachnospiraceae bacterium. GTDB lineage: Bacteria > Bacillota > Clostridia > Lachnospirales > Lachnospiraceae > CAYMCV01. The sequence continues at coordinate 52,424 of CAYMCV010000001.1, read as the reverse complement.
TAATGCCGCAATCGTTATGATGAGCGGTAACGCAATCGGTGAAGCAAAAATCGCAAGTATGACAATCCATACACCGCGCAATCCCTTCCGAACGTCCTTCTTACGCGTGTCGTCCTGCACATTGTCAATCGCAAACTCTCGAATGATATTGTCTGCCGCCTCCTGCGGTGATCCCAAATCTTCAATCGCGTGTGCTTCATTATCCTCGCCCGCTTCCGCAAAATATTCCTCATAGTACTCAATCGCCTTCAAATAATCCTCTTTCGGCAATTTCTTAAGTTTCTTCTGTAACTGCTCCATATACTCCGTCTTAGTCATTGTCATTTCCTCCCTCACACGCCGGAACTTCAATAATTTTATCAATTTCGCCGATGTATGCAATCCACTCTTCCTTCAGTTCCATTCGTCGTCGCTCACCCTTCTCGGTAATGCGATAATACTTCCGATTTCTTCCCTGATGTTGCTGGTCGTAAATATCAACATATTGTTCATCAGACAAACGTTTCAATATCGGGTACAGCGCCGAATCCTTCAAATTCGATACCGACTTCAAATTCTGACTGATGATGTACCCGTAACTGTCTTCCTTCAATATGATGGATAGCAACAGCAACTCCGTCAGTGGAGCATTCAATGAATAAATCATGCTTAATATCCTCCTTCGCTCATAACTCATCTAAAAAACAAGAAAAAAACTTCTTTGTCACATATGTATGATTCTTACATATCTATCAAATTGTCTATATTATATTGTCTATAATATGTCTTGTCAATACATATATACAAAAAATTAATAAAAATCATCTTACTGTTTTAAAAAAAATAGCGGATATACCTTTTCACGTATATCCGCCACACATATCCTGATACTATTTTCTAATTCTATCTTCCTAATATTATTATCCTGACTCTATCTTCCTGATACAATTTCCTAATTCCATCTTCCTGATTCCATCTCACTGATTCTGTCTCGCTTACTCCGATATCTGTTCTTGAAGCGCAACACACTCATCTCTGTGATGTTGAATGATATTCTTGGTGTATTCGCTCTTACAACACACAAGCATTTCATCATAATATCGCAGTGCCTCATCATACCTCTTCCCGGCTTCATACGCATGCTTGAGACACTCCGCAATCATCAATTTCTCCGAAGGTCGACTCGCTTCCAGCGCCTGTATCCGTGCAATCGCTTCCTCATATCGCTCACAGAGAACATCATAATAGGAAAGACTCGCTTCAATCGGCAGAATCATCTGCGTTTTTTCGCCATATTCGTCAAAAAAAGGTTTCGCTATGCCATAAGTTTCATCCGCCCGCTCCCGATCCTTTGCACTACACTCGATTTGTAATTTGACTGTCAAATACTGTATGTAACTTTGTTGAATCGTAACAAATTTCCGAACTTCCTTATATTCTTCCTGCGCAATACGGTCCAAATAGGCATATGCCTCCGCAAAATCACTGCGATCGCAACAATCTGCTGCAATGAGGAGGGTACAAATATTGTATATGGAAAAATATGTGTTCTTCTTTGGTTCCAGTTCGCTGTGAAGTTTTCGCACTTCAATCATAGTTTCTGTAGAGTTCCCGTTCTCCTCTATATCCTTCAAAATCTTACGACATCGATTCAAATATCCCGAAAAAAACTTCGGAATAATAACTTTAATTACCAGAAATGTAATCGGTATTGCTATTATTGCGCACATCGGTAAAAGAATCAGCCAATTTATCGAATGTATTTCAAAAGAATTTCCAAGACCGAATACACCCAATATTTGCGTCATAAATGAAAACATTGTGAGTAGATAAAAGGCAAACACGGCCAACGCAGTGATAATCAAGAAATCGCAAACCCACCATATAAAAATTGTAAACCATAATAACTTTTTATCTTTCAAAATATTCCCCCTTAATCTCAATGCAGTATCATCACAATAACCGGATGGAAGATGTTAAAAATCATGTCCCGCAATGGCACGCTCATAAGAATAACCTCTGTCACTTTGTGCCTCTCTGCATTTGATTTCAAAATATACCACCGCATTCGGTTTTAATGTGTCTTCAAATGTGATTTCTCCTTCCACAGACTGTAAAATAGCCGTTTCCGTCAACGGTTGTGCCGCCTGCTGCAATAACTTAGTCTCAGTATTCGTCAATATTGGCGGTTCTCCCATGTCATGCCATGTTTTGAGTGGATTGCACACTTCTTCGTCAACCGTTTGTTTTAGCATCCAGTATTCATCTCCGGAAACATCTTTAAGACTCAATTTCACCGTGAGTTCTTCTGCATTCATACCGCACAGATTCCAAAGAACGCCTCTGTAACTTCCGTCCGGTTGCTTCACAACGACCAAGGATTCGCTACGTTGCACACATTTTCCTGTTAATTGCTTAAAAAATCGAAATGTCCAAAATGTCGGTTTCGGAATACATCCGTTTGCCACCAGTCCGAAACCGCCATGAAACGGTGTGTACGGAACGCCGCGCTCCTCAAACACGTCCCCGAACGTCCAATAAGAATAGGAAGTGTTCACATCTCCAAGTCGAGATAACTGTGTCGCTATATAAGCAGCATTCAAATTGGTGTCATGTAACGGACAATTCGGAATATATGAGGTATTAAACTCTGTAATATGTATCTCCAATCCACGATATTCTTCGAAACTGTCAATGATGTCTCTCGTCGTCTGCAAATTGGCAAAACCATCTTCGGGATTGCTCAATTTCGCATATCCGTAGTGACCGACATACTCTGGGAATTCCGTTGTATAATGATGTCTCGTGATAAAATCAACCGCAATCTTCTGCTCATGACAAAAAGTCATGAATGCCTGAATCCATTCCTCATCTGTGCCTCCGCAAACTGCCGGTCCGCCGACTCTGAAACGCGCATCAAGTTCCTTGACTGCGCGGAATGTACATGCAAACAGTTTGAAATATGCTTCTTTGTCGGCATTTTCCCAAAATCCCGCCAAATTCGGCTCATTCCATACTTCCACAGGCCATGTCACTACCTCGTTTGCACCGTAACGCTCCATTAAGTGGCTTAATGTTGCTTTTACCAATTCGCACCATGCATCATGGTCTTTCGGCGGCGTTGTATTCCCCTGCCAATAAAAAAGTGTCTGCGTTCCCGATGCCAGTTTATACGGCATAAAACCCAGTTCAATAAACGGTTTCAGTGAAAGTTCACGATAACTGTCCATTACTCTGTCCAAATAAGTAAAATTATACTCGTCCTTCGCATTCCCGTCTTCGTCTATATACTCCTGATAAATCGCCATATCATCACAGAACAAACCATGTCCTCGGATATGTTTGAAGCCAATCTCTTCCTGAACCATTTTTAATTGTTCAAAATATTCCTTGTGTAACGCAAGCCCCATTCTTCCCGTTCCGATGCACTCATCCGTATGGTTGTAAAATTCGGCAACATCTTCGGGGAAAATCACATATTCTTTCTGCATCATAAGTCCCTTTCTCTCTTTGCTATATTTTTCCAATGCAAAACACATCGGCTTAATTATATATGAATCTCTTACTTCTATCAATCCATTATTTGCGAACCATAAAGCACTCTTTGCGATTTTTAGTCAGAAAACATTTTACATGAAAAAAGGAATCTGACGAATCAGATTCCTTGCGAGCGATAGACGGGGCTCGAACCCGCGGTCTCGACCTTGGCAAGGTCGCGCGTTACCAACTACGCCACTATCGCATTTCTTGTCCTTTTTGCAACGGACAAGATGTATTGTACTATATGATTTCTGTTCTGTCAATAAAGTTTTTGTACTTTTTTTACCTTTTCAATCTTATTCATCCCACTGGCATTTCACGCGATATATTCTGCGAACTGCCTGATCTAATTGCTCCATTGTAATCGTTGAGGATTCCACAGCTGCCAACACGCCGTCATACGCACCCTTGAAATCACCGGTATTCAAAATCATGTCGGCACCGGCTTGAATCGCCATAACTGCGGCGTCACCGGAAGCATACTTGGAAGTAATCCTTTGATCTGCCAAGTCCGAAGTAATAATGATCCCTTCATACCCCAATTCCGTCCGTAATATCTGTGTCATCATTACATCTGAAAGACACGCCGGTACATCCGAACCGATGACCGCCGGCGCAGATATATCAGATACCATTACCATGGTTGCACCCGCTTCGATTCCGGCTTGAAATGTCAAGAATTCTGCCGCACGCATTTCATCTGCGGTTCTGTTGGTAATCTTTTCGGCTCCGGTCACTTCACCTTCTCCGGGAAAGAACTTCAAGCACACATCAATGCCCGCAGCATTCAGGGAGTCAACTGCCTCCGTAACCATTTTGGAAGCATTCGCCGTATCTGAGCCAAACATCCGAACATGATTAACGTTCTCCGCATTCGTTGCCAAATCCGCAACCGGTGCCAAGTTCAGATTCATCCCGAGTCCTGCAAGATAAGCGCCCATCGTTAAGTACGCCTCCGAAACCATTCCCCCGTCTTCACCTTGCGCATAAGTCTCCGCAGATTCTATTGCGGTAATTCCCATTTTACCTGCGACTGTATTATTCTTTCCGCCCTCTTCCGTAACCGCTAGAAAAATCGGAAACGCGGACATGGTTTTCGTATTGGTAAGCATTTCTGTAAACTGATCACGAGATTGTATATTTTTTGCCGAATATAGCAGTCCGCCGACCGGGTATTCTTCCAGTGCAGTCTTGGTTCCGTCGCCTGCACGTACTGCCTGTCCTACGCCTGTCAATGCTTCCGGGCTGGTCAAAAACAATGCTGCAACCTTCTGTTGTGTCGTCATGCCTGCCAGAATACCGTCAATTTCTTCCTCCAGCGGGTCTTTGACGGGTTCCGCGCTCTCCGGAGTCGAAGGAATTTCTACAGAATCCGGCTCCGTCAGTACAATCGGTTCCTCTGTGGGAACTTCACTGTTGATGACTTCTTCCGGCTGTCGATTCGCCTGTAAATACGTATTCAACTGTGTCACGCCAAAGAATACGCCGCCGCCCAGTACCAGTAGAACTACAGCCAGCGACACATATGCTGTCACTGTCGTTCTGATTCGCTTTTTCCTGCGTTCTTCCCGTCTGGCTTTCTGCTGAATATCGTCCTTATAATCTTCCATGTATACTCCCCATTTCATCTCTTCAATCGTGTTTTCAATCCATTTTAGTATAACATGTCGATTTTTGTTTTGCAATCTGTAACGCGAATTTCAATTACCAAGCATTTCCGACATTTTTCTACATATTTATATAGCAATTGTTGTGAAAATATCGTATAATTTTTCAAAAGAAAGCGGTGATGTACGGTGCAGTTTGACAGCCTTAATTTCATCTTGAAATTCCTTCCGATTTTCTTGATGATTTACTATATAGTTCCTCAAAAATTCCGGAATTTGACCTTATTTGCCGGAAGTCTGATTTTTTATGCATTTGCGGGTTATTCTAATCTTCCCGTTTTTCTTTTGTGTGTTCTTGTCAACTATTTCCTTTCGAGATACTTGATTCGCAAGCACAGATTCTTTTTGATTCTGTCTTTATTCTTCAATATCGGCATTCTGATTCATTGCAAAGCAACAGGACACTTAATCCCCGGAATGAGTTTCTTGATTTTTGAATTGGTTGCACTGTCCATTGATGTTTACCGCCACCGAACACAAGTGAAATCTTTCACAGAATATGGCGTTTATACAACTCTTTTTGCCAAAGTCATTTCCGGACCGATTGTAAAATACAATGAATTAAAAAGTGTCATAAGCAAACGTTCTTCATCATTGGAAAATGTGGAACGCGGGCTGGTCACTTTCTTGCTCGGACTCGGCTATAAAATTCTGCTTGCCGACCGACTTGCTTCCGTATGGCGCGGCGTAACAAGCATTGGTATCGATGCAATTTCAACGCCGATGGCATGGCTTTCCATGTTTTCTTACAGCCTGCAACTATATTATGATTTTCAAGGCTATTCTCTCATGGCCATCGGTATTGGTGAAATGCTCGGCTTTACCTTGCCGGAGAACTTTGATTCCCCTTATTGTGCCAAAACGGTATCTCAATTCTACCGAAGATGGCATATTACGCTTGGTCGCTGGTTCCGTGACTATACCTACATTCCGCTTGGAGGAAGTCGCCGCGGTATGGCAATCACCATCCGAAATCTCATTATTGTATGGCTGTTAACCTCCCTTTGGCACGGGTTTTCTCTACATTACCTTCTGTGGGGTGCATCCATTTGCTTCCTCATTATCATAGAAAAGATTGGCATCGGTATATTTCTTGAGCGTTCCAAGGTGTTGTCGCATCTATACCTGTTGCTCTTGATTCCGATGAGTTGGATGCTCTTTGTACTCCCCGACATTTCATCGATTCAAATGTTTTTTTGCAAACTGTTTGCCCCTTTTATCCATTTTTCGGATGTTACCGTGAACACTGCCGACTTTATGAAATATGGCCAATCCAACGCTGTTTTTCTCCTCTTTGCGGTTCTGTTCGCACTTCCGTGGCCGGAGAAAATCATTCGTCGAAACGGAAACAATCGTTTCGTTATTCTGTTGTTGCTTTGCATCCTCTGGCTATCTGTTTGGATGCTCAAAAGTAACCTCAACAATCCATTTTTATATTCACTTTTTTAAACTTTTCGTTTGTATAGATATTTGTCACTCGCTGCTTTCCCGAATTGCAGCATGGAGGAGATTATGAAAAGAACCGGATATCCGCTTTGTACAGCCGTCATGTTAAGTATTGTTATGTTTGAAATCATGGATTTTTCCGCTGATTTCAAGAAAATTTGGCCGGGCTTTAATCAGCAAACGCTTGCTGATACGATTACATCCTCTTCGGAAAATGAAATGCAGATGGATGATCTGACAGAGTTTCCTTCCGAAGAAGTTATATCCTCCGAAACAGAAGAAATCAATAACGATCCTGCACAAGAAAGCAATGCCGAGTCGCCTCTTGTATTTACAGCTGTCGATGATGACTATTTTTCGGATGCAGTCTTTATTGGGGACTCGAGGATTGTCGGTCTATCAGAATATTCCGGATTAAATGCCACTTTTTATGCTTCCGTCGGTATGAATGTTTATGATTTGTTTGATAAAAAATTCATTCCCGTGGAAGGTAGTCGTAGCAAAACAGATCTCGAAACCGCACTTTCGGCACAACAATTTCAAAAAGTCTATCTCATGGTCGGTATCAACGAACTCGGACGTGATACCACAGAAGGATTTCTCTTAAAGTATCAGGAAGTATTGGAACATATTCGGCAATTGCAACCGAATGCCATCATCTATATTCAGTCCATCATGTGTGTAACAAGCGTACGCTCCGATTCCGATGCAATTTTTAACAATGCACATATTGCGGAACGAAATACTGCCATACAGACACTTGCCGACGGTCAAACCGTCTTCTGGCTTGATGAGAATGAGGTCTTGACTGACGAGAACGGTGCACTGAAACAGGAGTATTCCGGTGACGATACGCATCTGCTCGCACGTTATTACACAATTTGGGTGGATTACCTCAAAACACATGCCATTGTTCTTCCATAACGTTCGCCAAAATGGAACTCGCTTAGTTTTTACAGCATGTAAGAAGCCCCTGCGTTATTGCTATCAACACAAGGGCTTCTTACTTCTGAACCTCAACTACATTGTCCAATGGTCCATACCTCCAATTTCTCATCTGTACTCTTTCCACTTTTCTTTTGTACGAAGTACTGTAACTGCCATAAATTTCATCTTATGTGCTGCGTTACTTTCTCATGTGTACTCGACTACGTCCGTTTCTTCTATTCTTCATTCTTTGGTACTTTAAATTATGTTTTCGGTGGACCATACCTCTCTTTCTTCTGTATTTTTTCGCTTCATCTATTTGAATTGTTTTATAAACTTATTATATGCAAGCTCGTCTCATTTGTCAACATATTTATCTGTTTTTTTCTATATTTTTTATCTTTTTTCTAATATCTTCCAGTTTATGAAATTTTTGAATGTATTATTCTGTTGTAACGTGCATTATTGCGCGTTATCTTGTCGAATGCTGCGTATTATTGCGACATTTAAGCCTAAAATAGCAAGTATTCATGCTTCATATGTCGTTTTGACGGACTATATAACATCAGCTGTATGAAATAATTGATATTTTTATGATAAATTATGAGATTGAAAATACCGTCAACACTTTTACAGCATTCAAAACTATCACTATTTCATGATGTCATAATCTTGGATTATGCACAACATAATTATTATTGATTTTACTTATACCGTGTTTTATACTATGATAATGAAGTGCTGTTTGACAGAAGCATCACAAACGCACAACCGACAAATTACTTGTTCGGCTCCAAGAATTCGATGCTTCGGATAGGAGAAATCATTATGGTTAAAGCAATTGTCGGCGCCAACTGGGGCGACGAAGGAAAAGGAAAAATCACTGACACATTGGCTATGGAATCCGATATCATTATTCGTTTTCAGGGTGGTGCCAATGCAGGACATACAATTGTAAATAATTACGGCAAATTCGCACTTCACACACTGCCTTCCGGCGTTTTCTACAATCACACCACCAGCATCATCGGTAACGGTGTTGCCCTGAATATTCCGATTCTGTTCAAGGAAATCACGGACATCACTTCCAAAGGCGTGCCGATGCCGAAGTTGCTGATTTCGGACAGGGCGCAGATTGTGATGCCCTATCACATTCTTTTTGATGCCTACGAAGAGGAACGTCTTGCCGGTAAATCCTTTGGCTCCACCAAGTCCGGAATTGCACCTTTTTATTCAGATAAATTTGCCAAAATCGGCTTTCAGGTCAATGAACTTTTTCAGCCGGATACACTAAAAGAGAAACTGGAGCGCGTTGCAGTGACCAAAAACATCCTTTTGGAGCACTTGTATCACAAACCCTTGTTGGATGTTGATGCGCTGTATGATACCCTAATGGAATATCGTGAGATGATTGCGCCCTATGTATGCGATGTATCCGCATATCTCTATCAGGCTATCAAAGACGGGAAAAACATTCTTTTGGAAGGACAACTCGGTTCTCTCAAGGATCCGGATCACGGCATCTATCCGATGGTAACTTCTTCTTCCACCTTGGCGGCTTACGGTGCCATCGGTGCAGGTATTCCGCCATATGAAATCAAGCAGATTATCACTGTGGTCAAGGCCTACTCCAGTGCAGTCGGCGCAGGCGCTTTCGTCAGTGAGATCTTCGGCGAAGAAGCAGACGAACTTCGAAATCGCGGCGGTGACGGCGGCGAATTCGGTGCAACAACCGGCCGTCCGAGACGTATGGGATGGTTCGATGCGGTTGCCTCCAAGTACGGCTGCCGTATCCAAGGTACCACCGATGTTGCTTTTACGGTTCTCGATGTATTGGGATATCTGGATGAAATTCCCGTATGTATCGGTTATGAAATCGACGGAAAAATCACCACTGATTTCCCGACAACAGGATTGCTTGAAAAGGCAAAACCGGTACTTCAAGTATTGCCCGGATGGAAGTGCGATATTCGCGGCATCAAGACCTACGAAGAGCTGCCGGAGAACTGCCGTAACTATATTGAATTCGTAGAGAAGCAAATCGGATTTCCGATTACCATGGTTTCCAACGGACCGAAACGTGAAGACATCATTTATAGAAATAAATAGACCTAAAAAAGAAAAGGATTTGCGGTTGAAACCGCAAATCCTTATTTTTTAGCTTACAGATTAAAGTATTTCTCAAACTCTGCCGGATGCGGTATCGCAGCCATCTTCGCGCATTCCGCTTTCTTGATTTGGATGAAATTCTGAAGCAAATGCTCCGGAAATACACCGCCAGCCGTCAAATAGTCATGATCGTTCTCAAGTGCCTTCAATGCTTCCTCAAGGGAGGTCGGCAACCCTGTCAGTTTCGCTTTTTCTTCCTCAGACAAGGTATAGAGATTCATGTCGTAAGGACCCCATCCGTTCGCATGCGGGTCTATTTTATTCTTCACGCCGTCGATTCCTGCCATCAGAATTGCCGCATAGCAGAAATACGGATTCGTCGTTGCATCAGGATTACGAAGTTCGAAACGACGCATATTCGGTGTCTTCGCGTATGCGGGAATACGAATAACCGCGCTTCTGTTGGATGTAGCGTATCCTACGGTAACCGGTGCCTCAAAGCCGGGAACCAAACGTTTGAAAGAATTGGTGCTGGGATTCGTAATCGCACACAACGATGCAATATGCTTCAACAATCCGCCCATAAAGTAATGTGCGGTCTCGCTCAAGTGTGAATATCCGTTATCATCCGAAAATACCGGTTCTCCGTCTTTTAACAAAAGCATATGTACGTGCATACCGCTTCCGGCTTCGCCAAAAACCGGCTTCGGCATAAATGTTGCCGTCATATCATACTTCGCTGCAACATTATGAATGATGTACTTAATCATCATCGTTGCATCCGCCATCTCGGACATCTTGCCCAGTTTCGGCTCGATTTCAAACTGTCCTGCCGCTCCGACTTCCGGATGATGATACTTTACGGAAATTCCGGCTTTTTCGATTTCAAGACACATCTCGCTTCTGCACTCATAGGTAACATCCAACGGTTTTGCAATATGATATGCCTTCTGCGGCGGAATGACTGCGCCGAATCCTTCCGTTTCGCTGTTCCAATGTGCCTGGTCTGCATCCACAAACGCCGTTATCTGATCGGCATCGATTTTCCATCCTGCCTGATTGAACAGATAAAATTCAAATTCCGGAAGAATCAACATCGTATCCGCAATCCCCGAATCCTTCAGATACTGCTCTGCCGCCAACGTGATGTTTCGCGGATACTGCGACAACGGACGATTGTTCGGATAATCAATCATCATCGCGTTTCCCGTCATCGACAATGTAGGAATCTCGCAAAAAGGATCCACCAATGCCGTGTTCGGATCCGGTATGAATACCATGTCTGACTTCTGAACTTCCGCATATCCGTAATTGGAAGCATCAAACCCAACCCCGTCTTTCATGGTGTCTTCAGAAAAATTCTGTGCCGGTATTGTTACATGGCGGAACTGTCCGTTGATATCAACCATCTTAAAGTCCACCATTTTGATGTCCAGATCTTGTATCATCTGCATAACATCCTGTACTGTTTTGCCCATAAAAAAAAGTACCTCCTTCGATTGATATCATAATTATATCCCACGTTTCGGTACTTCGCAATAAAAAATAATTATCCCGGCTTCAATCATTCCATCAATAGCAGTTCACCGTCGAATATCTCCGCTTCCGCCTTGTCATGTGTAACAATCAGCATGGTTTTACCTATGCTTTTATCTTTGATATACGCAATCACATTGCGCTTGTTTTCTTCATCCAGACCACTGAGCGGTTCATCCATAACAATCAAATCCCCGGGGGCACACATGGCGCGCACAATCGCCACACGTCGTTTCATTCCGCCGGAGAGTTCTCTTACCGGAAGCATTGCACTTTCCTTCAATCCCACCGCTTCCAAATCCTCCATAATCCCTGTCGTATCCATCTTCGAATCGACACACATCAAGATATTCGTAAACGCAGAGAAATCCTCGCAAAGCCGGTCTTCCTGAAACACGACCGAAGTGCGCGAAGGAACGCCTGAAATACTTCCCGCAGATTGCTTTTCCAGTCCCAAAATCAATCTTAAAACCGTAGTTTTTCCACAACCCGACGGTCCCATGATACATGTCACGCTTCCTTCCGGAAATGTTGCGCTGAAATCTTTCAGAACTATCTTATCTTTGTAATTTTTATCTATATGTTCCAAACGAATCTCTGTCATACACGCTCCAATCTCGCAAAAAGTCGTCGCAGCAGCAACATGAAGACCTTCTCAAACGCAAGGCTGATTGCCACAATCAAAACCGTCCACGCAAATAAATCCACTGTATTTAAGTAGACCTTGGCCTCATAGAGCATCTCCCCGACGGAGCCGCGCGGAATTCCGATGACTTCCGCCGCTATTCCGGCTTTCCACGAAAGTCCCAGCGAGACACTGCACGCCGCCAACACAAACGGCTTCATCTGCGGCAACAGAATGTAGAGAAATTTTTTGCGCCATGATAGGCGGAACACTTCTGCCATTTCCAGCATTTTGACATCCACACTCTTGATTCCGTTCAGCACGTTCGTATATACAATCGGCAAGACCATCAGAAATGAGATAAAAATTGACAGCTGCGCGGAAGACAGCCAGACAAGGCTGATAATGATAAAAGAAGCCACGGGTACGGATTTGATGGTCACCATGTACGGCATGAGAAAAATCTCGATGATACGCGCACGCGATGAAAGAACCGCCAGTAGCGTTCCGATCAATAATGCACATAAAAAGCCCCCGACAATGCGTATGAAACTAAACCATATGGTCGATAGAAATCCTTCTTCCGTCCATATGACGAGCAAACGCATAAAAACCGCAATCGGGGACGCCAGTAATATTTTTTGGTTCAATACACCGGCGGCAATCTGCCAGAGCAAGATTGCAACGGCAAATGCCGCCAGTTTTTTTAATGTACTACTTTCCTTCATAATAGAAATCATCTGCCGGTAATGCCGAGCCGACCGATTTTGCATTCTGGTCATACAAGACCTGTAGATATCCCTGCAATGCATTCTTCATATCCGCCCCCGCGAGATATGTCATATTGCAATCGGGGATTGCCTTCTGTGCCACCGCTGCTTTCACAATTCCGTTTTCTTCAATCAATACCGCCGCTTCTTCGGGGTTTGCATTCACATAATCCACCGATGCCTGATACTCCTTCAAGAACGCCGCAACAGCTGCGGGATGTTCCTCCACAAACGCGCTCCTTGCCACAACAACACCCGTCACCATGTTACTGCCGTTTCCGAGTGCATTCCATTCATCATTTAAACTGATTGCAACACGTAAACCCTCAACGTTTCCCTTCGCCACCGTCACATACGGTTGCGGTAACATGGCAATTCCGCCCTCCTGTTCCGCAAGCAGTGCCACCACTTCGTTCGGTTCACTTTTGAATTCAATGGTCACATCGTTATCTGGGTCAATGCCGTTTGCCGAAAGCAAATAGCGCAAATTATACTCCGGCGTGGAACCCTTCCCCGTCGCATATATGGTCTGACCCTTGAGGTCGGACAGCGACTGTATTGTCTCGCCCTTCTCGACAATGTACAGAACCCCCAGCGTATTGATCGCCAGAACCTGTACCGCACCATCGGAATTGTTGTAAAGTACCGATGCCAAATTCGCCGGAACAGATGCGATATCAAGTTCGCCCTGAATTAATTTCGGCGTAACCTCGTCTGCACTTCCCGCAACCAAAAACTCATAATCATTGGCAGAAGTTCCTTCCGCATCCGCCTTCATCAGTCCGACCATCCCCATTGTGGTGGGTCCCGTCAGTCCCGCAACGCGAATCGTCACGTCTTCTTCCTTTGCTTTACCGCACCCCGCAATCAGCGCGGTCATCATGCTAAAAATCAATACCATACCAAGTAATTTTTTCATATGCTCCTCTTTTCTGCAACTATGTAATCGTTGATCCGACACAATACCTCTGATTTGAAACCGGAGATGTCGCATCGTTAAGCACAGTATAATCGCACAGTACAGGAAAGTGCGTTGCAATTGCAACGCGTAGATTATTTTTGCTCAAAATTTTGGTGAATGCGGAAACGATTATTTTCAAATTCAAGTATCCCCTCGTCTCGCATATGAGAAAGTTCTCTTGACAACGCACTCCGATTGGTTCCTAGATAAACTGCCATATCGCTTCTGTTAAAAGGAACCGTGAAACGGTTGCTTTGAAAACGATTCATCTGCTGTGAAAAGTATGTAATCAATTTATCCCGCAAAGATATTTTAGATAAAATCTGTACGCGGTCGTTCATTGATAGTGTTCGACTTGAAAGAAGTGTAATAAAACGGTTGGTCAGTTTCAAACGAATTTCCGAAAACTCCTCAATATCATCTGTTCGCTTGATTCCGTCCGTTTTCATCCAGAGTATCGATGCATCCGTACAGGCATGAATATAGATTGGGGGAATTGTCCCCAAGAAACACAACGACTCTCCAAATGTTCCGCCGCGCCCAACATTCGCCATAATGATTGGGTTTCCGTCCAAGTCGTGCATATATACCTGAATGGTACCGGACAGTACAAACCCGAATTCCGATAGCGGCGTGCCAAGACGTGAAAGTAATTCTCCCTTATGATATGCTGCCGTTCTGACTTCAAAGAATTCTAATGCATACAGATATTCTTCTGTCGTAAGTCCTTTGAATAAGGGACATTGTTCTGCATCTTCACGTTTCATTCAACCTCTCGCTCCTTCCTTGTAACCGCCTACGGCACAAATTGCGCACACGTACCATTATTGTGCCATGTTATCCCCTATAACGCAAGTGTGATGCTTGAAAAAATAGTGTTTGTCATTTATACTGTAATTGACGTCATAAGAAAAGAGGCATTTTTATGGAAATCATCAAAGGTCAACCTTTATCTGCAGGCATTGTCGTTGCTCCCATTTTTTATATAAAATCGGAGATGCACACCATGGAGAAAGTCATTATTACCAATCCTGATGTGCAGATACAGCGTTTTTCCGATGCTTGCGAGATTGCCGCGAAACGACTTGACGAACTGAAAGAAGAAATGCTTGATTTGGCCTATGAAGATGAGGCTATGATTTTCGATGCACAGAAACTGCTTCTATTCGACCCGATTTTTACAGAAAATGTTACTTCGCACATATTGCGGGAACGAGTCAATGCAGAATATGCAGTGCAAAAAGCCGCCGAGGAATTGGGCAGTACCCTATCCAAAGCAACGGATGCCCTGATTCGTGAACGCGCTGTTGATTTCTGTGACGTCACACAATTGTTGCTTTCTACCCTGGGCGATACCTCGCTCACACCTTCCATGCCTACGGTTCCGTCCATGATCATTGCAGAGACACTGACACCCGGTGATACGGTGCGAATGAATTCCGATTTGTTATGCGCAATCATTACCAAGTCAGGTTCCCCCAACTCTCATGTGGCTGTTTTGGCACGAGGAATGGGAATCCCCGCGATGTGCGGTGTTGATATCTCACCTGATTGGAACGGGCACTTGGCACTTCTTGACTGTACCCAAAAAACATTGATTATTGACCCCGATGCGGCTCAAATCGAAGAAGCCAATCGCCACCGCAAACAGTTACAATGTGAATCGGAACATCTCAAAGAACAAATCGGTCTCAAAACCGTGACACAAATGGGACATTATGTTAACCTTTACGCCAATGTCGGCGATCTCTCATCCATACGAGAAGCTCTCAACAATGATGCGGAAGGCATTGGACTTTATCGAAGCGAATTCTTATATATGAAATCGGCATCTCTGCCGACTGAGGAGCGACAGTTCCATGATTATATGCAGGCTGCCAAACTGCTGAATGGACGCAAATTAATCATTCGAACCATGGACATTGGCGCAGATAAGCAGCTCAAAAGTCTCCCGCAACACCGCGAAGAAAATCCGGCACTCGGCTTACGCGGTATTCGACTCTGTCTTGCGGAAACCGCAGTTTTCCGCACACAATTGCGTGCATTACTTCGCGCCGCTGTCTGCGGAAACATTAGTATCATGTTTCCGATGATTACGTCTGTCAATGAGATTTTGTCCTGCAAGCAACTTTTGGATGAAGCAAAGCGTGAATTACAAAACGAACATCAACCTTTTGGCAATATGCCCATTGGTATCATGATAGAAACACCCGCTGCCGCCGTCATCAGCGACCTTTTGGCAAAAGAGGTTGATTTCTTCAGTATCGGAACCAATGATTTGACTCAGTACACGCTTGCCACAGACCGACAGAACAACCACCTGGCTTCATATTATAACTCGAACCACGAAGCGGTACTTCGACTAATTCACACCGTCATTGAAAACGGGCACCGTGCCGGTTGCAGAGTCGGCGTATGCGGAGAAGCCGCCGGTGATCCCATCTTTGCCAAGCAACTAATCGCATGGGGAATTGACGAACTTTCAGTCTCACCCTCTATGATTCTACCCTTGCGAAAAGCTATCCGCGCAATGAATGTATAATCGTCTATGTGGTCAGTACATTCATCAGCCAATAAATAAGACCCAATAACCAACTGGTAAAAATACCATACAGAATAACCGGTCCGGCAATCGTAAAAATTTTTACACCGATTCCGTAAACCAATCCTTCCTTTCTGTATTCAATGGCAGGTGCTGCCACCGAATTTGCGAATCCCGTAATCGGTACCAGTGCGCCTGCGCCGCCCCATTTCACGATTTTGGGATAGATATTGAATCCTGTTAACAGAATGCTTAGCAGAATCAAAATCATGGCATCAAAACTCCCTGCCATCTTTTCATCCAAGCCTAACGTTGCACTTCCGAATTGCAGAATTGCCTGCCCAATCGTACAGATGATGCCCCCCGTAATGAAGGCTTTCAGCATCTGTACCCAAAGTTGATTGGTCGGTGTCACTTCCTTGATATACGCCTGATACTCTTTCTTTTCCATTTGATTTC
This sequence comes from uncultured Lachnospiraceae bacterium, assembly GCA_964389005.1. Classification (GTDB taxonomy): domain Bacteria; phylum Bacillota; class Clostridia; order Lachnospirales; family Lachnospiraceae; genus CAYMCV01. The sequence goes on along the minus strand of CAYMCV010000001.1, from coordinate 35,863 downwards.
CCTTTCTGTTATGACGATAGTTACCGATAATCAATCGCTTGCATGTGATTATTCATATAGATAAAACTGAAAAATGAAGTAAATCGCACTTCCCAACATTTTCCCGATTGCCAATGCCCACACGGCGCTTTTTAGCCCTTTTTCAAATCGAATTCTTCTTGCAAAAATCGGAATGCTGTTTAACACCTCGGCTACCGCCATAGCAAAACAGCCCACAAAAATTCCGGCAAACAATCCTCCGATTCCGATGAGGATACGCGCAAGCAATGCTGCAAGGCCCTGCAATTGTGATGAGAACAGTTCCTCCCACGGAAAGATACTCACGATACAGCCCAATATGGTTCCGCATACAATGGCGCCCTCGTAAAGCCGAACCTTGTGTGCCGTATGCGTTTTGGCGGCGAAACGTGGCACCAAGCCCACCGCCACCAGTACCGTAAAGACGCCGCTTGCAACCAGCAACCCGAATGACGCGCTGCTGACTGCCAAAATAACCAGTTTAAGTAACATCTATTTCCTCTCCCTTTTTACCGGAATCCAGAATCCACGTTGTATTCACATCCTGCTCATACATTTTCATCTCCACTTCTATCGGTGTCGGGTCCGTTGTAATGTTCTTCTTTCCGATGTGGTTAAAAAACACCACGATACCAATCGCGAGTCCGACGGAATACGCAATTTCCAATACGCCGAACGGGCTGCTTTCAATACCGCATATTTCATATACTCTCATAAATACCGATTGAATTCCGACATCATTGTGGAATGACATAATCGTAAACATGGTTCCAAGAAAGGAAATCATGATTACAAGAGTGATTTTTAGCCATTCCATCCTACCACCCTGTTTCTCCTGTGGTCTGTACTCCACCACGATATCTGTTTCTCCGATGTTTTGTATGTCGATGTTTTCATCGAGTTGCTGCATAAGTTCAATCACCTTCATGATACTGATTACACAGTGTCGGTGCTTGTTACCGCTGAATTTGTATAAACGAATAGCTTTTGCCTTGGCTGACAGCACCTGATCCGTAGATGTGACCTTTGCGACATCGGAAAGCAGCACTTCCTGCTTACTGAGTTCCACGCTTTGATTTGCTTTTAAATACAGTGTTTTTGCGGACACGTTTACCCCTCCGAAAAGATTTATTTAACCGTATCATTAGTATCTTCTCTATTTTGTTTTTTATTCTTGATTTTTCATACATAAACTGCGTAAAATGATAGAGAAGTGATATAAGGCAATACAAGGAGAAAATGGATGAAAGAAGCAAATGAACTCAGAAAAAGTGCCTCTTATACCGATATTGAAGAAATTGTTGAACACAGTAATCCTGACTATCCCGTCGGTGTCTACTATGTGGAACCGGATAAAATGTACATGGGGTATGTGCGGTGGCATTGGCATGAGGAGATTGAAATCAACCTGATACGTGAAGGACATGCGATGTTCAAGATTGGTGATAAAACTGTGACCATGTATCCGGGACAGGCTATTTTTATCAATAGTAATGTGCGGCACTCCATCACCTGTGAAGAAGGAAAATGCGTCATTCTCTCTTTGATTTTTCATCCACGATTTTTGTTTCCGAATCCCGGCTCTCAAACACACACCAACTATGTGAAACCGATTTTGGAAGATTCTCAAATGCGCTATTGCATCTTTAGAAGCGGCGATATGTGGAATCGTGGTATGCTTGCCTACATCGAAGACATTTTCTCCACGAATCTGACCAAAGAATTCGGTTTTGAACTGATGACCAAGAGTTATCTTTGTCAGCTTTGGTTGCATCTGCTCAAAAAAACCAATTTGGAGCCGGTTGTTCACCGAACCAAAGTCAAACAACTCTCTCCCGATGAAATCCGTATCAAAGATGCCATTTCTTTCATCGAGACACATTACAGCGAACCGATTATGCTTGAAGATATCGCAGAGTCCATTCACATCAGCAAAAGTGAATGTTGCCGTTGTTTCAAACGTGCGGTTGATATGACACCCATTGAATACCTGATGAAATATCGGATACTGCAATCTGCCGAAATGATACTGAAGAATGACCGCTCCTTCACCTCCATCTCGGATCTCGCTTATTCCGTCGGTTTTAACAATGCAAGTTATTACAACAAGTTGTTTAAACAATACTTTGGCTGTACTCCCTCGCAATATCGAAACAATAGCAAAACCGAACATCGTGATAAACTCAGTCCGTTCGGTCTCTCCTTGTCGCATATTTAGATTTATTTACATTCGTAGTGTTTTTCTACAGTGACGCAATGACCTGTGAAATAACATAACAATCCTTTCCTTTGGCCTTGGCTTGATAAAGGGCTTCATCCGCATTTGCAAACAGCGATGCGAAATCAATACCTGCCTTCGGATAGTATGCAACGCCGATACTGCAACTGATTTGAACCGATGCCCCGTCTTTGCAGAAACGTTGTCGCATTGCCTGATTTAGTTCCTGTGCGCGAAGCTCCGTAACTTGTCTCGTTGTATTCTTCATGAAAACCATAAACTCGTCACCGCCAACGCGACCTACAAAATCACTCTCACGAAAAGTCTGTTTGACAGTTTTCGCTACAAACTTAATTACTTCATCTCCAAAAAGATGTCCCATCGTATCATTCACGGATTTAAAGTTATCTGTGTCGATCATCATCATGGCATGTAACTTGTCTCTGGTGGTTCCTGACAAATAATCCTCAATTGACGCTTGCATCGCCGCTTTGTTGAGTATTCCCGTCATGGAATCATTGCGAATCTTGTTGCGCATCTCTTCCTGACGTGCACGTTCGAGTGCAATGTCCTTCATATTTCCTACCACACGCAATACTGTTCCGCCATCTTCTCCGAAACTGGCAAAAAAGACACGATACCAACAATATTCATCTTCGCCTTCGAATCTCATTCGGCATTCCGCTGTAATTTTGGCGGGCTCCTCCAATGCCAAATTTAAGTTCTTTTCATAAACCGAACAATCCTCCGGGTGTACAAATGACTGATACGCATTTTCTTGCATAAACGCCGGAACCCTGAGTTCATGCATGTCACCTCTTTTGAGTATCAGTGTCATCTCATCTGTAATCACATTCAAATCAAACGGAATATCATCCAATGCTTCCTGTAATAATTTGAATCGCTGCGTCTCAACATACAGTGCCTCATTCATGCGATTCAATTCCATCTGCGCAGCAACCTGTTCCGTCACATCCGTCAAAGTCGCATAAACAGATACCTTGCCGTCACGCGCCACAACCCGTCTGCCTTTGTAGGAAACATACATCACTTCGTCCAACATACTTTTGATGCGAAAATTTGCTTCGGCGGCACCCATCAGAGAAAACTGTTCCGTAATCATATCCAACACCCGTTTCCGCTCCTGTTTATAAATCAGAAGTTCGAATGAGTTATAGAAGTGCTCGCGAAATGCTTCCTCGCTGCAACCGAACATCGAGAGTAAACCGTCACTCAAATAACTGAATTTACCCGTTACGGCATCATAAATCATAAAACCGCCCGGCATATTCTCCATCAGTATTGTAAGTTGCCGATTTGCATCCTCCAATTGTTCCTTCAGCGTTAATTCCATCTTCGTCACCATCCCTGATACAAAACCCTATTGTTTTTCGGTAACAATCCCCTTCTCTAAAAGAAAAACCGGTGCGTATGACTGTTTCGCCTTGCGCAGACCTTCATCACCCACGTCCTCTTCACGATTGATATATCGGTAAGCGGATGCTTCGTTCTGAATAAACTGTTGATTAATCATCGGATACGCACCCTGTATCTCTGCGTGTGCCTTTTCGATGTGAACCACGAACACCTCATCGCTGATTGGTTCCCCAACGGTAAACGCCGCAACCTTGCCGTTCGCCCGTAACAATCCGCCTGTCAAGTGCAATTGTTCCAGATTCCGAATTGCTTTCAGTGTTACCTGAAACTCTGCATCCTTTTCGGCATCTCCCTGTGCGGAGTTCTCACGCCATTCATATGCCATGGTAACACACTCCTCCAGGTTCTGCTGTGTAATTCGTTCATACTTCCAATCCGGATAGTTCTCGCAAAAGCGATTGATATGATTCCTCTTGGCATGCAGTTTCTTACCTGCAAGACTGATGAGTTTCTCCGACTCATAAATATAATCGGCATCTTCCGGATAAAAATGAATCTCAAAACGCCCCGGATAATTCTCCTCCAAAGCGTTAAACTGTTCCTTTGTGACAAGATGTATACGAAACGGTTTGTCTCTCTTCATAAACCACTCCGTCAAAGCATCGATTGCTTTCCTCGGGAATTCCTTATACAAAGGGAAACTCACCGACTCTTTCTCCTCTCCGGAATAGAATACCAGCGCATCCTCAACAATTGCCCATTTCGTATGATAAAAATCGGACCACAATACATTGTTTCCGACCGAAAACTCGCAACTCATCGGACGTACCATTTCATAATACGTACGAAAAACTTCTGTACACTCTGCAGTAATTTTTTTCCATTCGATTTCCATTTAAAATATACCTAGCCTTTCATTCTGCTGCGTTTTTATACTACAGTCCCCCGAAATGCCGTAATTATGCGGCCCTTCTTAAGCAGAATAAAAGAAGCTAAGATTCATTGTCATTCATCTTCAGCAGTTTGGCTGCCTGATCGGCTGCTATCAGACTATCCAGCAACTCATCGATATCTCCGTCCATGATGGCGTCAATCTTATAAAGCGTCAATTTGATGCGATGGTCGGTAACACGTCCCTGCGGGATATTGTAAGTTCTGATCTTCTCGGAACGATCTCCCGTTCCGATCTGGCTGCGACGCAATTCCGCCTCTGCATCATGCTGTTTCTGTTGTTCCATATCGTATAGTTTGGCACGTAACAGTGCAAAAGCCTTGGCTTTGTTCTGTAACTGTGATTTCTCTGTCTGACTGTAGATGACAATTCCGGTCGGAATATGCGTCAAGCGCACCGCAGAGTCTGTCGTATTGACACATTGCCCACCACAACCGGATGCACGCATAACATCAATACGAATGTCTTTATCATCAATTACAACATCCACGTCCTCTGCCTCCGGCATCACTGCAACCGTAATTGTGGATGTATGAATTCTGCCGCCGGATTCCGTCTCCGGAATTCTCTGTACACGATGAACACCGCTTTCATACTTCAATTTGGAATATGCGCCCTGTCCGTTAATCATGAAACTGACATCCTTCATACCGCCAATTCCAATTTCATCTACATTCACAGTTTCAACTTTCCAACGTTGTCTTTCTGCATAATGAACATACAAACGATACATCTCTGCCGCAAACAGAGCTGCCTCATCTCCGCCTGCACCGGCACGAATCTCGACGATAACATTTTTATCATCATTCGGATCCTTCGGTAGCAGAAGAATTTTCATCTTTTCTTCTAACTGCGCAACGTTATCGCGTGCTTCCGAAAGTTCTTCTTTCAGCATTTCACGCATTTCTTCGTCGTTCTCACTCTCCAACATATGAAGACTGTCTTCAATATCCTGTCGGCTCTTCTTGTACTCCCGATATGCATCAATCAACGGTGTTAAGTCGCTCTGCTCTTTCATTAACTTGCGAAAGCGCTCCTGATTGTTGACAACATCCGGTTCTTGTAACTCATTCATGATTTCTTCAAATCTTCGAAGCAAATCTTCCAATTTATCAAACATTTACTCATTTCCTCCGCGAAACGTTCCAATCACGACCCGATTCAATCCTGCCAGGTCTTTCTTTACCATAATATCAAAATACTGTTCTTTTTCCAATATGTCACACACTGCATCCGCCTCATCGTAGCCAATCTCCATGAGCAGTTTCCCGCCACCATAGAAATAATCTTTGGCACAAGCAGCAATCCGCCGATAAAACAACAATCCGTCTTCGCCGCCGTCCAATGCCGCAATCGGCTCATATGTCTTCACTTCCGGCATCAGTGTCTTAATCACTTCTGTCTTGATATACGGCGGGTTCGACACAATCATATCATATTTTCCGGTGATATGTTCAAATAAATCACCCTCAATAAAAGTCGCCGATAAACCCAAATGCGCCGCATTCTTCTTGGCAAGTGCAATTGCTTCACCGCTGATATCCGTTCCCGTACCGCGACAATCGTTACTGTAATGAAGCAGACTCAACAGGATGCATCCGCTTCCGGTACAGACATCCAGAATCTCCATCCCGTCATGCAACAGTTGCATTGCTTCTTCTACAAGTGTCTCCGTATCCTGCCTGGGAACCAATGTCGATTGGTTTACATAAAATTCCAATCCCATAAACTCCTGTACACCGGTCAGATGTTGAACGGGTACATGCGTCATTCTTTTCTGAATCAATGCCCGATAGAGAGCTTCTTCATCCTCTGAAACTTCACGTTCCGGATGCGCCAGCAAATCATGCCTCTTTGTATGACAAACGTATTCTAAAAGTATTCTTGCATCTGTCTCATATGTTTCGATACCGCTGTTTCGTAATTGATTGGTACCAAATTGATACAATCCTCGATAGTTCATACTTGTCCTCAGCTATCATTTCTCGGAATCTTCAACTTCTTCGACAGGCGCTTCTGTCGACTCCTGACTCGATTCGGTATTCTCTTCTTCCTCATCGCCTTCATCCAACCATTCTTCACTGTCGGATACATCATAGTCAAAATTCTCACGTAAATAAGCTTTCCAGTCAAAAACCGCTTCCACCGCCGCAATCGCAACTTCCGCCATATCCGGATCCGGCTCTTTGGTCGTCAATCCCTGTAACCAGATACCCGGTGCCGAAATAATGCGAATCAACCAATTGTCATGTGAGCCGGCAAGCCGCAACACTTCGTAGGAAATTCCTGCGATGACCGGTACCAGTGCAATTCGCAAAACCATTTTGAGTAACATGGAATCTACACGAATAAAGAAAAACAAAATGATACTAATCAGCATAACAAGCAACAGGAAACTGGTTCCGCATCGCCTGTGGAATCTGGAATGGCGCATAACGTTTCTTACCGTCAATGGTCGACCTTTCTCCACACAATTGATACATTTATGCTCTGCGCCGTGATATTGGAACACACGACGTACGTCTTTCATCAGTGAAATTGCCAATACATATAAGATAAAAATAACCAACCGCAACACGCCCTCAATGATTGCCAACAATGAGGCATTGTGCAGAATTCCGTCTAAATAGGATGCCACAAAAAACGGAAGAACGACAAATAATCCAATCGCAAAAATAACGGATATTGCCACCGTAAAACCGGTCACCACCTTATCCGTATTCTTCCCGAATATTTTCTTTAAAAACTTATCAAATCCGCTCTCTTTCTCATCCGCATCCTCATAAAATTCCGCAGAATAAGACAGCGTCTTCATACCTAATACCAGCGAGTCTACAAAGTTAAAAATACCCCGAATAAAGGGAATCTTCCTGACACCCTTATTGGAAGTTCCGCAATCCGCAACTTGTATTTCTATCTTCTTGTTCGGCAAACGAACCGCAACCGCGTAACGATTCTTGTTGCGCATCATGATTCCTTCCATGACCGCCTGTCCGCCGATTCCCGAGTAAATTTGCTTTTTCTTTTTCACGTTTTACCCCAGCCCTTTCTCGTATCTGTATCATTAAAAAATAAGGTTGAGATATGTCTACCTCAACCTTGTTTCGCACGACCTATTTGCTTTCTACACCATACTTCTTATTGAACTTATCAATACGTCCGCGAGCCTGTGCAGCCTTCTGCTGACCCGTATAGAATGAGTGGCACTTGGAACAAACTTCCACGTGAATGTCCTTCTTGGTTGAACCGGTCACAAATGTGTTTCCACAGTTACATGTTACTGTTGCCTGATAATACTCAGGATGAATTCCTTCTTTCATCTTCTCACCTCTCTATATATACTATTCCATGTGTTTCTATATAGTAGGATATTCCTCTACTTGCTCTAACACAGCGCGTTTATTGTAACATAGCTTTATTGGGTTTGCAATACCTTTTTAAAAGATTTTGTGCTGTTTCATCCATATTAAGAATTCTCGATTATCCTTCGTCCGATAAAAAATGTCCAGAATGCGATCGACTGCTTCATCCGCTTTCATACCGTTCAAAGCACGGCGAATATTGTTGATTGTTTCATGTTCTTCCGATGAAAGCAGTAAGTCTTCTCTTCTCGTTCCCGATTTGGGAATATCAATTGCGGGGAATACTCTTCGTTCGGATAATTTACGGTCAAGTACCATTTCCATATTGCCGGTACCCTTGAACTCCTCATAAACCACATCATCCATCTTACTTCCGGTTTCGACCAACGCCGTTGCCAAAATAGTCAAGCTACCGCCTTCACGCATATTTCTTGCTGCACCAAAGAATCTCTTCGGCATATGAAGCGCCGCCGGATCGAGACCTCCCGACAATGTTCTTCCGCTGGGAGGAATTACCTGATTATACGCACGTGTCAAACGCGTAATGCTGTCAAGCAGAATAATGACGTCTTGCTTATGTTCCACCAGACGCTTTGCACGTTCGATGACCATCTCCGCAACTCTCTTGTGGTGCTCCGGCGTCTCATCAAACGTGGAGTAAATAACTTCGATGTTCGGTCCTTCAATTGCCTCTTTGATATCCGTAACTTCCTCAGGACGTTCATCAATCAACAGAATAATCATATGCATTCCCGGACAGGAATACTTCACAGACTTCGCAATATCTTTAAGTAAGGTTGTTTTACCTGCCTTCGGCGGCGAAACAATCATTCCACGTTGTCCCTTGCCGACCGGACACAATAAATCCGCAATACGCATTGATACAGGCGCACCCGGCGTCTCAAGACGTATTCTTTTATCCGGAAAAATCGGTGTCATATCCTCAAAATTCATACGACGCTGTGCTTCTTCCGGTAAGTACCCATTAACCCGTTTGATATATAGTAACGCAGAGAATTTCTCATTCTGTGTCTTAACTCTTGTATTTCCTTCAATAATGTCACCGGTCTTCAAACAAAAACGTCGAATCTGGCTGGGCGCAACATAAACATCACTCTCACCCGGAAGGAAATTCTCACTTCTGATGAAACCGAAGCCATCACCCATGACTTCCAGGATTCCGCCAACGGTAATTCCGCTGTCCAATTCCGCCTGCCTATCGTTCGGGCGTTCACTATCTCCCTCATCTGCAGTTCGCTCGGAAGCTTTCTCGTTGTTTTTCTCTCCTGTTTTCTCTCCCTGGTTCTGCTTTGCGGCAGCGTTCTTCTCTTTCTCATCAAGCAAAAGCATCGCCTCCACCAAGCCTTCTTTCTTCATCGTTGCAGTACCCTTAATTCCACGCGCTTTCGCCAAATCACGCAAAACCGTCGCACTTAACGATTCATATTTCTCTCTCATGCATAACCTCCTCTAAAAATATGTCTGTCCACTGTTAAAAAATTACTGTTCTTTTATCCGATAAAACACCCAACTTATACATAACGCTTATCAATCTATACTTCTTATCTAATAATGGGAATTCGTACCTAGACGGGAGATACCCTTTGATTGCTTCGATAAAACCTAAAAGCAATTTGATTATACAACAACTGTCCCAAAAAAGAAAGTAAAATTTTTAACTTGCATGAAGAAAGTGATTGGTCTATCATAGGAACAGAGTTCTTAATCTCAAAAAAAGATATGAAATTTACGGAGGTCAGATATGTTACCGGAACCGCTTACACTATACAAATTGATTATTCTATACATGTTGGATAAGGTAACGTTTCCGCTTTCCAACGCACAGATCAGTGATTTCCTTTTGGAAAAAGAATACACAAATTATCTTTCATTACAGCAGGTTTTGTCCGAATTGGATGACAAAGGGCTTATTGCTCATGAAACATATCGCAATCGTACACTGATTACGATTACCGCAGAAGGACAGAGCACGCTCCAACTTCTTGAAAACGGACTGAGTCTTGAAATCCGTAAAGATGTGGAGGAGTATCTCCGTCAAAACGAACTGAAACTGCGTGACGAAGTCTCCGTTCTTGCCGACTATCGTTTGACACCGCAAGGAGATTATGTTGCCAATCTGATTGCAAAAGACCGCCGTAACGATCTTATTCGCTTGAGCATCAATATGCCGACGGAGGCACTGGCCGATACCGTCTGTCGCAATTGGCAGAAGAAAAGTTCCGAAATCTACCAATATCTGACAGAACACCTCTTATGATTGTTCTCTTTTACGTTCTTCTTCTTTGATTCGCTTCATATGGGCATCGATTTTTTGTTCATATCCGTTTCCCGACGGCTGATAGAAAACCTCACCGCTTAATTCATACGGAAGATACTGTTGGTTTACATAATTGTTTGGGAACAGATGCGCATACAGATAGCCTGTACCGCGTCCAAGTTTTTGTGCCCCTTTATAATGTGCATCCTGTAAATGCGGTGGTATCGGTAAATCGCCATACTTCTGAACACACGCTTTCGCAGCGTCGATGGCCACGGTACATGCATTGCTTTTGGGCGCACAGGCAACGTAAATTGCCGCCTGTGACAGAATCAACTGTGCCTCCGGCAATCCGATTCGCTCCACCGCCAGTGAAGCATTGACCGCCACTACCAATGCGTTCGGATCGGCATTTCCGACATCCTCGGAAGCGCAAATCATGATTCTTCGCGCAATGAACGTCACGCTTTCCCCTGCCGTAATCATCTTGGCAAGGTAATAAACCGCCGCATCCGGGTCCGAGCCTCGCATACTTTTGATAAAAGCAGAGATGGTATCATAGTGATTATCCCCATTCTTATCGTAACGCAACACCCTGCGTTGGATGCAATCCTCCGCTACAGAAAGTGTCAGCGGAATGGTCCCGTCTGCCGCACGTTCTGTCGTCATAACGGCAAGTTCGATGGCATTTAAGGCATGCCTTGCATCACCGCCCGACATTTCCGCAAGAAAATCCACTGCTTCGTCCGTGATGGTCGCCTGATATGCTCCCATCCCTCGCTCTTTGTCGAAAACTGCCCGACGAATCAATTCCTTAATGTCTTCCTGTTGAAGAGATTGTAGTTCAAATATGTTAGAGCGTGATATTAACGCCTGATTCACCTCAAAATACGGGTTTTCTGTGGTCGCACCGATTAACGTTACAGTCCCGTCTTCCACGTATGGTAATAAAAAGTCCTGTTGTGCCTTATTGAAACGATGAATCTCATCGATAAAAAGAATGGTCTTCTTCCCATACATCGCCATGGTGTTCTTGGCTTCTTCCACCACTTCTTCCATGTCCTTTTTACCGGATACGGTCGCGTTCATCTGCCGAAATTCCGCCTTCGTTGTATTGGCAATGACCTTTGCAAGCGTTGTCTTGCCCGTTCCGGGCGGTCCGTAAAAAATAACGGAACTGATTTTATCTGCCATGATGGCACGATACAACATCTTATCTTTCCCGATAATGTGCTGTTGCCCCACCACTTCATCGAGTGTCCGCGGACGCAATCTTGCCGCAAGCGGTGATTCTTCTTTTTGATTGTTCTCGCGCATATAAGTAAAAAGATCCATACTTCCCTCTGTTTCTTTAATTCATCAGTATTTCATCCACGGTAACAAAATCATACCCTTTTGCAAGTAAGGTATCCACAATCCGGACGACCGCCTCCACCGTACAATCATATCCGTCATGCATCAATATAATAGCACCATCTTCCGCTTTCGTCACTACCCGATTTGTCACGGCATCTGCATCCGTCGAACACCAGTCTTTGGAATCGATTGTCCATAATACGGTAATCATTGACGCTTCTTTTTGCAGACGCTTAGTACAACATCCAAACGGTGGTCTTACAAATGCGGTACGATAGCCAATGACATCTTCCAGAACTACGTTAGTCTGCTCGACTTCATCCATGAACAAATCACAGTTTCCATCCGTCAACTCCATGTGAGAATATGTATGGTTTCCAATGAGATGCCCCTCCGTTTGTATGCGCCTTACAATCTCCGGATTTGCTTCCACATGTTTCCCAAGAACAAAAAAGGTCGCTCGCACATCCCTTTCAAGCAGAATGTCAAGTATTGCTTCTGTAAAGCCAGGCGTCGGTCCGTCATCAAAGGTCAATGCTATTTTGCCTTCATAAGGCACCGTAGTCTCCGCTTGGTTCTTATCCGCATCTCTCGTTTCTTGATTTTTATCTACATTGGTCTCATTCTCTCGCATACTTGCCGTCTCTACGGCACCGGCACCGAGGTTCATCAATAACAGAAACAACGCCGCCAACATACCACCAATCATCAATCGATATCGCAAAGTTCGTCTCCCAAAAGCAACTTTTTATCATTTTATGCAAAGAAAAAAGAATTAGACGGTATCCTCCGGAAAGTTCATATACTGAATGAAGCATTGTGAAAATGCTTCCTGCTCCGCTAAATTCATCTCCTGTGTCGCCTTACACAATCGGTGCAATCGTTCTTCATAGGTATGCTCGCCATGTGCATTCGCCATGGCATAACGATATGCGCCCTCCAATGATGTATTGCCCGAAACCGTAATTCGTCCGCGCATCCATTCCGGAAACATTCCAATGATAAAAGCGGACTCCAAATCGAGATAGTATCCGAAGCCCCCCGATAAAAAGACCTGCTCCACTTCTTCCGCCAAGCATCCATACTTCGCCGTCAGGACTTCCAATCCGGCACGAATCGCCGCCTTTGCCGTCTGAAGCGCGCGGATGTCGCTTTGCGTAATCAATGTATTTCCCACGCGGACACCTGAATCAAAGTATTCCTCGATGAGGCAACCGGTAGAATCCGCTTTTCCTTCACGCAACAAAGCAGCAACCGCTTGAATCAGTTGCGTTCCTTTTACCTTATTATCGAATGCAGGTCCCGCCGCCGCAGAAGTCGCAAGCATATGTTCTCCATTTCCGATAACCATTTCCGCATTCGTTCCGAGATCCAAGAGCAACGAAACGGATGATTTTTGATCAAATTCCAAAGCCGCAAGTCCGGAAACAATATCTCCTCCGATAAAAGCAGATATCCCCGGCATGACAATGGTTCTGATTCCGTCAATGGTAAGTTCCGCCTGTGCCGTGTTACGGGCAAGAAACGGATAGACACCGAGTTCCGCCGGGTCGTAACCAAGCAACAAATATTGCATAACGGTATTACCCGCAACCACAATCATCTCCGGCGGTTCTTTTGCCACTTTTCGTATTCCCGCCTCCAGTGTTTCTATCAAAAGTCGTTGTAATTCTTCGGATTTGCCGTCCGCAGCAGCACAGATGCGCGACAATACATCCGCACCGTGTACCTGTTGCGGATTCAATGCCACGAATACACCCAATTGCTCCCCGGTATCAGCATCAAGTCGATACATCGCAATCGTCGTGGTTCCCAAATCGATGGCAACGACCGTTCTTGCAACACGATGTTCGGCATCGGCACCCTGTATGGGTGCCGATACGCTATCTGTTACTACCGTAGTTTGATTTCCTTTTTGACACAAGCCGCATTGTGTACAATTCGTACAATTTCCGTTTGGTATGGTGACCGATATCTGTTCAGACAAATTGGTTTTTCTCCTTATCGTAGTGATAATCCATCTGTGCAAGTTGCGTAACAATCGCACTCATATCTGCATCTTCTTCCTCACACAGACGTTCCAAATTCGGATAAAAATCCCTCAACTTCGTGTTGATATAACTAAGTAGCATCACGCTATCCTTCGGTATCATTACAGTGCCCTCTCGTCATTCTCTTCTTTTTGAATCGATACCGCCTGCAGGTTGCCGTCTTTGACACCAATCATTACCGTATCTTTACATCCGACTTCACCGGACAGGATCAGTTTGGCCAACAACGTCTCCACATGTTTCTGAATAAAACGTTTCAATGGGCGCGCACCGTAAGTTGGATCGTATCCATTCTCTACGATAAATTCTTCTCCCTCTTTCGTCAAGCGTATTTTAATCTCTTTATCATCCAATCTGCGATTCAAGTCATCAATGATTAATTGCACGATTCCCTTGATATTCTCACGACGAAGCGGTTTAAACATTACAATTTCATCCAGACGGTTTAAAAATTCCGGTTTAAAATCGTCACGCAATTCCTCCATCACATTGTCGATTGCACTCTGTGCAATTTCTCCGTCTTCACCAATTCCGTCCAGAAGATAATGAGCACCGATATTGGATGTCATAATCAAAATGGTATTCTTGAAATCAACCGTTCTGCCTTGAGAATCCGTAATACGTCCGTCATCCAAAACCTGTAACAACACATTATATACATCGGGATGCGCTTTTTCAATCTCATCAAACAATACAACGGCATACGGTTTCCGTCTGACTGCTTCTGTCAGTTGACCGCCCTCATCGTAGCCGACATATCCCGGAGGCGCTCCGATCAATCTTGATACCGAGAACTTCTCCATATATTCACTCATGTCGATTCTGACAATATTGTTCTCATCATCAAACAACGTTGCCGCCAGCGATTTGGCAAGTTCCGTCTTCCCGACACCTGTCGGCCCCAGAAACAGAAATGAGCCGATGGGTTTCGTTGGATCTTTGATTCCGGCCTTGGAACGTAAAATTGCCTCCGTTACCATGGTTACACCTTCCTCTTGCCCGATGACACGCTTATGAAGTTCATCTGATAAGTGTAACGTCTTATTTCTCTCGGATTCCGTCAGTTTCGCAACCGGTATCCCCGTCCAACGCGATATAATTCTCGCAATTTCTTCTTCGGATACACTCTCATGCAAGAGTTGTAACCCCGATTTCTTCATCTGTTCCTCTTCCGTTTCCAAGGTTTTTCGAAGGTTCGGCAATGTTCCGTAACTCAACTCCGCTGCCTTTTCAAGGTCTCCGTCGCGTTGCGCTACCTGAATTTGACGATTTAAATCGTCGATTTCTTCACGCAGTTTACTCAGTTTCGCAACCGAAGCCTTCTCGTTCTCCCACTGCGCCTTCTGCGCAGAAAATACCTCTTTTTCTTCTGCAAGTTCGCGTTGTAAATTCTGTAACCGCTCCATGCTCAAACGGTCTTCTTCTTTCTTCAATGCCGCTTCTTCAATCTCCATCTGCATGATTCTTCTCTGCATTTCATCCAATTCCGTCGGCATGGAATCCAGTTCGGTCTTAATCAGTGCGCAGGCTTCATCCACCAAATCAATGGCCTTATCCGGTAAAAAGCGGTCCGAAATGTATCGATTTGACAATACGGCAGCGCTGACCAGCGCATTATCCATGATTTTTACACCATGATAAACCTCATAGCGCTCTTTCAGTCCACGCAAAATGGAAATGGTATCCTCCACCGTCGGTTCCTCAACCATGACCGGCTGGAAACGTCTCTCCAATGCCGCATCCTTCTCAATATACTGCCGATACTCATCAAGTGTCGTTGCTCCGATACAATGCAGTTCGCCCCGGGCAAGCATCGGTTTTAGCATATTTCCCGCATCCAGTGCGCCGTCGGTCTTACCTGCTCCTACAATTGTATGCAATTCATCAATAAAAAGGATAATCTGCCCTTCCGACTTCTTCACTTCGTCGAGAACAGCCTTTAAACGTTCCTCAAACTCACCGCGATACTTTGCTCCCGCAACCAATGCACCCATATCCAGCGCAAATACCTTTTTATCCTTCAATCCAAGCGGAACATCACCTCGCACGATTCTCTGTGCCAATCCCTCCACAACCGCGGTCTTTCCGACACCCGGTTCACCAATGAGCACCGGATTATTCTTTGTTTTTCTCGATAAAATTCGAATCACGTTTCGAATCTCGCTGTCACGCCCGATGACGGGATCAAGTTTCTGTTCTCTTGCCTTTTCCACCAAATCTTGTCCGTACTTCACAAGCGTGTCATACGTTGCTTCCGGATTGTCTCCCGTAACCCTTTGATTTCCGCGAACCGTCGACAAGGTCTTTAAAAAACGCTCTCTGGTAATTCCATACTCGCGGAAAACCTCCTTCATTTCTTTTGACGGATACTGCAACATGGCAAGAAACAGATGCTCTACGGAGACATACTCATCCCCCATATTCTGCGCCTCGTCCGGAGCTGCCATCAGGACACGGTTAAGACTCTGTCCCAAATATACTTCTCCTCCCTGCACCTTCGGTTTTTTCTCCAATTCTCGTACGATACGATTTGAAAAGTGTGTTTTATCAATTTCCATTCGTTCGATTAACTTAAGAATCAAACTGTCGTCAACAGAAAGAAGCGCATACAACAAGTGTTCCTGCGTCAGTTCCTGATTCCCGTATTCAAACGCCGCCTTCTCACACATTTGCAGCGCTTCGCGTGATTTTTGTGTAAATTTCGATGCATCCATAAGTACACCTCCCTGTCAAAAAACTTTTATGCGTTATCTGTTCTATATGTAATATAACAGCATGGCTAAAAATGTCAATACCTTTAACATAAAAAGTTTCGATTATTCATATTTATCTTTTTTTCAATCGAAGCCGTAATGCATTTCCAACCACAAAAAGGCTGCTTAAGCTCATGGCTGCCGCCCCAAACATCGGATTCATACGAATTCCAAACAGCGGATACAACGCACCTGCTGCAAGCGGAATTCCGATACTGTTGTAAAAAAATGCCCAAAACAGATTCTGCTTGATATTCCGCATCACATCGCGACTCAATGCGATTGCACGATAAACATCCTTCGGATCGCTGTGCATCAACACAATATCTGCACTCTCAATCGCGATATCCGTTCCTGCACCAATGGCAATCCCGACATGTGCCGCAACCAACGGCGGAGCGTCATTGATTCCGTCTCCAACCATTGCAACTTTGCTTCCGCTCTCGGTCAATTCTCGAATACATTGTTCCTTTTCCCAAGGAAGAACTTCCGAAAAAATCTGTTCAATACCGACCTCATCGCCAATACGATTCGCAACCAATTTGGAATCCCCGGTTAACATCACGGTTTTGATTCCATGATGTTTCAATTCCGCAACCGCTTCTTTTGAGGTCTCTTTCAACGTATCCGCAATGGAAAACATACCAACCAATTCCCGTTCTTTTGCCATAAGCAACGGTGTATATGATTTCTCCTCTGACGCCCGAATCCGCATTTCCTGCTCATCGGATATCTCAATTTCATGTTCGTCCATCATAGCACGATTTCCGATAATGAATGCCTCCGCGCGATAAACCGCCTTGATTCCTTTTCCTGGAATCGCCGTAAATGACTCCACTTTCGCTTTGTCATGTATTTGCGTCAGTTCTTTTTCGCGCATTTCTTCTGCACGTTTGATAACCGCTTTTGCCAGCGGATGCTCGCTTCCTTCTTCCAATATCGCTCCCAACCGCAATACTTCGGTTTTGGAATACTGTGTACTCCATACGGTGACTTCTTTTACCTGAGGTTCTCCCTTGGTCAGCGTTCCGGTTTTGTCGAATACCACCGTATCCACCTCACCGGCTGCCTGTAGGCTTTCTCCTGATTTAATCAATATCCCTTTGCCCGCACCAATGCCGGTTCCGACCATAATTGCAACCGGGGTTGCAAGCCCCAGTGCGCAGGGACAGGAAATGACCAAAACAGCGATACCAATGGACATCGCAAATGAAAAAGATGCTCCGCAGATCAGCCATATCGCCATGGATACCACCGCGATTCCCATAACCACAGGTACAAACACACCCGCAACACGGTCTGCAAGACCTGCAATCGGTGCCTTCTTCATTCCCGCCTGCTCCACCAATTCCACAATTTTATGAAGTGTTGTATCATCTCCTACTTTTACAGCCTCACAACGCAAAACACCGTCTTTATTCACGGTTGCGGAAACAACGTTACTCCCGACTGTTTTCTCCGCAGGCATGCTCTCTCCCGTAATTGCAGACTCATCGACACTACTGTGTCCTTCTGTCACAATTCCGTCAACCGGTACACGACTACCCGGTTTTAGGATAAAAATATCCCCAACCATCACTTCGTCTGTTGGGATTTCTGTTTCTTTCCCATTTCTTACTACAATTGCCTTCTGTGGGGCAAGATCCATCAATTTTTCCAACGCCGCTTTTGTTTTTCCTTTGCTGACGCTCTCCAAATACTTCCCTACCGTAATCAACGTAAGTATCGTTCCGGCTGTCTCGAAATACAACTCATGGCTATATTGCTCCGCAAGCACTGCATTTCCTGAACGCATACCAAGATACATTACAATTGTCGCATATATTCCGTAGCCTGTTGCCGCAGTACTTCCGATGGCAATCAACGTATCCATATTCGGTCTTCCTTTCAAAACCGCCCGAAATCCGCCGGTAAAATAGCGATAATTCAATACCAGTATCGGAAGCAAAAGAAGGAACTGCGAAAATGCATAAAAATAAGCATTCTGCGTTCCTTGAAAACGTGCATCCAATGCACTGATGATGCGTTGCGGTATGATGGCTCCGAACATATGATACATTGCAAGAAACATCAGCGGCACCCAAAAGAGTATCGACAAAACCAGCCGGATTCTCATGCGTACGCCGCTTCGTTTATCTTTGGCTTTGATTTCTTCTCGACGCTCTTTCCGATGCCGCATACCGGCTTCCGGATTCTCATCATCCCCATCATCCTCGGCCTCTGCAGTAAAGCCTGCATCTTCGACCACTTTGATTAGTAACTCCGTATTACACAAATTCGTATCGTATGTGACCAACATACTGTTCGTCAGTAAATTTACCTCCGAAACCTCGACTCCTTTTAGTGCGCGCGTATGCTTCTCAACCGCAGCCACACATGCCGCACATCCCATACCGCGTACTTGAAATTTCTGTGTTTTTTTCATTGATTGCCTCCTGACACTCCGCCGTTAGGAAAAAATCTTTTCCTCCGGAATCGGATGTGTAATTCCGTTTTGTGCTCCGAGTTCCACACACTTCAAAATCCACGCCAGATTGTCACCCAACTCACGCATAATCTGCATACCTTCGTTGTCTTTTTGCACATCCTCAGGCTTAGAAGCATAAACCATGTTCCAATACCGTGAGGTAACAAGCGGCATATCATTAAACTGAATATACTTGGAAAGCACATCCAACGATGCTGTGGTACCGGCACGTCTCGCCGACGTCAGAACCGCCGCCGGTTTATAACGCATCTTATCACTTCCCGCATAAAACAGTCGATCCATGAAAGAAATCATGTTGCCGGTCGGTGACGCATAATGAACCGGTGCACCGAATACAAAACCATCTGCTGTATTCAGTCTTTCCAAAACTGCGTTGACACAATCATCAATTATGCATTTTCCTGTTTTTTTACAAGTTGCACAAGCTATACACCCACCAATCGGTTGATTTCCAATCCAAATGATTTCCGTCTCGACTCCTTGTGCACCCAATCGTTGTGCTACGATTTCCAATGCGGTATATGTGCATCCCTTCTCGTGCGGACTTCCGTTAATTAAAAGAACTTTCATTCATTTGCTCCTTTTCACTTCTTACTTGACATTATACTCTTTTTTCAGCTTCTCTGACAATTCAAATCCTTCAATTCTTTCCTCACCTTTTTGGAGTAATTCTTCATACGTAAAATATGGGATTTTCATTGCCTCTCTTGAAACGTTTACAACAAACTTGTTCTCGGCAACAATGAAACTCGAATAACTCCAAATCTCCGCAACAATATTCAGATTCTCATCCAGCATATAAGCGCCGCTCGCTATATCAACAATATATCGACCAATTCCTTCATAATACGTAATTCCGTCAATCGTAGCTGCTTGTATGTCATAAAAAGTCTTAACCTCTCCTAAAGTCTCTGCGTCATAGAATACGAGGCTGTAATCTTTGGTCAAAGTAACAAAATACTTCCCGTCACTTGTAAACGTCATTGAGTTGACATTTCCAAGATTCAAATCTGCAGTCTGATATGGTTGTTCCTCCCCAATATGATAGAATCTGAATTCGTTTTTATCCTCATCTCTACAAGCCAATTTATCCGCTGTTTCAGCAAAATATACATTACTGAATGAGGTACCTTTCTCGCAATCCGGTGTTTTGATCAAAATCTCTCCGGTTTCCAAAGAGTATGCTCTGACACCATTCTGAACTCCCTTGGATATGATCAACATTTTTCCGCTCGGACTGAATCTGCTCGAGAAATAATCATCTTCATCATCTAACTTTAATTCTCTGATCAGACTTCCGTCTTTGACACTGTATATCTTACAGGAATTGTCAATAAATGCTACAGCTTCCGACCCATCACCGACATAACAAAATTCAGCCACGTCTTTCTGAGCTTCAAAACTCTGAATCACTTCCTGTGTATTGATATCTTTTAGCTGCATACTCTTTGTCGCCAAACCGTCCCTCGTATGATTCTCCAAATAAGTGGTTCCCTGGGGACTGATTACCATTGGCGCTGCATAATCGATTTTTACAATAGGCTCTGCACTGCCGTTTTCCATGATGCGATATTCCAAGATATCTGTTGAGTTCCTTGGGAACAGAAAGATTATACCCTTTTTCCAATAGAAATCACCCAATCGGTTGTTCGGTGACTCTATAAAGTAAGACATATCCGCATTTACGCCTGTAAAAATATTGTAGAAGAATAGCGATCCGTCTTCCGACATATAGAAAACAGACTCTGAATCTTCCGGCATAAACATATTTAATATCTCAATTGCACTTTGATGACTAAAGAGTTCTTCTCCGGTATTTGCATCCAACGAAATCAGATTGTAATATGTCTGAATGATAAATCTCTCCTGTCCTTCGCTCTCACAATAAATCCCCTTGTAGATATACTTATCGATGCATACTCTGCTCCATATTGCATCCAGAGAAGCTAAGTCAATACAGGTACACCACCCTTCCATTGAGATAAAATTCTTTGTAGCGTTGGTTATGACAAACAGTTTCCCTGCGGCTTCTGTAACTGATTTTATTGTCCCTTCCGTAATCTGAATCATTTTGACAAATTCACCGTTATCTCCGCGATATACTGATAGATAACAGTTATCGTCAGATTCTGTTCCAATGATGATATATGCTCCATCATCTGTAATATACATAATTTCTGCATCATGTATGTGGTTCTCCGGCAAATCCATCTCAAACAATACTTCATCATTCTGCAAATCTCTGCACTCAACAATATTCCATCCACACACGATATACTTATTGTGTTCCGGATATACTGCAATTCCACTGAAATTCTCAGAAATCATTCTTTCGGTCTGGTTGACAATATCATACTCCATCAAGCCTCCGCTTCCTTTATACAGAATATGATCCTTATCTTTGAATGCGGCGTCGCTGCTCATAATCAAACTACTGCACGGAATTTGTGCCACTTTTTCATGGGTATCCAAATCCCATATTGTTGCTCTGTCAATGCTATCCGCCAAAAGCATTCTGCTCCCGTCCTCACTGAATTTGTAAAAATTCAATTCGCATTCCGCATCATATACATCATAAGGCAAGAAATTGCCGCCTGCCGTATAGGTATACAAAGCTCTCGATAATGCATATTCTGCCTCCGGTGTATACGGCATCTCAGATTGTTCCAAATTCTCCGGCAGTACACTCATCGCCGTATATACAGCCGCCATAGAATTACCGTCACCCAACATTTGCTCCGATGCAGAAGCCATTGCACGGGCATAATCCTTCTGCGATTCCGTATATTGTAACGCAATCTGCTCCGCTTGCGCGGTTATTTCATCGTTCTTCGCAGATATTTCGACATTCTGTTGTTCAATCAGTTTGGATTGGTGATTGATACGCAATGCCAGTGTCGTACTGACTGCACCAAATGCCAAAAACACACCCGCTATCGCAGCTGTGAAACCAACAATTCTCTTCATACGCTGCTCACGATGACGTTGTTTCAAATCATCATAATTTAATTCAAACATCGGTGCTGCAAGACGCAACACTTCTTCCCTAATTTTCTTCTTGATCTCAGAACGATTCTTCCCGCGTACATCCGCAGCCAACGGCTCAATCATGCGTCGAACGATTTCTTTCTCTCCACGCTCGTTTACCACTTCTATATCTTCATATTGCAACTGCGTCGGGAACGCTTCCGACGGTTCTCCTTCCGCCAACACGGCAAATACTCGCTCTCTTCCATGCATCGCAATAAATGTCTCAATCTCCTTGCGGCACCATTGCGACTGCGGCAGACGCGGTGAGCAGATGACAATCAGAAAATCCGAATTCTTTAATGCCTCGGTAATCGGCTCTGCCAAATTGCTTGCCAACGGCAGTTCGTCTCTGTCACGAAAAACCCGCTCAATCCTTTTACGCGATAATTTCTGTCGTTTTAGTATTGATTTGGGAAGACGAAACATCTCCAATTGTCTATGTAAGGTTTCTGCAACATACTTATCCAGTTCTGAATGTCGATAACTGATAAATGCATCATATTTGGTTTCTTTTAAATTCATAACACTCTCCATTTCTGCGTGTCGTTTAACGCAACCACTATTCTTATGATAACCATTCTGATTAAAATCGTCAATAAAACAAAAAAGCAATTTGTTATTATCAATCCGATAATATCAAACCGCTTCACATTTGTCAAGCATATTTCTCTATTGAATTATAAATCTTCTTTTTCATCCGGTTGCAATAGCTTTATGTTCCCAAAGTATTCCATGTGCCGTTCCATGGCTTCGATTTCCTTCCGAAAGTCTTGCAATTTGGTCAAGATACTACCGATTTCTTCTTTATTGTAGACAACATTCTTAATTCCCGACAGCGATAGTTCTTCATCCTCATATTCTTTGAGCGCATCTGCATAAAAATCGCAGAAACTCTCCTCATACAATTTCCACTTTCGACGTTGATACTGGCGTTGCATTCCCTCAGATAAAAGGTCTTCCATAAAGCAAAGATTCTGTTTCATCTTTTTCATCAGGCGATACATAATATCAAATTCCCGATGTTCCTCATCAATCATTTGCCTGTCCGACCAATTCTCCGATACCTCCGGCTCGCTCCCTCTTACTTTTTTCAATTCTTCCTCTATTACATTCATATCCTGTCGCCCATCGATTGTATCATCATGCATGTTCACTCTCCATCAACGTAAAAACGAGGTCTGCTCAATCAATTGTATAACAATTCACCGTCACAGACCTCGCTATATTCTTCCAAATACCCCTTCCGACAACTACAGTAACTTCTTAATCGCAGCTTTCTCTTCTTTGGTAAGTTTTCTCTGCTCGTTAAATGCTTTTAACATTTCGGCAGCATCACCGCCCCACCAAAAATCAACGCTGTCAACGATTACCAACTGGCTGTATTCCTTCTCGGAAATAATCTCATGATAGTAAAAAGATCTTCCCTGACGGTACATTCTCAAGAATCCTCTGGTAACGAGTCTCTTTAAAAATGTAGATACAGTCTGAGGTGCCCATGTCTTGCCATAAGTCTCGTTTACAAGACTTACAATTGCAGGAAGTGCCATATCGTCTTCTTTTGACCAGATACTTTTCATAACCAGCAATTCGCATTCCGTTACATGTTGTGCTTTCATCATTTTGTCCTCCTAAATAATACGATATCTGTTTCGTGTTTGTAGTATAGCATGAGAAATTACGAACGTCAACCCTTTTTCTCTTTTATCTGCTCGATTTTCCCGAATGGTTTTCTTGACATATTACCTCATCGGAATCGAAATTGATACGCTCCTCTTCAACCACCAACGGCCTGTTGATAATTCGCTCATTCATGTTAAAAAGATACTCTCCGAGCAGTCCGATAAAAAACAACTGAAAACAACCGAGAATCAATACCGCAAGCAGAATCGGTGCGGCTCCCGTCGGGTAATTGTACCAAAAAAGCAATTTCAGAATAAAGTAAACAATTGCAGCAATGATGCTCAACACCCCCAGAATAAAACTGATGATTGACATCGTTCTGATTCCGAGTTTGGTATAACTTGTAAAAGAACGCATCGCAATATCGTAAAGCGATAAGAAGTTATTATGTGTTTTGCCGTTTTTACGCTTGGGTTGCACAAAAAATACCTCTTTACGATTGTAAGCGTATTCTGCAACCGTGCCGCGCAGGAATGGCGTAGGGTCTTCAAGTTTCCGTAAAATATTGACAAAATCACGGTCATACAATCCAAACCCCGTAAAGTGCTCAATCGGCTGAATATTGCTCATGTTCCGAAACATCCGGTAGTACATGCTCCGAAATAAATAAACAATCTTGTTTTCCTTGCTTCCGTTCTTAATTGCCGTAACCAGTGTATATCCGTTCTCCCATTCGCGTACGAATTCCGGAATCAATTCCACGGGATCCTGAAAATCACAACTCATCAATACGGTACAGTCGCCCGTTGTCTGCAATAACCCATAATATGGCGAATTATTCTGCCCAAAATTACGCACGTTAAAAATTGCTTTGATACGTTTGTTCTTTTCACACATCATACGTAAGATGTCGCGTGTATGGTCAGTCGACGCATTATCGATAAAAATCAACTCATAATTGTAAGAAGACAATTCGTTGTCAAACAACGCCGTGATTGCATCGGCAATCGGCGAAACGTTCTCTTCTTCATTATAGCATGGTATCATGATACTGATTGTTTTCATTTCCGCCTCGCATTCTGCAGATAAGTCATAGTTCTCATCATGCCTTCTCGTGTTGTGTATTTTGCGCCCCACCCAAGTTCTCGGAGTTTGTCGTTGATTAAAAGATTGCCACGGTTCCTATGATTCTCAAGATAATTATCGTCTTTCGGTCTCTCACGACAGACAACTTTGCATTTTGTATCATCCCGCAAACCGGCAACAATTTCTGCAAATGTTCGAATGCTCATGAATTCATTTGTATTGCTGACGTTATATGCTTCCCCGGGGGTGCCTTTTAGCAACAGTGTCATAAATGCGGCAGTTGCATCCGCAAGATAGCAGAATGCACGATATGCACTTCCGTCACTCTGCATGATGATGTCTGTCCCGTCAAGCGCACACTTTAACATGGATGCAAATACGCGCGGATCATGTTCTGTGTCCATCGTCGGACCATATGTATGGCTGATTCTTGCACTTACCGCAGGAACACCGTATTCTCGATAAAAAGCACAACACAATGTCTCTGCCATTCGCTTGCTCTCTCCATAACAACTGTGTGGGTCCAACGGATCGAGCCTTCCATAAGTTTCCTCCGTAATTCGTTCCGGTACATCAACCTCTCCATATACATCGCCGGTCGAAAATAACAAAAAACCCTCTATATTCTTCTGTCTTGCCAATGACAGTAAATGATAGGTTCCCATCATATTCGGCTCAATGACTTCAACGGGATACTTGACATACTTATCCGGACTCGCCATGGATGCCGCATGAATCATGAAATGAATCGGCTCGGTAATTTCAATCGGTTGATGCAAATCACTCTCAATGACTTCGACGGGATATTTTTGGGTAAAATCCTCGCCAAATTTCGCATTGAATTTAGCCTTACTCCTGACAAGTGCCAATACGCGAACATGCAGACCTTTTTCATTCAAAAAAGCCAACATATAAACCAGATACGATGCAAGCATTCCGTATGCACCCGTAATCAAAACGGTCTTACCGTCAAAGCGTGTATAATCAATTTCCCTGTGAAACAGTTCTTCCAAATCTTCTCTGATGATATCTTCCGACATATCCGCTTCCCCATGCTAACTATTCTTTCGCAATTTCTTCAACCTCTTCGTAGGTCTTAAAAAAGATATCTCGCTCCACTACATAAATATCTTGTCTGTCATCATTCCTGCAAGCAATAAAATCTCCGGGCTTGCCCATCATATACTTTTCTTCGTCCCACTTCGTAAAAATCTTCACGCATACATCCAACTCTCGTGCATAGATATACGAAACACCGCGTGCTCGGCACGTTTTGGCATATTTTACCAAGTCCCATGCAGCACCGTCAATACAATTCCTGATGGTGGGTTGATACTCTGCATCGAAATCATAGGTTTCCTTCAATATATCATATGTCTTCAAAAATTTCTCTTTATCAATCGGATAAACCTCACCCTTGAGTCCAATCATCACATAAAACGTTCCGTCTGCCTTCACTTCAACGTCGCCTTCCAATGTACGAATTGTAACGGGCGTTCCTTTTTCAAGGAAATCCAACGGATCCGCAAAGCCCAATAGGAGGCGTTTCTTTTTGTACATTTTCATACCCGTCATGTCAAGGTCATAGGTTTGTGCATATATGACAACAGAAGATGCAAAGTATTCCGTTAAACGCATACCGAAAAAAGCTTCCGAATGAACCTTCGGATAGGCTTTGTCATACTTCCTCTTGCCAATGAAACCGCCGGCTTTATCCACATGTCCGCCACCGGCGCCGATATCTTTCGTTAGATAAACCGCCAGTTCGCTTGCCCGCACTTCCTTCACGCAACTGCGCACCGATAGTTTAAATCCGTCCGGCATTTCGTTGTATACCGCACATACATCAATCGCATCCACTTGCAACACCAAATCACTGATAAGTCCCAGGATATTTGGATCACAGGGCTGTGCATGAATGATGGCATAACGATACTTCTCATTATAGATATAACGAATTAAGGCAATTCCTGCAATCTCCAGTTCTTTTAATGAAAGATTGGAATTGCAGAATAGGTTGATGAGTGTCTTATCACAGATAATCTCGTCTTGTAAATCGCGATCCAACGGATGATAAAGTTCCGCGAAACTATTAGTGTCTGTCATCAGCCCGTAATACAATGCCGTACCGAGCTTTTTGTCATGTTCGATATCATACCCTGCCTCTGTCAGCATTTTCCAGACAAGTGTCGAACAGCTCCCCAGATAAGATTGAATTTCAACCATATCATTGCCTTCAATCTCTATTTGGTGATGATCTATGACCGCAACGGCATCCGCCGGTATCTTGCTGACATTTCCTTGCCCGTATTGACAATCCACCGTAATCAACAAACCTTCCACATGCCAATCGCAGTCCGGGATAAACTCAATCGGAATCTCAATCCTATCAATCAATAATTTCAAGTTGGCTTTCTGTATCGGATTGTGACCGCTATAAATAATACGAACATGTTTATTCTTGGAGGTATAATACTTATACAATCCAAACGCCGATGCAATAGCATCCGCATCCGGGTTATCATGACACTGAATCGTAATATTATTGTATCGCTCCAAATCAGTTAATTTCATCTCTGCCTCCCCTGTCTTTTGCTACAAAACGCAGACGTCTTCGCTCACTGTATTTCAGTTATCGATAGCCATCTGCGTTTATTCTTCCGCATGCCTTTCGGCATGCACCCTCATTATTCTTCTACACTGTAATTCGGTGCTTCCTTGGTAATATGAATATCATGCGGGTGACTCTCTCTCAAAGCAGCCGCAGAAATCTTCACAAATTTACCGTTCTGTTTTAACTCCTCAATGGTTCTGGTTCCGCAATACCCCATACCGGAACGCAAGCCTCCCATTAACTGGAATACCGTATCTTCCACGGTTCCCTTGTATGCAACTCTGCCTTCCACACCTTCCGGTACCAACTTCTTCGCCTCGGTCTGGAAATAACGATCTTTACTTCCGTTCTCCATCGCCGCAATTGAACCCATACCGCGATATACCTTGTATTTCCTGCCTTGGAACAATTCAAAAGTTCCCGGACTCTCGTCACATCCGGCAAAAATACTTCCCATCATACATACATTTCCACCTGCGGCAATTGCCTTGGTCATATCTCCGGAATACTTGATGCCGCCGTCAGCAACAATAGGAATTCCGAACTTGTCCGCTACCTCATAACAATCCATAATTGCAGAAATCTGGGGAACTCCGATACCTGCCACAATACGTGTGGTACAAATAGAACCCGGTCCGATTCCAACCTTCACCGCATCGGCACCGGCATCAATCAGTGCCTTGGTTGCCTCTCCGGTTGCCACATTGCCTGCTACCACTTGCAAATCGGGGTAACTTTCTTTTACCATGCGTAAGCACTTCAAAACATTCTCCGAATGTCCGTGTGCACAGTCCAATACAATAACGTCAACTTTGGCATCTACCAATGCTGCGGTACGTTCCAAAATATTCGCTGTAATGCCAACACCGGCACCACATAAAAGTCGTCCCTGACTGTCTTTGGCAGCCAGCGGATACTTAATCGTCTTTTCAATATCTTTGATGGTAATCAACCCAACCAAATTATAGTTATCGTCAACAATCGGAAGTTTCTCTTTACGCGCACTGGCAAGGATACGTTTTGCTTCTTCCAATGTAATTCCTTCGCGTGCGGTAATCAATCCGTCACTGGTCATGGATTCTTTGATCAGCTTATTCATATCTGTTTCGAATTTCAAATCACGATTGGTGATAATTCCGACAAGCTTACGTCCTTCGGTAACCGGAACGCCGGAGATTCTGAACTTCGCCATTAAATTATCGGCATCCGCAAGTGTATGATCCGGTGTTAATGAAAAAGGATCCGTGATGACGCCGTTTTCAGACCTTTTAACCTTATCCACTTCTTCCGCCTGTGCCTCAATCGACATGTTCTTGTGGATGATTCCGATACCGCCCTGACGTGCCATCGCAATCGCCATACGATGTTCGGTAACGGTATCCATCCCCGCACTCATAATCGGAATGTTAAGTTTGATTTTTTTGGTAAGCCACGTCGTTAGGTCTACCTGATTCGGAACAAAGGTTGAATATCCCGGAATCAACAATACGTCGTCAAATGTAATGCCTTCGCTGATAATCTGACTCATCTTTCTGTCCTCCTGTAAATAATCCTTAGTTTAACAAGTCACTGAATTTCTGTCAATCCTATGAAGTTTTTATCAAAGAAAACGATTTCCTATGATAAAAAGACTTTTTGCGGAAGATGCATCCTGATACTGTTGGCAAATTCCTCCGAAAGCGTTAACTTCACTTTTTGATTCCCACTTAAATACATTACATAATGTCGCAACCCCTCAGGTGCTTCTTCGGTACCCGTGGAATAGTCCTTCTCGGAGCATTCGCGCTTGCGATAATTGTCCAGACGATATGAATCCGCCGGTGCAAGAATCTCCATCTCCTCCAACTGATAGATCTGAACATTCTTACGATTGGTTTCGTTGTTGATCCTGTCAATGTTCAATTGCTTGTCCATGTAGAGATATTCATATTCCACATTCATGCGACTAAAATATGTGAAATAAGATGCAATCCCTAATGCGATCGTTGCCAGAAGTACCAATGGTCCGAAGAAAAATACCGCCACAAAAGAAAGAAAGCAAAGTACCAGTATCGTAACTCCCAATGCCTGATCTTTGCTGCTTTTTTTGTGCTTAATTAATAGTTCCTTATACGCTTCGCTCATTTACTTACCTTTCTTATTACATATACTCTTTTGGTGTCTATCACAACATCATATTACATAATCTCAAAATATTCAAGGACAAAAAAGGAACCCAATACAATTTCTCATATCGGATTCCCTTATGATTCATTTTATACTTCGAAGTTCACCGCTTCGTCCCCTTTCGGGTCTTTACCAAACTCATAATCCTTGCCCGGCAATATCGCATTCAACAGAATTCCGACAATTGCACCGACTGCAAGTCCGGAAAGACTGATGGTAACACCGAATACCGTAAATCCGATGGCACCGGTTGCGCTATACTTGATTCCGATGGACAATACCAGAATAAGTGCTGCGATAATAACATTACGACTCTTGGAAAAGTCAACTTTGTTCTCAACCACGTTACGAACGCCGACTGCAGAAATCATTCCGTAGAGTACGAGCGATACGCCGCCGCAGGTTGCGACCGGAATTGAGCTGATGACAGCCGCAAATTTCGGGGAGAATGAGAACAAAATTGCAAAATACGCGGCAATACGGATGACACGCGGATCATAAACCTTGGTTAATGAGAGAACGCCTGTATTCTCACCGTAAGTTGTATTCGCAGGAGCACCGAACAGTGATGCAAGTATCGTTGCAAGTCCGTCTCCAAGCAGTGTTCTATGTAATCCCGGGTCAGCAATGTAATTTTTACCTGTTGTATTGGAAATTGCCGAAATATCACCGATATGCTCAACCATGGTTGCAAGTGCAATCGGCATAATCGTAATAATGGATGTAATTATCAAGGAAACATCCGGATTCTTGAATATCGCGAATACCGTGTCTTTGCCCTGAACCGGCAAACCAATCCATGCCGCTTCCTTAATTGCGGTAAAATCAAATACCTGTGCCCAGCCTAGACACTGGAACAAAAGTGCCACCAAATAGGATGCAATAACGCCCAACACAATGGGAACAATCTTAATCATGCCTTTGCCCCAAATATTGCAGACAATCACTACAACAATTGCAACCAACGCAATCCACCAGTTATTCGAGCAACTGTCAACCGCCGTCTGAGAAAGTGTCAGACCAATGGCAATGATAATCGGTCCTGTTACAATCGGTGGGAAGAATCTCATAACTTTCTTCGCTCCGAAAACCTTAATCAATCCCGCAAGCAACAGATATAACAACCCCGCACACGCAACACCGATGCATGCATACGGCAATCTCTCTGCTTCTGTTGTCGCAATTGTGGACTCTACAGCCTTTACCGCTGCATATCCGCCCAAGAAAGCAAACGAGGAACCTAAAAATGCAGGAACCTTTCCTTTTGACAATAAGTGAAACAATAACGTGCCCAAGCCCGCAAACAATAACGTTGCAGAAACGCTGAGTCCCGTCAATGCCGGTACCAATACTGTGGCTCCGAACATTGCAAACAAGTGCTGTACCCCCAAAATTAACATTTTGGGTGTGCCGAGTTTTCGTGCGTCAAAGATTCCGTTCTCGAAATCTCCGCCTTTCTTTTCCGGTTCTTTTTTTGTGCCCATATAACCATTCCTCCCAATGTGTTTTATCTAAAAGGCTTCTGCCTTGAAGACTAT
>CAYMCV010000001.1:0-4946 GCA_964389005.1 uncultured Lachnospiraceae bacterium | reverse complement strand
AGGTAATTCTGCAGTTCCTTACGATGTGTTGCGTCTTTGCCGCCGACTTCTTTCCCATCCAACTGTGTAACATAAGCACAAATTGCACCCGATGCGGTGACCAGAATCTCATCGGCATCGAATAATTCTTTCATCGTATATGGTTCTTCAGCCACAGGTATTCCAAGCGTCTTTGCTGCTTCAATCAAATGTGCCCGCGCTACACCCGGCAAAATCAGATGATCTGCGGGTGCTGTACGCAGTACGCCGTCTTTTAGAATGCTGACGTTACTGTGCGCACACTCCGTAACTCGGTCTCCCCTGTGCAGTATTGCCTCATCACATCCGGCTTCCATTGCCCGCTGATTTGCGAGAACCGCCGGAATCAAATTCAGACTCTTGATATTACACATCAGAAATCTTTTGTCTTCCAACGTAATGCAATGATAAGGCTCAAAAATATCCCGAAGATTCTTCGGGGTAACATAAATCAATAGGTTCGCCTTGCCTGCTTCCGGAAACACGTGGCTTCTGATCCCGATGCCACGACTCGTTTGCCAATAAACAAAAACCTCTCCGTCTGATTCCACGGCATCCACGCAAGCCTGTAATGCCGCACGTAATTCTTCCTTGGATGTTTCAAAAGGAAGTTCCAACAATGCCGCACTCTCGTAGAATCTTGTCAAATGCTCTTCCAATGCGTATATCTTGCGGTTCACGGCATATGCAGCATCATATACACCGTCGCCGAAATAAACTGCTCTGTCGTTCATGGGAATGGTCATTTCCTCCAACGGTCCCATCTTCCCGTTGTAATACCCAACTGATTTCACTTCAACTGCCTCCTGTTAAGCACACTCTGTCCCGCCAATTACATCTGACTCGTTGCTCCCATCATTCATACCATAATGATAATAGTACAATCGACTTTCCGCGTCA
Source organism: uncultured Lachnospiraceae bacterium (assembly GCA_964389005.1). Taxonomy (GTDB): domain Bacteria; phylum Bacillota; class Clostridia; order Lachnospirales; family Lachnospiraceae; genus CAYMCV01. The sequence continues at coordinate 4,028 of CAYMCV010000001.1, read as the reverse complement.
ACGAAAATTTGTACATGACAAGCCTTTTTTATTAACGATTTCCGCCGTTTTGCTTGCACTTCCATGATGTTGTTTGGTAGAATGAGAATAACGTATTCGCATTTTTTATCCTGCTAAAAATGACGGAACCAACACAAACGGAGGATTTCATGAAAGAACAATTGTATACGATTCCTTTAAACGATGCGGTCAATGCCGGGGACGAATGTCCTTTTTGCTTTATTGAGCGCGCCGTTGAACAGGATTTATTGGATTTTACCCTGGGCTCCGGCTCTTCCTATATGGAAAGCGACGTGCGCGAAGCCACGGACAAGGCAGGCTTTTGCCGTGCCCATTTTAAGAAAATGTTTGATTACGGTAACACGCTCGGCAATGCATGGATATTGAAGACGCACTATATGGAGATGCGTCGGCAAATGGCAAAAGAATTTGACAAGTATCAGCCGGAAAAGGGCGGATTCATGAGCAAATTCGCGAAGTCGGACGGCAATCGGCGCAACTCCATCGGTCTGTGGGTCAAGGAAACCGAGGAATCATGCTATATATGTAAGAGATTTGCCGACACCTATGAGCGTTACCTCGATACCTTTTTCGTTATGTACCAAAAAGACGATGCCTTTGTGCAAAAAATTAAGAACAGTAAAGGATTCTGCCTGCATCACTTCGGCGATTTGTGCGAAGCCGCCGAAAGTCGAATGAATGATAAACAAAAAGCAGAGTTTTTCCCGGCAATGTTTCATCTCATGACCGAGAATATGGATCGCTTACAAGAGGATGTTTCCTGGATGGTGGAGAAATTCGATTATCGGAATAAGGACGCAGACTGGAAGAATTCTCGCGATGCCATTCAACGCGGCATGCAGAAATTAAAAGGTGGCTACCCCGCCGACCCGGTATATCAACAGAAGAAATAACACATAATACGATTCCGCAAAAAAACTCCACGAAACTGATATGCAAGTCTCGTGGAGTGATTTTTATCTGAATTATCGATCCCACTTATCACAGAGGGAATTAATCTGATCTGCGAATTTGGCCAAATCCTTATTTGCACAACCCTCGTTCTTATGAATCACGCTAAGCAACCTGTTGCCTGCTGCCAAAAGGCGGTTGAACACATCGGATACTCTCTTTGCCACGCCTTCTTTCTTCTTGATTAATACCGGTTCCGCACTGTACTCTATCTCATTGGTCAACAAATCCACTCTTGAACCGCTGTATGGCGCATATGCGCTGAATCCGTATTCATCCTGTAAGCACTGTGTAAATTCATCACAAACGGTATCTTCTCCGTGTACCACGAAGACACGCTGCGGCTTCTCTTCAAAAGCATTCACCCAATCCAAAAGACCTTTTTTGTCTGCATGGCCGCTTAATCCGGCAAGCGTCAGTATCTCTGCGCGAACCTCAATCGGTTCGCCGAACAATTTCACTTCCGGTACTCCGTCAACCAATGCACGCCCGAGCGTACCGATTGCCTGATATCCGACAAACAGAATTGTACATTCCTCACGCCACAAATTGTGTTTCAGATGATGGCGAATACGCCCCGCTTCACACATTCCCGAAGCGGATAGAATGACTTTTGGGGTGTCTTCAAAGTTAATGGCTTTGGATTCGTCACTTGTAATTGATAATTGCAGCCCCGGAAATGTAATCGGATTGATTCCCTGTCGCAACAAATCCATCGCTTCTTCATCATAACAATGCAACGCATCTTTGTGGAAGATGCCGGTTGCCTCCACCGCCAACGGGCTGTCAACATAAACCGGAAAATCCTCGTGCCCTCTGACTAAACCTTCGGCTTTGATTTTACGCAGGAAATATAACATCTCCTGTGTTCTGCCGACTGCAAAGGAAGGAATGACAACATTACCTCCTCTGTCAAATGTCTGCTGCAGAATCTTGGTCAATTCGCCCACATAGTCCGGACGCTCCGAACTGTGCAACCGATTACCGTATGTTGATTCCATCACCACGTAATCTGCAAAAGCTGTTCTCGCCGGATCTCGCAGTAAAGGCTGATTATAATTACCGATGTCGCCGGAGAAAACAATCTTCTTCGTTTCATTGCCTTCCGTCATCCATACTTCGATGCTGGCAGATCCCAAAAGATGGCCTATATCTGTAAATCTAACTTGTATTCCATCACATAAATCATATATTTTGTCATAGTGGTGCGGAATAATTCTCTTGATCGTGCCGTCCGCATCCTCCATCGTATAAATGGGTTCCGCTTTCTCGATGCCGGAACTTCGTTTCCCCTTTCGCGCACGCCATTCTGCTTCTTGCATCTGGATATGTGCACAATCTCGCAACATAATGCTGCACAAATCTGCGGTTGCATCCGTCGTAATAATCTGTCCTCTGAATCCTCGACTGTAAATGAGCGGTAACAATCCCGAATGGTCCACATGCGCATGCGTCAGTAATACATAATCAATCAACGCATCGTCTACGGGAATCTCACAATTCTCAAATACATCAACCCCCTGTTCCATCCCGCAATCAACCAAAATGTGTTTCCCACATGCTTCCAGGTAATGACAACTACCCGTGACCTCATGTGCGGCTCCGACAAAAGTAAGCTTCATATGTAGCCTCCCGTTTTCCTTTGGCATCCGCATCTGCAAGCGCATCGTGCAAATGTAAATACTCTTAACTCTTATTCTATCAAATTGTATAAAAATTATAAAGCAATTTTAACAAAAAACTTATTGTTCTTCGGCTAAATGATACTTCTCCTCAAGTATACGTAATCGTTCTTCCGCTTTCTTGCTTTTGGTTATATCGATGCATACAGAATACATGCCGACGACATTTCCCTCATTGTCCAATAACGGATACTTCGATGTGTTCAGAACATAATCCTTTCCTCGAACCTTCATTTCCATGACATAACCCACAATTGCCTCGCCACGTTCATAAATCTTCGCATCTTCTGCTTCAAATTGCTTCGCTACTTCTTCTGAAAATAAGTCATAATCGGTTTTTCCAAGGATATCACACACATTCCGGAAGCCCAGACTTTCCGCAGCCGGTTTGCTGCATGCGATATAACGTCGGTTCGTATCTTTGATAAAAGCAATATCCGCCGATTCAGCCATCATTGTTGATAATGCGATCGGAAGCATATCCTGAACGGATATCAGCTTTTTGGCATGGTTTTTTCGCCACTCTTTCTCTTCTGCAAGTTCCCGCTCCGCGACACGTTGCTCCGTCAAGTTCAATATGACACAATAAAACAGACTCCTGTCCTGCGTACAGGCAATCATGCGAATGTTATATCTGATATACTCTGTTTCATTTCGAACATTTTCGATATGCAATTCACAGTAAGTTTCTTTCTTGGTTTCTGCGGCTGCAAGTAACGTCTGATTAAGAAGTTCTAAGTTCTTTTGATCCAAATAATTCGTCGGATTTAAATTCACAAAGTTAACTTCACCGCTAATCAGACTCCCGATTTCTTTCAGATACCGATTGTTGACACGAAGCAAATCCAGTTTGCCTCGATATTGCTCCAAAATGCATGCGCCACCGACATAACTGTTAAAAATCAATGTCTCCAACGACGTCGGATTCCAGAATTGACTGTTATCCAATGTCGTTACCGTCTTCAGCCTGGTCAATCTCCGCTCGTGATCATTATCGCCCAATAACGCCTCATAATCCGCAACCGGCATGGGACGTGCATACAAGAACCCTTGAATATAGTAACATCCGATAGATTTGAGATAATCCGCATGTTCCTCTTTTTCAACACCTTCTGCGATGACAGCCATGCCAAGCCACTTGGCCATACGAACCACCGATTCGATGATATTACCGCTGCGTTCCGAATACTCCGTCTCCGAAAAGAACTTCATGTCTAATTTTAATATGGAAGCCTGAACATCCTTGAGTGTGTTGAGTGACGAATATCCGCTTCCAAAATCGTCGATTTCCACAGTAAACCCATGGTGAATCAATTGATTTACCATATGTATTACATGTTGCGGTGAGTCAGCAAATGCCGATTCTGTGACCTC